>LKML01000143.1 GCA_001563795.1 Haloferacaceae archaeon B1-Br10_E2g22 | reverse complement strand
TAGTTGGTTGTTTATTCGCTATCTGTCTGTCGAACGGATTAAGTAAGGGTCTGTGCTACAGGCCGGTATCATGCATGAAGCCGCCGTACAGACGGACGGGTTTTCAAGATGGGACAGACACAGTCACAGCCATCTGCAATTGACACGAGCCACCACATCCGAGGTAGATAGCTGATGGGTGACGAAGAACTTGCCAAAGACCTCGGACTCGTCTCGGCGATGACAATCGGGATCGGGACGATGATCGGCGCAGGGATTTTCGTTCTTCCGGGTGTTGCAGCACAAGAAGCCGGGCCAGTTGTTGTTATCTCGTTTCTCGTAGGCGGGGCAATTGCGATGATCAACGCGCTTTCGGTCTCGGAACTCGGCACCGCAATGCCGAAAGCCGGCGGTGGCTACTACTACGTCAACCGTGCGCTGGGGCCGATGTTCGGCTCGATTGCTGGTCTCGGCGACTGGCTGGGACTGGCGTTTGCGAGTGCGTTTTACAGCATCGGCTTTGGGCAGTACCTCGCTACGCTCGCGCCGCTTCCGAGCGTGTTGTTCCTCAACGATATCCAGTTGGGCGCGCTCATCGCCGGAGTCATTTTCGTTGGCGTCAACTACATAGGCGCAAAAGAAACCGGCAACATCCAGACGGTGATCGTCTTCATTCTACTGGCGATTTTGGGTGCGTTTGCCGTTGCTGGCTGGCTGTCGTTCGACTACGCCGTGCTGATTGGCGACGGCGGGCTTGCGCCGTTCGGTCCTGAGGCGATCCTGCCGGCGACTGCACTCGTGTTTGTTTCGTTTCTTGGCTATGCGAAGATCGCAACTGTCGCTGAGGAACTCAAAAACCCCGGCCGAAACCTCCCAATTGCGATTATCGGCAGCGTGGCGATTGTAACTGTCATATACGGGATTCTCGTTACGGCCATGCTCGGTGTCGTTCCGTGGCCTGATCTCGATCTCGATGCGCCGGTCGCCCAGGCCGCTGGAGTCGCCTTCCCCGGTGGGATTGCCGGGGCTGCTGCGACAGTCATGACACTTGGGGCACTGTTGGCGACTGCCTCGAGTGCGAATGCCTCGATTCTCTCGTCGGCTCGGATCAACTTCGCGATGGGTCGGGATAAGATTGTCACCAACTGGCTCAACGAGATCCACCCGCGATTTGCGACACCGTACCGGTCGATTGCGGTCACGGGTGCGATGATCATCGGCCTGATCGTCTTTCTCGGCCGTGATCTTGCAATCCTTGCACAGGCTGCCAGTGTCCTCCATCTGATCGTGTATGCACTGATGAATATGGCCCTGATCGTCTTCCGGGAGACCGAGCCTGCGGGCTACGAACCCGACTTTCGGGTGCCACTGTATCCGATCACACCCATTGCAGGAATGGTACTTTCGCTCGGGCTAATCGGCTTTATGGCTCCGGCTGAAATCGCGCTGTCGTTCCTATTTGTTGTCGGTGCAATCGCATGGTACTTCATGTACGCTCGCGGGAAAACCGACCATCAGGGGTATCTCGGTCAGTATATCCTCGACCGCTCCAATGAGATGCCGGATGCAGCAGTCTCAGCGGCTGAATCCGTCCAGCCCGACAGCAGCGACTACCGCGTGATGGTACCACTGTCGAACCCACGCACTGAACGGAACCTGATCGAACTCGGCAGCCTGCTTGCCAAGGCAAAAGGCGGCACAGTCGTCGCCACCCATATTGTTCAGGTACCCGACCAGACGCCACTGTATGCAGGCTCCGAACATATCGACCGCATCGACGCCGAATCTGAAAAGCTGCTGGATTCGGCGCGTAAGAACGCCAACACCTTCGGTGCGGAGGTCGAAACCAGAACGATCGTCTCTCACCGTTCGTTTGAAGAAGTCTTCGACGCCGCTCGTTCTGATGAAGCAGATCTCGTCGTGATGGGTTGGAACCCAACTTCGGCACTATCTGCGGGTCGTGTGGGCAGTCCGTTGGATGAACTTACTACAAACCTTCCGTGTGATTTCCTGGTCATGAACGACCGCGAGTTTGATCTTACTGATGTGCTCGTACCAACGGCTGGCGGTGGCAGTTCGGATCTCAGCGGTGAGATCGCCAAGATTCTTCTTGAACAGGGATCGGACGTCTCGCTACTCTACGTTACTGAGTCGTCTGAAAAAGAACAAGGCGAGACATTCCTCAGCGAATGGGCCGAAGCACGCGGACTCGATGAGGCTGAGTTGATTATTGACGACTCTGGCGACGTAGAGGAGTCAATTGCTCGCCACGCCGAAACCCGGTCGATGGTGATTATTGGGGCGACTCGCGAGGGGTTACTCTCACGGCTCGTCCGTGGCTCGCTGGCATTTGAGGTGCTCAGCGAGGTCGACTGTTCGGTGTTGTTGGCCGAGCGGCCGACCCAGCGTTCGATTCTCGACCGACTGTTCGGTCGATAACCATACAGCCAAGAGCTTCTTTTGTCTGTCTGCCGTCTGAAGCAGTGTGCTATGGCACTGTTTGAACACCTCCTCGTTCCGGTTGCATCAGAAAGTGACGTCGAACCGACGTGTGCGGCACTCGAGCCGCATCTCGAGTCCACATCGCAGCTCACGGTTATTCATGTTATTGAAAAAGGTGGTGGCTCGATCGATAAGGCACCGCTTGGAAAGCGAAAAGAAGACGGCGAGGCGATTCTCTCGGCGGTTGAATCGACACTCGGAGAATCGGTGTCCGTTGAGACTACAATCGTTTACGGTACAGACCTCGTCGAGGCAATCTTTGATACAGCCCTCGAGGCGGCTGTCGATGCGGTCGCGTTCCGTGCCCGCGGCGGCAGTCGAATTACGAGACTGTTGTCGGGCGATACCACCTCAAAACTCGTTACTGACCCTGTTGTTCCCGTCGTCTCGTTGCCAATAACACGAACATAACTACGACTTTCTCGATACCGAATCTGTGCTGAGACCGACTGCGTTCGGTGCTCAATCGGTTCGGTGGAGTCCACGGAACGCATCGCGCATTTCGGTGTCGGGAAATGCATCAACCGTCCGGCCGATTTCGTCTTCGAGTTCGCCGATCCGTCTTTCGAGACGGTCGAACGGATCTTCTGAGGCTTTCCCCCGTGAGAACTCCGCTTCGAGGGCTGCATACTTCTTTTGGGTCTCATAGTACTCGAAGACCAGTCGCTCGTATGTGTCGATCAAAAACGCCTGTTCGACCGCCGCCAGTAGCTCGTCTCTGTCCACCGGCTTTTGGAGATACCCTTCACACGGCAACTCGATGATGTCGGCATCAACATCGACCGCCGTTATCATAATCACCTGACAGTCAGTCTCCCACTCTTGGATGTGTTCGAGCAGTTCGTCACCGGACATCCCTGGGAGCCGCCGATCAAGCAACACGAGATTGACGTCGGGAGTGAGTTCAACAAGTGCTTCCCCGCTTGTCGAGGCGATTTTGGTCGCATAATCGTCGGACAGATAGTCTGCATACAACTCAGCCAATGACGTCTCGTCGTCGACAATCAACACTGTTTGTTCGTCAGACTCTTCCATTAGTGGCTGAGCGCGTGCCGAAAACAAAACGATTTCGTCTCTGGTATCTTTCTTGTGCCGTTCAACTGCGAGGGAAAACCGTAAGTTGCCAACGCTCCCACAACATGGTATGAGTAGATACGCATCGGCCGGTGAACACCCGTGAGTCTCAGCCAACAGGTCAGTTCCGACCGACAGTTGGCTCGGTTGCTCCAGATCGGAATCGTCCTCGAGGAGGTCGTCGAAGCCCGCGCACACCACCATTACCAGTCGCTTTCCGACGACGAGCGCGTGCTTGATCCTGAAATCGAACAGTTGCTGTCGCATGCGGCCGACGAATCTGCCGACCACCGCAAACGCCTCGAAGCGCTTATTCAGGATCTGTCGGTCGACAGTATACCCTTCGATGAGATCGAAACACTCGTCGAAGCACGGTACGGCCAAACAAAGCCGGATGATTTCGATGGCGTACTCTACGATCAACTCTGCAACGAAGAGACTGCCTACAAGTTCTACGATGACCTCATTGAGGCCATCGAAGCCAGCGATGCATCGTTTTCAGTCGATCGCGATCAACTACTCGAGGTTCTCAGAGGACTCAGAGCCGAAGAACGCGATGGTGCCGAAGAGGTCACAAAAATCATGGAGGAACGCGAATGAACACGGCAAACCAGTATCTCAAAGCAATCTATCTTATCCAAAAACAGGAGAACAACCCCGCCGCAACCGGCCGCGTGGCAGATATGTTAGATGTGAGCCCCGCCAGTGCCAACGAGATGATCGGCAAACTCGAGGCCCGCGGGCTAGCCGAACATGAGAAATACAAAGGCGTCCGTCTTACTGATGACGGCATTGTCCGCGCTCGAGATGCACTCCAGACGTACTGTATCATCGAACGGTTTTTGACTAACGTCTTGGATGTCAAGGAGTTTCGCGCTGAAGCCCGCGAACTCGAGAGCGTTATTGATGGAACCGTAGCCGAACGCCTGGATACGATCATCGACCGCAAACCCGAATGTCCCGACTGTTTCGACCCCGAAATGGATGCCTGTGCGTGTCTCGATGTCGAACTCGAGGTAGAACCCCCGGCCGACTAATACCGTCTCTCGGAAATCAGTCTTGTTTACCCCCCGTTCAGTCGGGCGGTCGAAACAGTTCCGTCCGACAGCGCTCTTCTAAATTGGCCATCCTACAGCAGGTTGTGTTGATCGTTGTTCGATATTCCGACCAAGTCTACTGCGTTGAACTGCAAACTCTGTACCAGTGGTGGCTTCCCAAACCGCCGATAATCTGTATTTAGATAGTATCCAAACTTGCCCTATCCAACGTCTCTCTGAGTAGTTCTGGTGACAGCACCGACAACTCAAACCACCGACTGCTCACTTCTCAAACTGGCTTAACTAAACAGTGCTGTTGGCAGATTGAAGCCCGCTATTGGGTAGTTTGATCTCTAAAATATTCAACCGCCAGAACATTTTTGTGGGCATCGACTCAACGCGGTTAATTTGATATCGCAGAATATAATTTATACGTGGCGTAGAGAGCGAATACTTCCCCAAGCAGATCGTGTCCTTGACTGGTAAACACCAATGTACGCAGCCCAGAGTACACGAGCGGCCCAGCTCAGAACGTAGTTTTCACCTAACAGTGACAGTTCGAATCAAAGATACTGTTATAATTCATGCCCAGCAGAGGTCGTCCAACAAATCACACACCCAAACGACCACGGAATGATGTATGCACTCATAACTCTACGCGTCGGCTCAATTAGCTAGTATTAGATTTGTGTTTATTTCAAAATATGGTATCTAAACCGCTCTGAGGGAATCTGTCCCAACTCTGCTCAGGCCGTCACGCTGTTGACACCGTTGATTTTGATGAACGTGTAGCTACAGTTCGTACATCGCCACTTCGTTTTTTCACCGAGATGGAGTGTTGTGCTGGCTGCACGGTAGAACGTCTCTTCGGAGTCGCAGTCGGGACAGTCGTGAGTGATTTGCAAACTCATGATTGCAATATAGAGGTTCGGCCTGTTAAGATATTTGTTCAGTCACCGACACAGCAGGTGTAATACAACAAATAAATAGTATGTAGCTATATACAATAGCTGTCG
>LKML01000142.1 GCA_001563795.1 Haloferacaceae archaeon B1-Br10_E2g22 | reverse complement strand
CTGTTTTCACCCACCGACATCCCTCTTGGTAGTGACTCGTTTCACTGTGCCGTACAATCGCGTAAACCGGCTGTTTATATTTCTCCGATACTGATAGGTACTGAATCAATGACTGCAGCGTGGATGACGCCGCTTGGCGTCGCGTATATGGGCGTGTTTTTGCTCAGCGGGCTTGCCTGTTTTGCGGCGGTTCCACGTGTGCGGACGTTCGACGACGCTGAACTCCGCTATGGGCTAATCGGACTGCTTGTGACTAGCGGTCTTTGGGCAGTGCTCAAAGCGGTGTTTTTTGTTGTCCCGGATCCGCTCCGAGAGCCCATCTACACCATTGGGCTGGTATTCGGCTTTGCGACGGTGTGGGCGTGGCTCTATTTTGCCTCGGCGTACTCCGGCCGACGGCTGCACATGAACCGGCGACTCCGGCAACTCTCCGTTGGCGTAGTTCTGGCTGTCGTGACAATCAAACTCACAAACCCAATACACGAACTGTATTTTACGACCGCAGAAGCCACCACGCCGTTTCAACATCTGGCAATCAATCACGGCGTGATACATTGGGCCTCGACTGGCCTGGCGTACGTGCTTGCCGCCGTTGGGCTGTTCATGATCTTCGAGTTGTTCGTCGCCTCGGAGTACAGTACGCGCGCGCTGACGGGATTCACCGCTCTTTTGGGGTTGCCTGTCATGCTTGATATTGTTGCGGTTGCGATACCGGAGCTGATTGATTTCATCTATGCACCGCTCGGCGTCGCAGCGTTCGCCATTGGGGCCGTGTTTCTGTTTGGCGAGCAGTTGCTGACAGTCCAAACGACGGCCCAAACCGGGGCGGCAACCGTCGTCCTTGACCGCAACGGCCAGATTCGAGAGTTCTCAGCAGATGCCAGACGGGCGTTTCCGGAACTCGAGGGAGCTGTCGGCGAGAAACTCGACAGCGTGCTCCCGGCGGTGGCAGCCACACGAGACGGAGATGGCGGCATTGTCGAACGCAACAACGAAACTGACCGCCAGAGTACGTACTATTTCGCTTCGTTCAGGTCGGTTCCAGTCGGAGATTCGGCCCTCACAGTGCTTGCACTCGCCGACGTTACTGAGAACGAACGCCAACGCCGACGACTCGTCCAACGGGAACGCGAACTCGCCCAACGAAACGAACTGTATCGGGCCGTTATGGCGGCGAGTTTTGCGTTCATCTTCCGGATTGATTTAGACATGAAGTTCAGTTTCGTCTCACCGACGGTCGAATCATTCCTCGGATACACGCCTGCGGAACTCACCGGCGAGCCGATTTCGATTCTTGCCTCGGATCAAGAGACGTTCAACGAGGCCTCGAGGTATATCAAGGACGTCACACAGGGAAACTCCCTCGAGATGCGCGATCACCCGGTTGCAACCCGATCCGGCCGCACTGTGTACGTCGACATGCGGATGGTACCGATATACGAACCAAGCGTCGAGTTGGCTGACCGGACGCCCGAGGACATCGTTGGGCTACAAGTAATGGTGCGAGACGCAAGCGAGCGACGCCAGCGCGAAGGGTTGATCAGCGTGATCAACCGCGTGTTGCGGCACAACGTTCGCAACAAGATGACCGTAATCGGCGGGCGGGCGGAACTGCTGGCGGCCGCACTCGAGGGTGATGCCAAATCGAACGCTGATGCAATCGTTCAGGCGTCACAGCAGCTTTTGAACCTCACTGAATCGGCCCAGCACATCGAAGCGAACCGCGAACTGTCGCCGACGCTGGAGACTATCGACCTTGCGCCGATTATCACCGAGTCGGTCGGCCAACTCGAAAAACAGTATCCGAACGTCACAGTGACAGCCGAGATTCCGGAGACTGCACTCGCCGAGACGTTGCCACGAATCGAGACCGCACTGTGGGAACTACTCGAGAACGCTGCAGTACACACCGGCGCAGAACCAACAGTGGACGTCACTGTCAGCAGCACCGACCAACAGATACGTATTGCAATCTCCGACGATGGCCCCGGTTTCCCCGAAGACGAACGGCAGGTGCTGGCCGAGGGGAAAGAAGAACCACTGGTTCACGGCCAGAGTCTCGGGTTGTATCTGACCTACTGGATCATTACGACGCTCGAGGGCGAAATCGACGTGCCAAAATCACAGTCCGGAACCACAGTCGAAATCCGGCTTCCGGCCGCTTCGTCCTCCTGACCTACTACGTGAACGCGCTTGTGTTCGGTTCTCGCGTCTGGATTATCTCACAGCTACAGTCGGCTGCTCGTCGAAGCCACCACATCTAACCCGGGACTGTAGTAGTACACCGGCTCAGTGTCGGGCACAGCAAACCCGTTAGCGCTGAGAAGCGTGTTCGTCTCGATGTCTGCGTCCGCCGGATACAACGTCCACGGCTCGTGGCCGACGTCCGTATACCGAATCGAGCCATCCGGTGTCTGGGTATAGAACCGATACCGCTCGACGAGAAACTCTGCAAACGGATCTTCGGGAGCCGCAAACGGCTTGCCGGCCGGCCAGTAGCTGGCGTCGTAGTGAGCGGGCCGCTCGCCGGGATGCAGCCGCCGACTCCGAAACTGAATACGCCCGTTGGCCCACGCCAAGGAGGTTCGAGCATAGTAGTACGGCAGATGCTGAAACAGCCGTGCGCCGATCACGCTGGCGAGTCCCTGGGCATCGAGGCTGAAAAAGTAGACACTCGAGACGCCGTCGCGTTCGACGTAGGTTCGTAAGTTGAGTTCAGGAAGCCGAATGCCCATCCCGGCAGGCAACCCCTTCGGTCGCACCGAAACGTTGGTGTACGGCACCACCGACAGCCACGCCGAGCCGTCGAACGTGTCGGCCTCCAGTTCATCCGGCAGGTGAGCATTCATCAACTCAGGTGCTATCGGCCAGCTTTGAAACAACAGATGCCGCCAGCCCATCTCCAAGGACAGAACCATACGGACATTCGGTGTGCCGCAAAAAAAGACCTTTCGCGGAAACACACCGTTCGCTGAAAACGAATTCTCACAAAACGCTTCGTATCGAAACAGACCACTCGAGACGAGCGGGGCGTCCTCCCTGATCAGGCGGCATGCTCGAGGCCGACGACCTCGAGTAGCCGCTCGGCGGCCGCTGTTGAGGATTCCGGGCCGCGGGCTGTGATTAGATCACCGTCGACAGTCACGCTGGTATCCGAGTTGAGTTCGGCATCCCACTGGCCGCCGGCAGCGATGACTTCGTCTTCGACAAGGTATGGGAGTTTTCGGCCGTTTTCCATCACGTGGTGGTCGTCGATAATTCCATCCTCCCACTCGTTGGGAAAGCCGGTGACCTGGCGGCCGTCGACGAGATACTCGCCCTCGGCAGTGTGTGTAAAGCCAAGCAATCCAACGGCGTGACAGACGACGAGCGCGACACCCTCGTCGCCCGCGACAGCATCTGCCAACAGTTGTCGGGCATGCCGATCCGTATTGACATCCCACATTGTGCCGTGGCCGCCGGGGAAGACGACGATATCGTACGCATCAGCCTCGACGGTTGCAATCGGTTCGGGAGTGGCGAGTCGGTCGTCGTTCGCGTCGTACTCGCGGACGCGCTCGGCGGTCTCCTCGCCGACCGTTTCGGGATCGACTGACTGTTCGTCGACGACCGGTGGGTCTCCACTCGGCGTGGCGACGGTGATCTCGACATCTGCCTGATCAAGTGTGACCAGCGGCTCAATACATTCTTCGCCCCAGTATCCCTCTTGGCTGACTACGAATAGTGCGTTCGTCATGCAAGCTACTGTGGGGCCGCTGACCCAAAAGAGGCCGTGTTGACAGGCGGAACTGTTCAGAAAACGACGCGCTGAGCGAGGCGCTTAGGCACTCGGCACTGCCGCGTCAAGGGCAGTTCGAGCTTTGTCAATCTCGGTTTGGACGATGAAGGTGTCGTCGGCTCCGTGGTCGACGACCGCCTCGAGGGCGCGTTTGGTTCCGATCTGTCGTAGTGCCCAGGCGGCCTGGGCCCGAACGTTGGGGTCTTCGTCAGCTTTGAGTGCCTCCGAGAGGGGTTTGATTGCGCGGGTGTCTCCGATCAATCCGAGTGCGCGGGCCGCACGTGGGCGAACGGTGTCGTTTTCCATCAGGAGTTTGTTGGCCAGCGGCTGGACGGCCCGCTCGTCGCCGATCTCACCGAGCGCGCGGAACGTTACTTTCTGGAGGGCGGCGTCTTTGTCTGCATCAACGTACTCGATGAGCGTCTCGACAGCTTCAGTTGCGCCCATCTTGCCGAGAATCTCGATGGCATTTTTGTCGCGCTTGCCCGCCAGCGGCAGCAGCGTTTCGATTGCCTCGTTGGTGGCCGCAACCGGCCCCATTCGCGACAGCGACTCGAGACAGTGTTCTTCCATAAACTCCGAATCGAGCAGCTCGAAGGCCAAAATCACCATCTCGGTGTTGCCGCGTTTCTCGTGTTCTTTGAGCGCAGCCCACTCCGGTGGGTAGTCTTTGGTGTGGCCCAACACGTCGTAGTAGCCTTCGGCCTGCAGCGTCTCGCGGACAGTGAGATCGCTCCACTCTTGGGCAGCCTCGAGTGCTTCGGAAAGCGAGTCGGTAGCCTCGAGGAGCGCTGTCAGCGTCTCGCTGTCGTCGTCGGGATCTAATTCGGCCTCCTCGACGGCCTCGCTGGCTGCGGTGAGCACTACCGTGGTGTCGTCTTCGCCAGCGCTGCCAAGCGTCTCATCGAGCGTCTCATCGAGCGTCTCGACGAACCCCGAGACGGCCTCGTCGACCTCGCCTGTGCCCTGTTCGGTCCACTCGCCGTTCTCGATTGTTTCGGTTGCTGCACCGATGGCTGCGGTCACGTCCTCGGCGTATGGGCCGCGTTTGTCGGCTAGTTGTTCGCGAAGATCTTCGAGTTGTGATTCGAGGTCGTCGTCGGACGCTTCGTCCTCGTCGAGTGCTGGAAGCTCGCTTGCTTCGAGTTCCGCTTCGATCTCCTCGAGGTCTGCCTCGATGGTATCAAGTTCGGCCTCGGTCTCGGCGGCTTCAAGTGCGTCGGCAGCCGCCGCCACCCGCTCGGTGAGGCTGTCGACGGTCGTCTCGTCGTCGTCGCCGTTGCTCATATGTCTCTTAGTGGGTGTGAGACTCAAAAGAGCGTTTCCATTCGCCTACACCGGTTGGCTCTCCGCGTCTCACTGCTCGAGGATTACCTGACAGCAGCCAACGGCCGCTGCAATGTGTCGATCCGCGAGTTCATCGCCGGTTTCGTCGGCCGAGGCCAACAGCTGTTCGACCTGTTTGACGCGTTTGTTGCGTGTTTCGGGCTCGAGGCCGTCAGTTGCGGCATCGCGTGCGACCGCTTCGGCCTCGCCAAGCCAGCGGTTCGTAGCCGGCGGCACTGGTCGTTCAGCGGTTGCGATCAGATGTTCAGCCAGCCTGTCGACTGCAGCCGTAGGGTCGTCCGGAACCTGTATTTCATCGCTCATATGCATACGTTCTCCCGTAGACCTGTAGCCGTTTCGTCGGCTGCATCAATGGTCGTCAACTGCGCGAGAGTGACCCGATAGTAATCGACGCTCAACTCATTGTTCGATAAACCTGTAGACGACAACAGGTGGATTTGATTGGACGAAAATCAGCGCAAAGACGCATAAAACACCCGAATTCGAACGAATCATCATACCGGGTTAACTGATAGT
>LKML01000045.1 GCA_001563795.1 Haloferacaceae archaeon B1-Br10_E2g22 | reverse complement strand
TGTTCGGTTACTCGAAGCGGAACGTCGTCTCCTCGCCACTGTCTTCGACCGCAATATCTATCGCTTCCAGGCGGTCGCGTAGTGCATCTGCCTGCTCGTAGTCGCCGGCCTCGCGGGCGTCTTCTCGAACGTCTAAGACGAGTTCGACCAACTCGCCTGCGAGTTCGACATCGCCGTCGGTGAGTGTCTCAAACTGGAGACCGAAGACCTCGCCGCCGAACACCTCGAGCGCCTCGAGAGCGGCTTTGAGTCCCTGATAGTCGTACTGTGTGTAGTTCTCTACGTGTTTGTTGAGTGCTGTGGTCAACTCGAGGAGTCCCGCCATCGCCTCCCGAACGTTGAAATCGTCGTTCATCGCCTCCCGGAAGCCGGTTTCGGTCTCAGCAACCGCCGTCCGGAGGTCATCATCGGTTGTTTTCGCGTGTGCGTCGGCCGAATCGAGAGCCTCGACAGTCGTTTCGTATGCCCGCTGGAGTCGTTCGAATCGCAGTTTGGCCTCCTCGAGTGCCGGTTCCGAAAAGGTCTGTTTCGAACTGTACTCGGTCGACAAATAGAACGTCCGGATCACGTTCGGGCCGAACTCCTCTAGGGCAGCCTCGACTGTAAAGAAGTTATCCAGGCTCGAAGACATTTTTTCGCCTTTTGTCTCGAGCAGACCGGTATGGAGCCAGTAGTTGGCAAACTGCTCGCCAGTGGCGGCCTCGCTTTGGGCGATTTCGTTTTCGTGATGCGGAAAGACCAGATCGTGGCCGCCGATATGGATGTCAATCGTCTGATCGAGATGCGTCATCGACATCGCTGAACATTCAATATGCCACCCCGGTCTGCCTTCGGCCCACGGTGAGTCCCAGGTTTCGCCTGTCGGAGGATGCTCGCCATGATCGCATTTGGCGTGTTCGGCGATTGCAGCCTCAGAGACGCCGCCGGCTTTCCAGAGTGCGAAGTCCGCAGGGTTGTGTTTTTCCGACCGTTCGTCGGCCTCGCCTTGGGCTTCGAGATCCTCGAGTTGTTGGTTCGAGAGTTTGCCGTACTCCTCGAAGGAGGTCACATCGAAATACACCGAGCCATTTGCCTCGTAGGCGTGCCCAGAGTCGATCAACATCTCGATGAGTTCGATGATTTCAGGGATATGTTCTGAGACACGAGGGTAGACCGAGGCACGTTTGAAGTTGAGCGCGCGCATGTACTCGACGACTTTGGCAATGTAGTGGCGGGCAACGTCGCCTTCTGTGTCCCATTCTGGTCGCTCGCCGATTCTGGCGGCGATTTTTTCGTTTATATCTGTAAAGTTTTCGACGTGAGTGACGTCGTAGCCTGCAGCCTCGAGCCAGCGGCAGATGACGTCTGCGTGTGTCCAGAGTCGGGCGTGGCCCAGGTGTGGGTCATCAGAGACCGTCAGCCCACAGACGTAGACGAGCACGGAATCGCCGGTTGGCTCGAAGACTTCGCGGTCGCCTGACAGCGTGTTGGTCACCGAAAGGGCCATTAGTGAGCGAACTCATTCGGGCAAGCGATTTGAAGCCGTCGAAGTCGGCTGGGCCTACCGTTTGAGCGAGTAGGCAATAAACAGGAATCCACACAGGATGAACGCACTTTCGATCACCACACCCACCGCAAGCGTCGTTCCAAGCAGTTCGTAGGCGGTTCCGCCGAGCACTGATCCGAACAACACGAGCCCAAAACCGGCAGCGAGATAGCCGAGTGACTCATCGCCAGTGCGTCGGTAGGCTTTGGTTGCATAGTACAACACGAAGCCACCTGCAACCAGCATGAGCGCTTTGACCACGATGAGCGCGATTGCCAGTTCAGGCCCGCCCGTGGTGTGTGCCATACAGCCCGTTCCGACCTGTAAGTAATAATGGTTCCGAGTCAGTGTCTGTTCGGTCGACTACGCTTTTAGCAGAACAGACACAACGGCCGATATGAACGATGCCGAACGTCAAAAGCTGCTCAAACGTATCAACCGTCAGAGTGCGACTGTTGGTGCATCAATCCCGAAGACGATCGCTGTCGGCGACGAGGAGATCGATCTTCGTGAGTTTATCATCGAGACGCGAAAAATCGAGACGTTGCCGGCCGAAACAAACGAACTCGTCTCACAAGCCAAAAAGCGGTTTGCGGCCGAACGTGAACAACGTCTCAACCGACTCAGAACCGACCAGCTCACCCACGAGGAGGCCGAACAGCTCGCTGATGAGATTATCGGCATCGACCGCGCACGGAACGCACTGAAAACCATTCGACACCCAAGCTACGGAGAGGAAGCACGAACCAACAACATCGAAGATCACAAGCGGTGGCTCTCGTTTCTGGATTCGATTCAGTAGCGTGAGTCGGCGACCGCCTCAATCAGTTGGACAGCCCGTGGCCCATCCCGGCGGTCGACGACTACTACCATCGTCTCGCCTGCCAGGCCGGCTGCGGCCACCGCAATTTCGGCGATTCGAAGCCGCTCGAGGACAACTGCCAACAGTCGGGCGTCGACATCGCCGCTGGCCCGCAGTGCGGCCTGTCCGTCTATTTCTATGGAAACCGAACCCTCGCTGGCCGGCGCTGCCAACGTAATTCCCGACCCCTCGACCGCTAAGAGCACCTCGGCATCAACCTGCTCGAGTGAACTGTGGAGTCGTACTGTGATCGACCGTTCTTCTGTCGGAGACGGCATCTCATCGAGGTCGGCTGCAAACCGACGGAGTGCGGTCGCAATCGCCTCTCTGTCGCCGTCTACCTCGAGGGAATCGGCGGCGGCAGTGTAGTTGATGACACCAGCACGAAGCGCCTCAAAGAGCACTGGACGGTTACGAACGGCTTGGCGTGTCTCGGCGGCAAGCGACATACGAACTTGCGCGGGTCGAACCCCTTTGATTATTTCGCCACGAGTTACTGCCACACAACCGGGAGCCGAACTCCTAAGAGCCTCTCCGTTCTTGAAGCGGTATGCAATCGCTGGTCATCGTCGCCCACGGCTCTCATCTCAACCCAGAGTCTGCGGTGCCGACACACACCCACGCCAACACCATCAGAAACACAGGTGTCTTCGAGGAGGTTCGAACCGGCTTCTGGAAGGAAGAACCCTCGCTTCGTGAGGTTCTACGGACGGCTCGAGGCGACGATATCTACGTCGTCCCGCTGTTCATCAGCGAAGGCTACTTTACCGAACAGGTCATTCCTCGCGAACTCCGATTAGAGGGCTGGGACCGCGAGCTGTGGGATTCAGACGGAATCTCTGCGGATACCGCCACACTCCTCGCCAGCGATATCGACACCGAAGTCCACTACTGTGGCCCTGTTGGTACCCACGAGGCGATGACCGACGTGTTGATCCGGCGGGCTGTCTCGGTCACTGGCGACGATGAGCTCGGAGAGGGATTCGGGTTTGCTGTCGTCGGCCACGGCACCGAGCGCAACGAAAACAGTGCCAAAGCAATCGAGTATCACACCGAACGAATCCGAAAGACCGGTCGGTTTGATGAAGTAAAGGCACTGTTCATGGACGAAAAGCCGGAAGTAGACGACATCACAGCGCAGTTCGAAAGCCGAGATATCATCGTTGTCCCGCTGTTCATCGCCGACGGATTCCACACGCAGGAAGATATTCCCGAAGACATGGGACTCACTGAGGATTACCAGAATGGGTATGCTGTGCCCGCAACTGTCGAAGGCCACAGGATCTGGTATGGCGGTGCAGTTGGAACCGAAGCGTTGACCGCCGAGGTCATTCTCGAGCGCGCTGCCGACGCCGGAGCAGATATTGGTGATGCGACAGCCCAAATGCGACAACAGACCGCTCCAACGACATCCACGGTGGGTGAGTAGATGCCAGGTATTGGCCTTTCGCTTTCAGAAACACAGTTGGCGGCGTTCAAACAGACGCTTACAGAAGAACAGATCGACCACGACGGGCTAGTTGCAGAATACGACGCTGATGACCAACGGTATCATGTTTCGACACCGGCCCAACAGACCCGCCTCGCTGCCGATGAACTGGATACCGTTGACGACGAGCAGGCCGCATACATTACGAACTGGTATTTTTATACACAGCAGGTCGAAACCGACCTCAAGCGAGCGTTCTGTCGGTGGCTCGAGCAAGCAGCCGAACGCCCGGTTCCAGACCGGTATGCCGCATTGGCATCCGGAATCAAACGGGAGTGGGGACAACTCAGCATAACTACGACCGTTTCGACGGACGGCACTCGTCGCTACGAGGTTCGTCACACCGAAGACCGCGACCTCGAGGCCGCCCAGTTGACAACTTACACGGATCCGTTTGCGGCCCGCGAGATTGGAACTCTCGATGCGGCTGGGCGATACCGCCCGCTCCGGACTGCACCGTCGCTTAAATCGGGATGGATTTTCTCTGATCTCTCTGCAGACGAGATGTACGATACACTCGAGACGTTTTATCCGGCAACGGTCGTCAACTGGTATCGAGAACAGCGTGGCGACCTCGATATCGACCACTGGCGAGATGAGCAAGACCGACAAAGCGGCATCTACAACCTCATAACCGTCCTTCCGGACGAGGCTGTTGAGTGGGCGGCGGCCGCCTGTTGTGAGGACTCTCAGTGTCTCAAACGACGTGAATGGCAGCTTTCGGAAGACGAACCGTTGGCTGCCGAGGGTGGCGATGGCGTCTTCCCGTGTCGCGGCCCGTGTTCGATGGTTGTCGCTGCAGGCCGCGAGTGGGCCAAACTGGAACGCGAGACTACCCGCACTTACGAGTTTGAGTTGACACCGAGCGAAAAACAACAGCTCGAAGCGATTATTGATGCCGTTGCGGACGGCGAACTCGAGACGATTCGGGAAGCAGACCTGGATAACGGAGCCAACCGATACCGCGTCCGGTATCTCCGCGAGAAACGCGTTGACAACCACGGCAACCTCTCGGGAACCCCAACCCACCTGCCCGAAGACGACCACAACTGAGTAGTCTACTGGTACCGCCGTGACAACTGCCGCTTGTCAGTTGCTTCGGCTGACGGCGAACACCGCGAGTAGCCCCACCACGATGACCGACCCAGCCAGTACCGCAGCACTCTCTGTGAGCACGCCGGCCAAGACAACCGCAGCCAGCGCGGCGAGCACAGCCACGCCGGACGGCGAGACGGCCTCGGGGAGGGCGTTCCCAACCCGTTCGACGGGCGAAGCAGGCTCAGGCTCGCGACGTTGGGGTTTCGCGAGTGATTCATCGACAATCACGCTGTTCGTCGCAGTGCCAGGAGGCGAGAGCCTGACGGTTGTGTATGTCGATTTCGTGCCGTAGCCGGTGACGACCTTGAGTCGACCAGTCACTGGCGTCGAAATCCGACGGGTCTCGATTGGAACCGACCGCTGGCTGTAGGGTTCGACGTAGTGGTTTGTTTCGGCCAATCGAGCGCCTCTCGAGAGTTCGTCGTCCATATTCAGATGGACGTGAATCGCCTCACCGTGATTACGAAGTTGAATTTCGAAGGGGCGGTCGGTTTCGAACGACGACGGCACTGCTATCTCATGGAGGCCATCACGGTTGAGATCGACTGAGAGACGAGCCACGGTCGTCAGTCGTTCCCACACCTCAAAAAGCTTCAGGCTGCCTACTGATTCTCAGGCAGGGGCTTTTTCGCGCATGTCCGGCGGCAGCAGGTTCGGAATGCCGTCTTCGATTGGGTAGGTTTCGCCGCACTCCGGGCAGGTGAGTGTTCCTTCGAGAATCTCTTCGCCATCACGTTCCTCGACGGTAAGCTCGAGGTCGTGTTTGTCCATCGGACAGCAGATGATCTCCATGAGCGACTCTTTCATTATCTCTGTGTGAGGGCGGATCAATCAAAAGCCTACGGGTTCGAAAGCCGGTTGCGATACCCTCAGTCGTCTGCGTTCTGGTGGGCCTGCAAGACGATCCGGATTCGGTTTGCCAACACATCCATCTCACCGGTCGCTTGGTCGCCTTTGTAGACGAACTCGGTGACCCCGGCCTCGATGGCCTCTTTGGCGAGTGGCTCGAGCGAGCGACCGGTCAGAATAATCAGCGGCACCGACGGGATGTCGGCATCAGTCCTGAGCGATTTGGCCAGCTCGACGCCGCTTTCGTCGGGGAGTTCGTAGTTTGAAATCACACAGTCATACGAGCCGTTTTCGAGTGCGTATCGCGCCTCGTCTGCCGTACTGACTGTCGAAATGACGAACTCGTGAGCAGACTCCAGGGTCTCGACGACTTTTGTCGCCATGAAGTTGCTATCCTCGACGAGCAGGATGTGCGGTGAGTCCATTTCTGAGTTGTCTGTACTGCGTACACAAATAAATATAACATTCAACCGAGCAGAATTCCACTGCGCAGCAATCGAATCGGTTTACTGTACAGCAACCGGACGGCGTTACTGGATATCGATCGAGCCATCGGATGAGACTGTCACACTGATATCGAACGCCGACCGGATCGTATTGATTTCGTTTTCCGTATGGACGGCTGGATCCATATGATAGTAGCCTCTGACGCCCATCGAGTTGAGTTGGCCTTTCAGTGTGAACAGAAACTGAAACATCGCCTCGTTGCCGACATACTGTTGGATCGACGACAGCGTATGGACACCGACAATAGAGGATCGATGTGTGGCGTTCCACTGTGAGACAATATGACTGATATTGACTCCGAGTTTGGCGAAGTTTTGGAAATTCGACAGCTGTTTGTAGCTGTCGAGTTGAACGGTTTGATCAGGACCTCGAGCGTGCTCTGTGGGCCGTAGTAGGCTTTGTCCGACTTCGATCACTGCTGTTTTTCCAGCTGTCCACCCAGGTACCTCCTGGACGGTCGGCAGTTGGTCGGGTGGCGACTGAATTGCCGAAACAAACAGCACGTTCTGTCCAGTCCCGTCGCTTGGCAGCAGTACTCGCCGATAGATGTCGTTCGTCACTGAGTGGGTTGTCGGACTCAAAACCAACACCTGTGTGGATGCGGTCGCCCGCCCGAACAAATCAATGTGTTCCAGTAGTTGGCTGATCGTCACCGACTGTTGGTTTGTATTGTCTAGGCCAGCAGACCCCTGGTCGGTCTGTGTGGTCTTCTGTCGGTCGGTACTTGTGTCTGGTTTCTGTGTGTGTCTCGAGGCCGCTGTACTGCCTGTGGCTGTATCCTCTCCGGTTGCGGTGTCGAATCGGTCTGTTGATGTGTTGGCTTTCGAGGCAATGAAGTCGCTTGCAGAACCGACTTGACTCGAGATGCGCTCGAGAATGCCACTGAACGCTGTTGCGTTCTCAGCCCCGGAACTCACAGTCTCGATCTGGTCGCTGATCTGTTGGGTGCCGCTTGGGGAATCGAACTGGTCGTCAGTATATGTATCTGGCGTAACTGATGACAACAGCTCCGAAGACTGGCTTTCTGCGTGACGTTCGTCCTGAAAACTATCCCAGAGTCGGCTCCCATCTGAGGAAGCCTCGTTCGCTTGTGTGTTTTTTGAGTTGTGGTCTTCGGTTGCTGGGTCGTCGCTTGAGGTTGTAGCCTCCCTGTCCGATTGTTTGGCGTCCTCGAGAGTCGACTCAGAATCCTCGATAAGTGCCGATTCAAACCGGTCAACGACGTCCGAGTCGGTATCGTCTGTGGGCCCAAATGCGGTATTCTTGGATGTCTGAGCGCTTTCGTGTTGTTCATCAGTCATCGTTTGGTCACTCCGATCAACAGCCCACAGACACACGCCATTCCCAGTAGCCCGTGGGTCACTGTGGGTTACCTGTCTGTTTGATACTGCGTGTACTCCCTCGAGGTCTGTGTCTGTTGGGAAAGCGACTGGGGCGACCTCTGGGCAGCGACAGACTCTGTGGGCGGACGCTCACTTGGGGCAGTCTCGAGAGTGGGCTTCGAAAACGGAACCCAACTGCTATCGGAAATACCGGTCGCTCGACGGTCACAACTCGGACACATCGGTTGTTCAAGCAATCCGAGATCAATTGATTGCTCACAGGAATCACACACACACAGGCTTTGACGCCGTGACGGATCGCCTCGGCTTTGAGATCGGCCAACGCATCCTGCATTGCAGTGTGCTGCTGGAACGGCCTGAGCGCCTCTTGCCGAGAGTCGCTTACCGTCCCAAGTCGATACTCGATGTTGTCTGTTGTATCCAAGAGGTGTTGTAAGACTTTCTCGATGCTGTCGAACTCCGATTCGACCGCGCCTCGAGGTCGGCCTGTGCACTGTTGGTTTCGCCGACGGCCTCGCGAAGTTCTGGTAGTGACATACCGGCGGTAAGCTCGGATTCAAACCTCGAGAGCCGTTTTTCGATCTCATCGAAACGCTCCGAAAGCTCTTCGACGGTCGCTTCGGTTTCGGTTTGCTGATCGACAACTGCTGAGGAAAAATCCTCGAGTTGATCTTCGAGAAACGAAAACTCCGTCTCCGGCGTCTCGTCAGGGTTTTTCTATCGGTGGGCTCATACAATGACTCACCGAACCGCTGGTATGCCACCGCCGACCACCGACCTCGCTTTTGTCGCCAGCGAGGCCGTCCAGGCTCCGGGAGAGTATCTCCGCGAGACGTTTAGAGACGGCCACGTCGACGGCACCTACGACGGCCTCGATGTGAAAGCAGTTGCCGACCGCGAGGCACAAAAACGAATCTACGATGTCATCAACGCTCAGTATCCGGATCACGCTTTCGACGGCGAAGAGTCGACTACGACAACCGAAAGCCCCTACCGCTGGGTGGTCGACCCGCTTGATGGCACCAACAACTTCGCTGCTGGCTATCCGAAGTTCGCTTCCGCTGTCGCCGTGTTGCATATCGGCGAGCCAGTCGCCTGTGCGATTTACGAACCGCTGGTCGATGGGCTGTACGTCGCCGAGCGCGACGGGGGTGCGACGTACAACGGCCAGCCGATTTCGCCGATTGGCTCACTTCCGTTGGAACACGGCACTGTTGGACTTGTCGCTGGCCTCTCGGCAGTAACTGACCCTCTGTTGGCCGAGCAGACTCGCCGCCTCGAGACGGAACTCCACGAGCACTGCAAACGCGTCGTGACGACATGGGCACCGTGTGTTGATTGGGGGCTGTTGGCTCGCGGCTCTATCGAGGGACTGGTGGGCTTTCACCCCGACCAGTACGAATACTACGCGGGGAGTCTCTTGGCGACCGAAAGCGGCCTTGCGGTCGTCGATACCGTCGGTGAAAACGGGCTGTATGCCGCCGCGGCCGACCCCGCGACGACCGACCGTCTTGGTGAGATCCTCGAGAGCTTGTAGGGGATATTGAGACTTATACCGCCGCCGCCAGTAGCTTCTGGTATGTACACCAGTCGGCACGCGAGACCGGAGGCCAAGCGATGAACAGCCTCCATCCACGTATTCGTATCGTCTGGATTCTCCGAGCGATCATCCTCGGCATCGTTGTCGGTTCGATCGGCCTAGGGCTGGCGACCGTCCTCGAGGCCTCGCCACTCGTGGCTGTGGCGGTTGCAGTCCTCGTGGCCGTAGTTGGTGTGAGCCATGCAATCCTACGGTACCGCAACTGGCGGTACGTTGTGGGCGAAGACGCCATCTATCTCGAACGCGGTGTCCTCACCGAGATCCGCACCGAGGTTCCGTTAGTTCGAATCCAACACGTCGATTCTCGCCGGTCTGCCTTCGAGCGTCTGGTCGGCCTGGCGAGTACAGTCGTTTATACCGCCGGCTCGAGAGGAGCCGATGTAACGATACCCGGACTCACCCCGGAAAACGCCGACGGCCTCAGAAAGCGACTCAAACAACTCGTCATTGACACTGATGGGGAGGATGCGGTGTGAAACTCGCGCCGGCTTCGATTCCCTACCGTGCATTTCAAAAAGCCACTAGCCTCGGCATTACGCTCGTCTTTGTTGCCTCAATCGGTGCGGGCATTCGGCTGGGGAGCCCGGAGTTTTTGCTATTGGTCGCCGGCATTCTGGTCGCAGCGGTCTTTTATGAGATTGCCTACTACAAGCGGTTTGAATACGAACTCACCGACGACACCTTCGACCTTCGGTCGGGTGTGTTTAGCCGCCGTGAGCGAGAAATCCCATACGGCCGCATCCAGAACGTCGACATTTCCAGAAACGTCTTGCAGCGGCTGGTCGGCCTCTCGGCGGTCAACATCGAAACTGCCGGCGGCGGCTCGACTGAAGCGGTCATCCAGTACGTCTCGGAGTTCGAAGGCAAGCGACTCCAACAGGATATTCGCCGGTACAAACGCGGCGAGTCAGCTGAATCAGCCTCGGTTGCCGAACAGTCCGAGCGCCGAACTGACGAAGAACTGTTGTTCGAGATCGCTCCCTCAGAACTCGCGCTTTCTGGAATCCTCTCGTTCGATCCACGTGTCCCAGGGCTGATTCTCGCCGTGTTTACAGGTTCGATTCCCTTTGTCTCGCCGATCGTTCCGGTCGATGGGCCGCCACTGGTGTTGGTGGTAGTTTTTGCCATCTTATTGGCCGGCGGGGTCGTTTTGGCCTGGGTTGTTGGTGCGATTTCGGCAGTCATCAACTACTGGGGGTTCCGTTTGACCCGTTCGGACGACGAGTTGCGATACGAACGTGGGCTGTTGCAGCGTTACAGCGGGACGATTCCGTTCGATAAGATCCAGGCGATGACAATCACGGACAACCCACTCAAACGGCGGGCCGGATACGCTACGCTGGCAGTCGAGACTGCTGGATATGCGCCCGGACAGGCCAGCGGTCGAGGCAGCGAGGCGGCCGTTCCAATTGCCAGCCGCGAGCGTGTCGAAGGACTTGCCAATGAGATCGCACCCTCCGACCAACCAACGTTCAAACAGCCGCCAAAACGAATCCGCCGTCGGTATCTCGCCCGGTATCTGATCGCACTTGGAGTGATTACTGCGGTGTTGTACGGACTCGTCGTGTGGCTCGAGGCCACAGGCACTATCCCATGGTATCTACTCGTTGTCGCTGTCGTGTTGACGCCGATTGCAGCCCACTACAAGTGGGTTCACCGGGGCTATTGCCTCGGGGAGAATCATCTATTCACCCGAAACGGCTTTTGGTCTCGTGAGACCAAACTGGTCGCTTACTACCGGATTCAGACCGTAATCGACACGCGGACGATCTTTCAGCGACGCTGGTCGGTTGCGACAGTTATTGCCGATACAGCCGGCTCGCTGTCGTTGCTCGGAACGGACGCTGCCGCAGTTGACATTGACCAGCAGGATGCCGAGCGCCTCCGAGAGGAGCTATCCGAGCGCCTCCGGGCCGCACTGGCCGACCGGAGACGCGCACGGTCGGGCGGCTTCGAGTGGCTCGGCGAGGACGGCGACCAGAGCCCAACCGCCGAGTCTGCCGACGACCAGATTGGCCGACCGCAACCAGACGACACAGATCAGAACCGACTCGAGAACGAACCAGCCGACGAGTGCGCGGATAGTGAGCACACAGACAGCGAGCACGAAGTTGACGACCACCAAGCAGTTGACGGCAAAACCGACCATGAAAGCGACGACCAGCACAACACTGATCGAGACAACAGCCCTGGATCGACCGATTAGTCGGCTCGAGCAGCCTCGATACGTTCGGAAAACGCCCGTGCCTGTTCAGTAATTGTCTCGAACTCGCCGCGGTCGGCGGCACCATAATCAACCAGCGCGCTACCTGCGCCAATGCATTCTGCGCCGGCTTCAATATAGTCGGCGGCGTTCTCGAGTGTGAGTCCACCAGTGGGCATCAACGGGATTTGACTGTACGGTCCGTTGATTGATTTGAGATGCCCCGGCCCGAGTGAGGAGGCTGGAAACACCTTTATGAGGTCAGCACCAGCCTCATAGCCGCGAATCGCCTCCGTTGGTGTCATCACTCCAGGGGCGACAAGCGTCCCATACCGGTTGCAGATCTCGATAACGTCCTCATGGAGACTCGGGCTCACGACAAAGTCTGCACCTGCCAGCATCGTCATACGGGCCGTCTCGGCATCAAGGACGGTCCCAGTTCCAACTGTGATCTCGTCGTCGCCAAATGAGTCTGTGAGCTCACCGAGCATCCGTTCGATACCGCTAGTGTCGGCGGTGAGTTCGATTGCGCTAACACCGCCTTCGACGAGCGCGTTAGTGATTCCGATGAGTGTATCCGGGTCGGCTCCGCGAAGCACGGCGACAACACCGCTTTCGACCAGTTGGTCGTATGTATCGGCTTTGGCCTGCATACCGCATCGTTCCGGGCGGGCGTATTAAAACCGGTCGACGCAGCGGGCTCGAGGCTGTTAGCCAACCGTACCTGAACCGCTCTCAACGCATGACACCACCGGTCGGACACGACCCAAAACCGCATGACAGAGGCGTGTTAATCGGTCGTACCAAATCTCCTATTAGTTGATACGCGCAGTGTACTGCTATGAGCACGTCAGCCTCCAACAGTCAGCCGACAACTACCAGCGGTGATGCCGAACAGTTGACTCCAAAACAGCGACGGATTCTTCGCTATCTCCGCGAGCAGGCCGACGACCAGATGTATTTCAAATCTCGACTCATCGCCGACGAACTCGGTATGAGTGCCAAAGAAGTTGGGGCGAACATGACGCCGTTAGTCGAAGGTGATGTCGATCTCACCGTCGAAAAGTGGGGCTACTCGTCAGGAACCACGTGGATGGTTACTGGATAAACAACGATTAGTTACTCAGGACTCAGCACTCCGACCAGCCACAAGACTCGCAAGTCTTGCAGCCTTCCGAGAAGTACAGCGACATGCTGCCACACTCGGGACACTCAGGTGATTCGCCCGCTGCAAGCAGGTCGTCAGTGGCATCGGTCTGGTCGGCCGACTCCGGTGTGGGTTCGACTGTCGAGTCAGTCGAAACCGTCGAGTCCGTCGTGATGTCGTTGGCAAACGCCCCACCATCCGTCTCGTGGGCTGTGGGTTCGTCCGATAGCTCCGAGAGGTTCTGTTGTTTGGGGTAGGGGTTGTCGATCTCGCCGTCGAGATACCGACGGAGCGCAGTTCCGATCGCATCCGGTATGGAGTTGATCTGTTCGCCTTTGTCCCAGGCGACTTTCGGCGAGCGAATCCCGTTGAGCTCGTCGGCGATCTCTTCGGGATCGACGCCCGAGCGAAGCGCCGTCGAGATCGTTTTGGCGAGTGCCTCGGTGAAAGAGGCCGTAAAGCCGCCGGAGTTGCCGATGTTGGCAAACAGCTCGAACGGCCGACCCTGCTCGTCTTCGTTAATGTTGACATACACTTTGCCGTAGCCAGTATCAACGCGCTGAGTCACACCGTACAGCACATCAGGCCGGGGCCGTTTCTTGCCGAGGCCCTCTTCGGGACCGGCAAACAGCTCGTCGAGTTCTGCGCCGAGTTCGGCTCGCACTTCTTCGTTGTCTAAGAAGTCCTCGATACCGCCGAAGACCTCTTCGATCTGAGCGGTGATCTGTTCGGCTGCCTCGCCGTCGTCGGCGAACTCGGTGTTTTGGGCTCGCGTCGTCAGCACCTGTTTCGACCGGGTACCATCGCGGTAGACGGTGACACCCTTGCCACCGTTGTTGTAGATGTAGCGGTAGACTTCGTCCATGTCCTCTTTACTCGCGCTGTTCGGGAAGTTACAGGTTTTCGAGATTGCCGAGTCAACGCCCTTCTGACAGGCACACTGAACGCCAGCGTGTTCCTTGCCGGTAAGATCCGAGGTGACAACGAACAACTCGCCGATAGCCTTTGGGACGGTCTCGAGTCCCTCGACGCCATCGAACTCGTTGGCTGCCATCTGCTCTTGGGCTTCCTGTTTGACGGCCGTCACGTCGATGTCGTTTTCCTCGAGCACACGGAGGAAGTAGTCATCGAACTCGACCAACATCTCGTCGCCCTGAACGTCGTCAGAGACGTTCTTATAATAGGCGACGTTGTAGATCGGTTCACAGCCACCGGTGGTGTTGCCGATCATCGAGGTAGTGCCGGTCGGCGCGATGGTAGTGGTGTTGTGGTTTCGAACCGGGAAACCGTCGGCCCACTCATCTGCATCGAGGCCAGTGTGGTGTTCGAACCACTCGCGGTATTCGGTTGGGTTGGCGTACTTCGAGTCCGACCAGTCGTTGAACGGGCCGCGCTCTTCGGCGAGTTCGTGAGAGGCCCACTTCGATTCGTGGTTGATGTGGGTCATTAGCTGCTCGGCGATGGCGTTGCCCTCCTCCGAACCGTACCGAACACCCATCTGGATGTAGAGCTGTGCCAGCCCCATAATGCCGAGGCCGATTTTCCGCATGTTGCGGACGGTCTCTTCGATCTTTTCGACCGGGAAATCAGACATCGTGACGACGTTCTCGAGGAATCGGGTGCCGGATTCAATGCGACGTTCGAAAGCCTCCATGTCGACAGCTTCGTACATGAACGCCTCGGCAGCCTCATTGAGGTCGTCGTACTCCTCGCCGTGGTCGTCGTACCAGACCCGCCAGTCGGGCGCATCAAAGTCGGCCAGCGTTGAGAGGTTGATATGTCCGAGGTTACAGGCCTCGTACTCCTCGAGCGGCTGTTCGCCACACGGATTCGTGGCGAGAATCTCGTGGTCTGGGTGTTTTTCGACATCAAAGGAGTGTTGTTTGTTGACCCGCTCGAGATAGATGATTCCGGGTTCGCCGTTTTCGTGGGCTCCCTCGACGATATGCGTCCAGAGTTCTTCGGCGGGAATCGATAGCTCTTGGCCGACCTCGACGTGCTTGCCGAGGCCGTGAAGCTCGTAGATCTCTTTGGTTTCGGGGGTGGCGATGTGTGGTTCTTCGGTGCGAGGGTTGGTGAACGTAAACTCCTCGTCGTTGAACAATGCCTGCATGAAGTCGTCGGTGACACCGACCGAAATGTTGAAATTCGAGAGGTGGCCCTCGACAGCATTGCGGAGGTGTTTGGGAACCTTGCCATCTTCGTCGATCAGCTCGCGGGCTTCCTCGAGTGCGTCTGCAAAGGAGGTGTGGGTAAAGTCATCAGGGTCATTGAGCCGCAGTGAGTGGGCCAACGAGACGTCTTTGTTTTTCGCGTGGATGAACTGGATCACGTCGGGATGCGAGATGCGCATCACGCCCATCTGTGCGCCACGTCGGGCACCGCCTTGGGCGATGGTTTCGCACATCTGGTCGTAGGTTCGCATGAACGTAATCGGGCCAGATGCGATGCCACCAGTCGAGCCCACGGCGTCGCCGTACGGTCGGAGTTTCCAGAAGGCATACCCCATGCCGCCGCCCGATTGGAAGACCTCGGCGGCCTCTTTCATCGTCTGGTGGATATCTGTGATATCGTCGCCCGGCGAATCAACGAAACAGGCCGACAGCTGCTGGAGTTCGTCGCCAGCGTTCATTAGCGTCGGTGAATTCGGCATAAACGAAAGCTCGGTCATCAGCTCTTCGAACTCGCCGGCGACGGATTCGACGTGTTCGGCAACGGACTCGGGGAGTTCGGGGACAATCGTCTCATAGGCGAACTTGTTGACGTTGTACACCGACAGCGTCGTCTCGGCTTCGGAGTCTGCGGTCGTGCCTTTACCGAAGACTTCGGCGGCGAGTTCGTCGCGCCGTGGGTGGCCCGGTTTGATCTGGTCGGGCCTGACTGTGATCTCGAGGTTTTGCTTGTCGGCCTCGAAGACGGCCTCGGCAAGTGCGACGTTTTGGGCAATCCGCTCGAAGAGTTCTTCTTGGGTTTCTCTGGGGTTCCCCTCGGCGTCTTTGCGGAGATACCGGGCCGGGAGGATGTTATTGTAGGCGTTGCTCGTCAGTCGGTCTTCGAGCGTCTCGCCAGTCGTTCGTTTAATCGGCAACTCGAGTTCGTCGGCCGAGAGGTCAGCGCGGCTCACGCAGACCACTCCTGCGACGCAACAGGGCGCTGTACGGCACTTTCAGTCGGTGTACTCATCAATTGAACACTCATTTGGGACGGGAATGTGGTACCAATGGAATCCACATAACAGCTTTGGTTGTATGTGGCCAACCGCCGTTTTATTCGCTAACGCAGTCGCTGGCAGGAAACTGCGTTGAGACCGACAGGCCGACAGTGCCGACGTGTGGTCAGTGCGTTATCGTTAGTGTGGACTCAGTAAAAGCGTATTCGAAGCGGACTGAAAGTAAAATTTTGACAACCGCCTCCAGAAGCCCAACGGAGCGTTTCGGCTCGAGATAGCGTGCTTCTCGACGAGTGAAAGTAGTGTTGTTGATAGATCAGTTACCCATACGTTTATTTTCATTCGCCCGCTGAGGTGGGGTATGTCACTGGTTAGTCTCCTTGGGCTTGCACAGGCGGAGCTACTCGGGACGCAGCTCGGCCAGCTGTTGATCGTCCTGATCGGAATGTTAATCGTGATGATTGTCGGGCGTATCGTACTCAAAATCGCCTGGCGATTGGTGACGATTGCGGTCGTCGTCGTCGGGGCTGCACTGTTGTTGTCGACGTTCGGTCTACTGTGACTTCTCCCACAACTAATCTTGTGGGCTTTCTCCTCGAATCTGTGTAACACCGGCCGAAACCTATTGTCTCCTGTACTGTGGCTCGACCAACCGTTCTCAGTGTAAGTTCGATCCGGCGAATGCCTCGCTGTTTGGGTTGTGAAATGTGGGATAGAACTCGATGTTGTCGTACCTCCAGGCCGACATGAACCGACCCATGCCGAGTACGCGGAAGGCCTCAGGCGGCCGAATGCCCATCTCGACAAATGAATCTCGTATCTGACATTTCAGGTAGTGATCGAGGAACTGCTTGAACTGCTCGAGGCTTTCGGGATCAACAGGGAGGAGTTCGATGACCGTATCAGGGTCTCTCTCGGGGTCGTTCAAATGCTCGTCAGCAGCAACGATATCGGGGCCGTCGGGATATTTGACATAGAGCTCAGAGACGTAATCGAGATACACCGCCTCGCGCAACTCGAGTTCCTCGCCAACTGCACGCGCAGTGAACTCGCCAGTGTATTCGCCCCACTGCTCGAGTTCGGCGGCCGAAAGCCCAGACAACTCGAGGGTGGTCGCAGACTGCTCGAGACCGAGTCCGTGTGCTGTGGCGAGTGTCTCTCCAAGCTCAGTCTCGAGTGGATCAATTCCGAGATAGATGTTTTTCGAAATAATTGATGGTTCAGTTGCGTCTGCTGGGAGTTCGATTACGGGTGTGTCTCGAGTCCCGATTTCGTAGTTGAGTTGCTCATAAAGATCACCGAACAGTGTCTCGAATCTCTCGAGGCTCATTTCGTTGATCGCAGTCCGAACGGCATCGATACGGACGGGATGTTCTGAG
Source organism: Haloferacaceae archaeon B1-Br10_E2g22 (assembly GCA_001563795.1). Lineage (GTDB taxonomy): Archaea > Halobacteriota > Halobacteria > Halobacteriales > Haloferacaceae > Halohasta. The sequence continues at coordinate 89 of LKML01000045.1, read as the reverse complement.
GTCGGAACGGTGTCGTAGCCACGCTGGGCGTAGACGTAGTATCGAGCGAACCGCCGGGCCTGGTTGACACGCTCATTTTCTTCTTCAGT
>LKML01000141.1 GCA_001563795.1 Haloferacaceae archaeon B1-Br10_E2g22 | reverse complement strand
TGCGTCGGCGACGGCCGCAAGCAGTGTGTCGCCTTCGGCTTCGTAGTTCGTTTCGACCTCGTAGCCTGCTTCACGCAACCGATCGAGGCCCGCATCGTCGATCGGATCCGTGACGAGTACCTTCATGAATGTAGGATTTCGCGGCGATTGGTTAAGCGTTTCCACGTTGGACTGCTGTACATCGTCACGTATTACCACACCTGTCCAGTGCCCCTCTTGGATGATCGTATACAGTATCGTACATTCGTCAGTACAGAAGTACAAAACACGGTGGCCAATATCGACCAGCGGCAGTCGGTGGATACTAAAACGGGTGTTTTTCATCCTTCGGCGAACAACGGCATTCAATGAGCCTCATTGCGTTCGATTTCGATGGCACACTGTCGGACTCGGAGATGACCGTTCTGCTCGGCCAGCGACTGGGCGTCGACGATGAAATGGCCGAGATTACCGACCGGGCGATGAACAACGAGATGAGCTACGCCGAAAGCCTGCGGAGCCGTGCCGAACTACTGGCCGGACTCTCCGAAAAGGAGGCCGAGGCCGCCTACAGTAAGGTCGAACTACGGCCCGATGCGGCGATGCTTATCGACCGACTGCGCGAGGCCGGCCACACGGTCGCCATCTTCACCGGTGGCTTCGAGCGGGGCGTCCAGCGCGCCCTCGAGGCCGACCGAACGAGCGTTGATCGAATCGTCTCGAACCGGCTGCCGATCGAAGACGGCGAGCTGACCGGCGAGGTCGAAGGCCCACTGATCGAAGGAACGAAAGACGACCAACTCGAGTCACTCGCCGCCACACTCGACATCGAGATGGCCGACACAGTGGCGATTGGCGATGGCGCAAACGACCTTCCGATGTTGGAAGTCGCCGGGCTTGCAGTTGGCTTCGAACCAAAGCCAGCCGTCGAGCCGTCGTGTAACGAAGTCGTCTCGACGATGACAGCACTCGGTGAGTTGCTCGAAGACCGCGGTGTGTTGGCGGCTGCGGCCAACGACTGAACCCCTTTGTTTCGTCTGCGCGATCCGTTCGGTTTTGCTGAGTAGTTTCTGAGCGTGGCCTGTAGTGGTGTCTCGAGCAGTCTGTGTGATTTTCGTGCTGTCGGCGGGTTGGGCTCGGTGGCCAAACAGTGGAGTCGAAACTGACCACAACATAGTAAGATGTGGTCGATAACGTGCAAGCGGACTGTTGGGTCAGCGACCACGACTCTCCAGCAGAGATAAACCGTATTGTGGCTTACAGCGAGATAATGGCCGACTCCGAAGCGTACGTCGAACATCCACTGTTGGCCTCTGGGTTCATCGAGCGGCGACTGTATCAGATTCAGTTGGCCGGAACAGCCCGAAACGGCCACACACTCGTGTGTCTACCCACTGGCCTCGGGAAAACAACGGTGAGTCTGCTTGTAACCGCCGAACGACTCGCCGACCAGGGCGGAAAAGCCCTCTTTTTGGCCCCGACAAAGCCGCTGGTCGATCAACACGCGGAATTTTACCGAGCGGCCCTCGAGATTCCCGACGACGAAATTGTTGTGTTCACTGGCGACGTTCGCCCAGACGACCGCGCGGAACTCTGGGCGTCCGCACGGGTCGTGATCGCCACCCCGCAGGTCGTCGAAAACGATCTGGTCGGCAGTCGGATCTCGCTGGCCGAGGTGACGCATCTGACGTTCGATGAATGTCATCGCGGAACGGGTGAGTACGCCTACGTCTATATTGCCGAACGCTATCACGCCGATGCGACCCAGCCACTCGTGACGGCGATGAGTGCATCGCCCGGCGGTACCAAAGAGGACATCCAGACAATCTGTGAGAATTTGGGCCTCGAGACCGTCGAGGTGATGACCGAAGACGACGCCGACGTTGCGGACTACACCTACGAGACTGACATCGAGTGGCAACGGATCGATCTGCCCGCAGAGCTGATCGCAATCCGTGATGGACTCAACGAGGTTATTGTTGATCGCCTCGAGAAGCTCCGCGAGTTAGGTGTGACGCGTTCGAGTAGCCCGGATATTTCCCAAAAACAACTCAACAAGATCGGCGCAGAGCTCCGCAAGCTAATGGCAAACGACCAATCAGAAGGCTACCAGGGCATGAGCGTGCATGCCGAGATCATGAAGCTCCGGCGGGCGGTCACGCTGGTCGAAACCCAAAGTGTCGAGTCGCTGCGGCGGTATTTCGAACGCCAGAAGAATGCTGCCCGAAGTTCGGGAGCCTCGAAAGCCAGCCAGCGGCTCATCGCCGAACCCAACGTCCAGACGGCGATGCGAAAAGCCGAGGCCTACGACGATCTACATCCGAAGTTCTCCCAGACACGTATTCTGCTGGCCGAAACGCTCGGCATCAACAACGGCGAGCGAGTGATCGTCTTTACCGAATCGCGGGATACGGCCGAAGCGCTTACTGACTTTTTGAGCCAAAGCTTTAGCGTCGAGCGGTTTGTCGGCCAGGGTAACAAAACGGGCTCGGATGGAATGACCCAGACCGAACAGAAAGCAACCCTGGATGCGTTCCGTAACGGTGCCTTCGAGGTGCTTGTCTCGACGTCGGTCGCCGAAGAAGGACTTGACGTTCCGGAAGTCGATCTCGTGTTGTTTTACGAACCCGTGCCGACGGCGATTCGTTCGATCCAGCGGAAAGGCCGAACAGGCCGACAGGACAAAGGCCGGGTTGTCGTGCTGTTGGCAACCGATACGCGCGATGAGGCATACTTTTGGATCTCACGACGGCGCGAAAAGGAGATGACCGCCGAACTCCGCAAACTGAAAGGCGTCGCCCAAGCGGTCGAAGCCGAACTCGAGGCCCCACAGGCCGCACTCGGTCAGTTCGACAGCGAAGCACGGACGCAACCCGAGTCGGCCGCCCGCTCGGCGAACCCCGACGACGACCAAACAGACTCCGAGACAGCCGAACTCGCCGACTTTGGGTCGGTAGATGCTGACACTGAGACAGAGGCGGCCGACCAACAGGTGGTGCCGGCCGCCAGCAGCGACGAAGACCACATTGAGATCGTCATCGACCAACGCGAACTCGAGGCTTCAATTGCAAAGAAACTCTCAAAACGCGAGACGGTCGAAACACGCCTCAAGACGCTGGCGGTCGGCGATTACGTGCTGTCTGACCGAGTGGCGGTCGAACGGAAATCGGTTGCTGATTTTCTCTCGACGCTTGCGGGCAGCGAGCGCTCGATGTTCGAACAGGTTGGTGATCTCGCTCGCAACTACAGCCGGCCGATTGTGATTCTCGAGGGGACGAACCTCTACAGTGAGCGAAACATCCATCCGAACGCGATTCGCGGCGCAATAGCGAGTCTGGCGGTTGATTTCAACGCGAGTGTGTTGCAGACTGCCGACGAAGACGAGACGGCTGAGTTGTTGGAGACCATCGCAAAGCGCGAACAGCAGACCCGCGAGCGGGCGGTGTCCGTCCATGGTGAAAAGCAGGCCAAAACACGCGCCGAACAACAGGAGTACGTCGTCAGTTCGATTGCAGATATCGGGCCGGTGACCGCACGCGCGCTGCTCGAGGCGTTCGGTAGCGTCGAAGCCGTCATGACTGCCGAAACCGATGAGTTACGTGAGGTATCAGGTGTTGGCGAAATAACGGCGGATACGATCCGAGAGATAGTAGGAAGCGACTACTCTTAGCAGCCGTCTGTCGTACCGTGACAATATTTGGCCAGTAGATAGTTGGAAAGAAATTCGGTATAAGTTCGCTGGTCGCACTGATAGAGTACAACACAGGATGCGGTGGTCAGCCGAGACCCATCCGTGTGAGAGTACTATGCAATCACAACCCCCCACGTCCCCCATTGAGATGGCTCGATACGGCGAGCCGCAACACGAACAACCAGTGTCGGAACCAGACGCGCTGTACGGGCCGCCACAACACGACAACTCGGTCGAAGACCCCGAGTGGCTTATCTCGATTGCCTGCAAGGCCTTTGATGCTGGGTCGAAACCAGCTGTAGAGGCCGTAGAGACCGAAAAAAAACCGGACACAGAGACAACGCGCCGAGAACCAGCCGTCCTCCGAGGCTAATTAGTTCAGCGTCTCGAGCGTTTCGGCTGCCTCGCGGGCAGCAGCCAACTGCTCGCGGGCCCGACGTGGATCGTCAGTCTGTTCGGCCGCATGTACAAATCGGTTGATCGTTCGCCGCAGTGACTGCCGAGCCTCGCCAAGCGAGTCGTCTGTGGGTGCTGTTGCGGACGGCGGCGAGTGAGCGTTCGCCTCAGCAGTTGGGTGAGTCTGTCTCGAGTCATCCGGTGAGCCAGTAGCCGGTGAATCGTGAGCGTCGGCTTCGGTGGTCGCCGAGCGGTCGGACTGTGTGGGTTCGTCGGCGGCCTGGCAGGACGGACAAAACGTCTGGTCGTTGTACCGAAACAGCGGGTCAGAACAGTCCTCGCAGTGTTTGTTCGTCATTGTCGCTCCTTGTAACAGCAGTTCGCTCATGCGCTGGGTGTGGGCTCGCTTTTGTTCATCACGGGCGAGCTTCTTGCGAAGTTTTTCGCGTTCGGCCTCTTTGTCGAAATCACTCATGGCCGAAAGAATGCGGCTGTGGTGGAAAAATACAGCGGCTCGCTCGAGCCGGCAGTTCGTCAAACAGGTGGGCGCTCACGCCCCACAAGAACCAGTAGGAGGTACTTACTACCCGAAGTCCTGACAAACGATATGATAACAAAGTGGTTACTCAGCCACAGAGCAGGTGGCTCACAGTCCGTCCGAGCCGACAGACAATGGCCAAATCCATCCTCGAGGTGTTTGCACTCGCGTTTCTGTTGGGGCTGTCGATCGTACTGATGACCGTCTTTAACAATGCCGTCATTGGCGGTGGACAGACCGTTGTGGATATTACCGCCTACGGCGAGATGCTCCCGGAGTTGTTGCTGTTGCATCTGGTCGTCTGGCCGGTGATCACCGTTGGGCTCTATGAGTGGCATCGCCGTGGATGAGCCGGCGGCTCAAAGGTAGGTTCGCAAAAAAATTCCGCGTTGTGAATGCAAACAGACTGCGTTGAATGGTTCCGAGCTGTGGGTGGCTCGGTGGTTATGTGTTACCGGGGCAGTGTGGTCTTAGAGGTTGTTGTCGTCACCTCCGTCGTTGAGCTGTCGGTAGGCCACGGCGGCCGCGACGATCAGTGCAAGGACGACAAGCAGCCCGATGAGGCCAGTCGTCCCGATGCCGTCATCAGGGTCTTCGACTGGTTCGTCGTCATCGATTGGCTCTTCGTCATCGATTGGTTCGTCTTCGGGCTCGAGTTCAGCGACAGCGAACAGCGAAAAGCCATCAACGTTGGCGCTCACGCGAATGCGGTCGTCAGTTTCCTCTTCGATTGAGGTCTCGAGTTGTTCCCAGTCATCGCCGGCCTCGTGGTTGATCACGAGGTTCTCAGGGTCTTCGACGTCATCGGCGTCGATGCCCATCGTGACGGTCGCTGGGGTGTCGGGTGCTGGCTCGCCGTCTTCATCGCTGACGGTGATATCGGAGATGCTGCCGACAGTCCGGACGTCCTGGTCGAGTTGCGCACCGAGTGAGTTGGCAGTTGCCTGCACAACGCTGTCGGCGCTGTACTCGCTGACGGAGACTGAGCCAGTGGTTGCCTCATCGAGGAACGTTACGCGCTCGACGGTGTTGGCAACGTCACTGAAATCGGAGCTGCCATCTTCGATGT
>LKML01000140.1 GCA_001563795.1 Haloferacaceae archaeon B1-Br10_E2g22 | reverse complement strand
TTTCCGTCCGTGTCGTTGTCGTCGGCCGGTGGCTCATCGAGGATGACCGTAAAGTTGTCCGAGCCCATATGCTCGAGTTCGATAACTGTCGGCCCATCAAGCGATAACTCGAACGACTCGGAGGTCATCGGACCGTCACCCGAAAGCTCCGTCGAGTTGCTGTCCGGATACGGTGGGAACTCTTGGCGGTCAGTCGCTTCAGTACACCCGGCAACAGTACCGACAACACCCGCTGCGGCGAACCCGAGATACGTCCGTCTGTTCATACACGCGAGTGTGACTGTTTGGTTCTAAGTGTGTCGTCTCGAATCTCAGTGCTGAAAACTACTCGCGGCTTGAGCTACAGGCTGTTTCGACGTGCTCAACGGCTTCAGTGGGTGTTTCGACGGGCTCGACCCACGGTAGATCGTGGCTGCCGAGGCCAGCGACAGGCCGGTCGTAGACGCGGGCAAACCCCATCTCCGAGAGCGTCCCGCCGCTGCCAGCGATCGCGATGACTGCCTCGCCGTTCATCGGGACAAGGACGTTCCGGGCATGGCCTAAACCGGTCGCAATAGGGGTGCTAACGTAGGGGTTTGCGGCCGACAGATCGTCGGAGGGCAGAATGCCAACGGTTGTGCCGCCTGCGTTGGTTGCCCCACGACAGACCGCTTCCATGATGCCACCCATCCCACCACAGACGACCGTATGCCCACGGGAGCCCAGCAGTCTCCCTACGTCTTCGGCGTCGGCTTCGGTTCCAGCCGCGAGCGACGACCCACTGCCGATCACACTGATTCGCATTACGCTTTCTCCGTGCGGGCTCAGTAAATGGATACTGATCGAATGACGGTCAGATTCCTGTGTACACACTCGTGCGGTAGCGTGTCAGTTGGTTTCAGCTCGTGGGAATACAGGAGCCATTCAAGAGTCTTGAGCACAAAGCATCGTCTACATGCCAACAGTTGTAGCCAACGAGAACGCGATGATTCGCACCGAAACGCTCCAGTCGGTGCTGGGTGATGAGGCAACGGTTGTCACCGCAGCTCTTGAGACGACCGATGACATTATCGAGTCTGCAGGCGACGCCGTCGGCCTTGTCGTCGACGTCAACACGCCCGTGCCGACGGAGGTCTTCGAGGCGTGTCCCGACCTCCAGATCGTCGCTCGAGCCGGCGTTGGTGTCGATCAGATCGATTTCGAGGCTGCGGTCGAACACGATGTCACCGTTGTCAACGTGCCAGACTACTGTACTGAAGAGGTCTCGACACACGCCGTCTCGCTGTTGTTGGCCGGTGTCCGGCGACTCACCGAGTACAACCGCACAATCGAAGACGGCAGTTGGGACTGGACTGACGGCCAGCCGATTCACCGACTGACCTCCCAGACGATCGGCTTTCTGTCGTTCGGTGGCCTCGCCAAGCGGACGGCCGAAAAGCTCTCAGGACTCGGCTGCCGCATGGTCGCGGCCGACCCCTACGTCGAAGCCGAGGCGATGGACGACTACGGCGTCGAAAAAGTTGCCTTCGATGAGTTGTTCGAGGAAGCCGACCACATCTCGATTCACGCCCCGCTTACCGACGAGACACATCACCTGTTCGACAAAGCGGCATTCAAGCGCATGAGCGAAACCGCTGTGTTGGTCAACGTCGGCCGTGGGCCAATCGTTAAAGAAGACGACCTCGCGTGGGCACTCGAAAACAACGAAATCGCTGCGGCCGGCCTCGATGTCCTCGAGGAAGAACCACCGAAAGATTCGCTGCTGACCGACCGCAACGATGTAATCCTGACGCCGCATGCGGCCTTCTACTCGGAAGAATCGCTTACCGAACTCAACGAGCACGTCGCCAACGATATTTTGGCTGTCCTTGCGGGCGAGAAACCTGAAGGGTACGTCGATCCCGAAAGCGACTGGCTCTAAGGCGATCCGCAGTGTTTGATTCGTGTGTACTGGGCGGTTTGCCAACAACAGCCTCGAGGCACACAGTCGTTTCAGTACAGCAACTCGTCGCTGTTTTCGACCATGTACAACACCCGTGCTGCAATGTTGACTGCATGGTCGCCAACGCGTTCGATATCACGTACGGTTAAAAGCCCACGCGAGGCTGCGGTCAGCCCAGACCCGTCGTTGCTCTCGGCGTCGGTTGTCGCCGCAGTTTCGGCCAACAGCGTCCGAATAATCTGTTCGTTCGTCCGCTCGCAGTCCGCATCGAGTGTGCCATCACGGTCGGCAATTGCCCGACACATGCCGGTGTCGGCGGTCTCATAGGCTGCGATTGCATCCTCAACCATCTCACCGGCAACCCCACCCAACGCCTGGGTGTCGACGGCCGGATGGATCCCCGTCTGTTCGGCGCGAGTGTGGTCGGCGAGATTAGTGGCGAGGTCGGCGATCCGCTCGAGGTCGGTGATGATCTTAAAGGAGGCTGTAACCACTCGGAGATCACCTGCCACGGGTTGTTGGAGGGCGATCAGATCCGTACACTGCTTTTCGAGAGCGAGATACCGCTCGTTGATCTCGTTGTCGCCTTTGATGACTGTCTCGGCGAGTCGGCGGTCACCCGTTTCGGCTGCCTCCAGTGCCATTTTATACCGGTCGAGTACGAGTTCAGCCATTGCGGTGACCTCGTGTGTAAGCGACTCGAGTTGCTGTTGGTAGTGCTGGCGGGCCATTAGCCGAACTTCCCGGTGATGTAGTCTTCGACGCGCTGATGCTGTGGATTCTCGAAGACTTTCTGGGTGTCATCGAACTCAACGAGTCGACCGCCGGTCAGAAACACCGCCGTCTTATCCGAGATGCGGGCAGCCTGCTGCATGTTGTGTGTGACAATAACAACCGTATACTCATCGGCAAGATCAGCGATCAGATCCTCGATTTTTGAGGTCGCCACCGGATCGAGCGCGCTTGCAGGTTCGTCCATCAGAATGACTTCCGGGTCGGGGGCGATCGCTCGCGCAATACAGAGTCGCTGTTGTTGGCCGCCCGAGAGCTCGAGGCCGGATTCCTCGAGTTGATCGCTGACTTCGTCCCAGAGTGCTGCCCCGCGCAGAGCCTCTTCGACAATCTCGTCTGTGACCGCTTTGCCCTGAACGCGAAGCCCGTAGGCGACGTTATCGTAGATCGATTTCGGAAACGGGTTGGGCTTTTGGAATACCATCCCGATTTTGCGGCGCAACGCGACCGGATCGACTGCCTCGTCGTAGACGTCCGTGCTGTGGAATCGGAGTTCGCCGTCAACCGTACAGGCGGGAATCTGGTCGTTCATCCGGTTGATACAGCGTAGGAACGTCGATTTGCCACAGCCCGAGGGCCCGATAATTGCCGTTACTTTATGTTCGGGAATTTCGATCGAGACGTCCTCGAGCGCCTGGTCGGTGCCGTAGTAGACATCGAGATTGCTCGAGGCGACGACAGTCTCGTCGGGGACTTTACCCCGACCGGTTTCGGTGGACGATACATCAGTCGTAATGAGTGAATCAGATGTGTCTGTTGCCATGTTAGACCTCGGTTTCGAACTTGTTTCGCAGGTAGATCGCAACACCATTCATCGTCAGCATCACCACAAGCAGAACGACGATACCGGCCGCCGCAAGGTGGATGAAATGCTGGCTCGGTTCGGCCGCCCAGGTGTATATCTGGGTCGGCATCGCACTAAATCGATTGAGCGGCCCCGGTGGCGCGCGGGCGGTAAACAGCGCGCCAACCATGATCAACGGGGCAGTCTCGCCGACCGCGCGCGCGAGTGCGAGAATCGTCCCCGTCAGAATGCCGGGCATCGCCGACGGCAGGACAACCCGGCGGATCGTCTGCCACTGGGTTGCCCCGGTCGCCAGCGAGCCGTTTCGGACGCTGTCAGGGACTGCTCGGAGCGCCTCTTGGGCCGAGACGATGATGATCGGCATGATGAGCAACGCCAGCGCGATGGCTCCCGACAGCAAGATTGGCCCCAACCCGATGCCGTTGACGATGGCCGCCAACACGAGCAGGCCGTAGACAATCGAGGGCACACCTGCGAGATTCGAGAGATTCGCCTCGATCAGCCGGGTGATCCGGTTGTCGGGGGCGTACTCCTCGAGGTAGATCGCCGAGCCAACACCGACAAAGAAGGCCAGCGCGGCGGTCAGCACCATCAGCCAGGCGGTCGCAACCATCGCCGCAAGGAAGCCAGCCTGTGAGGGGGTTCGCGAGCCGCTCTGGGTCAGGAACTGGGCTGGCCGAATGTCGAACTCCCGGTAGCCGATGTAGGCCTCGTAGATCACGTCGACGATCAGCAGCGCCAGTGCGACGACCCCAAGCAGCGACGCCGCGAGGATAACCCAGACGAACACCCTGTTTTTGATGTCGTCGACGGTCATTCCCGTATCAAGCAGCTCGTTTTTGAGCTGGTCAGTGCCAAGACTCATTGATACTCCTCTCTGAAGCTGCGTTTGAACCAGTCGTTGAGCAGATTCATTACAAGTGTCATTACGAACAGCACGAAGCCGACCGCGAACAGGCTCTGGTACTCGACGGTTCCCACTGCACTGGTTCCGCGAGCCATCGAGACCATGTAAGCAGTCATTGTCATGATTTCGCTGAAGGGGTTGGCCGTCAGATTCGCATTGAAGCCCGCGGCGAGCGTGACTGCCATCGTCTCACCAATTGCTCGGGAGACTGCCAGAATGTAGGAGGCAAACACCCCCGACAGCGAGGCCGGCAGCACGACGTTCGTTGAGACGTCGTATTTGGTCGCCCCAAGCCCGTAGGCCGCATTTCGCAGGTCGTCGGGCACCGCGCTCATGGCGTCCTCGCTGATCGACGACACCATCGGGATCGTCATGATACCGACAACGATAATCCCCGACAGCATGCTGTAACGGCCGACGTTGATGCCGAACAGCGTCTCAGCCAGTGGGCTGATAACGACTGGCGTAATAAACGAGATCGCAAAGTAGCCGTAGACGATTGTTGGGACGCCCGCCAGGATTTCGAGCGTTGGTTTCAGTTTGGCGCGAACACCTGGTGAGGCGTACTCCGAGAGATAGATTGCGGTCGCGGTACCGATTGGAATCGAGATGAACGCCGCGCCGATGGTGATCGCAATCGTTCCCCAGACAATCGGTAGAATCCCGTGGGCCGGCGTCGCGTGATCAGGTGCCCACCGCGTGCCCGTGAAGAATTCGGTGAACGTCACTGTTCGGTCGAGGCCACCGCCGAGGATGATCTCGCTGATTTTCGCACCGAAAAAGTAGCTCGCGGTGTTATCAAGCAACACCAGAAAAATGGCGAGCGTTGTGGCGACCGTGACCGCCGCACAGCCGAACAGCAGCCGGCGGACGCGGCGGTTCCGTCGCTGGTCACGCTGTGAGCCGTCGCCGGTGAGGCCAGCATCGGGCGGCGTTTCTGTGCTCATGTGTGATCCTCGTCGTTAGTTCGGCTGGATCGTCAGCTCGTCGCCGTCGATTCCGAGCTCATCAAACACGTCGTTGAGTCGCTCGTGGTTTGCTTCGGCTTCCTCGTCAGGAGCGGCATAAAAGCCCTCGTCGCGGGCGAACTCAGCCTGATTGTTGAAGAAATATCGGCAGAACGACCCGATGAGGTCAGGCTGTTCTTCGAGGCCTGCGTGGTTGACATAAATAAACAGCGGGCGGGCCAGCGGCGAGTAGGCTCCTGACTCGATGTTTTCTTCGACAGGCAGATAGAACTCGCCGTCCTGGTCGCTTTCGACCGGCACTGCCTCGATTGGCTGGTCGTCTTCGATGCTGCGGAGATAGCCAACGCCACCCCAACCGAAGCCGTCGACGTTGTCTGCGACCGCACCCA
>LKML01000139.1 GCA_001563795.1 Haloferacaceae archaeon B1-Br10_E2g22 | reverse complement strand
CGGAAGTTCTACGACACCATCTTCTGTCGGTTCAGGCAGATCCGCAAAGGCATCTGAGACTGTACGCCACGTTTTGAGTTTCTCACCTGACAGTGAGGTCTGACCCTCAGGACTGTCTCGGTACATTCCCTCTGGGAGAGACGGCGATACTGTCGAGTCTTTTTTCAGCCCAAAATAAATAACACGTTCTCTTGTTTGTGGAACACCCAGATTGGCTGCATTCAGCTTGGTCCAGTCGACTTTGTACCCGATTTTTTCGTACTCTGTATCTATTGCATCCAAAAACTCATCACTTATTGTGGTCATGCCCGCAACGTTTTCCATCATCACATACTCCGGTTGGAGTTCGGCTACCCACTGAATAAACGAAAAGACGAGCTTGTTGCGTTCATCATCCAACTGCCGACTCCCGCGAGCATCGCTAAACCCTTTGCAGGGTGGACTTCCAAAAACAATGTCAACGTCAATCGTAGCTAGAGACTCAGGAACCCCCGTACTGATATCCCAGCAGACTGCTTCGGCGTCGTGGTTCTGTTCAAACGTCTCGAGGGCGGCTTCGTTTATATCCACTCCGTAGCAGACATCAACTCCTGCCTGTTCGAAGCCATTACTGAACCCACCTGCACCACAAAACAGGTCAATCGCCTTCATTGAATCATCTCCGAGTACTGGCTCCGCTGGTAATAACCTTCTTGCTTGCTCCTGTGGGCTCAATCGCGTCGGTTAAACATCCAGCCGCTACAGCGTCGAGTCACCCGCCAACTCTGTTAGCGTTTCAATATTGCCTTCGGATTCTTCTAACAAGAAATTAAATAACCCTTCCATTGTTCGTTCGCCGCCAATTGCATTCCAGAACCCGTCTGCGATCATCATCCCGTCGACTTCTTTCACGTTGAAAAATGATTGCGGAGGCCACCAGTTGTAGGCTTCGACTGACCCGTATGGATTAAACGGAAAGACGTATCTCACGATTGGTGCAGGCTCGCTACGGTGTTCGTGTGCTGCTATTGTTTTCAGCATTTGTCGTTTCGATTCCATTGTTTGATCGCGGTTGGGCTTTGGCGTCTTGATTTCTGCAGCCAAGGCCCGTCCGTTGTGGAACTCATCGACCCACAGATCCCATGTAATCGAACCAGCACTCTTTAGCTGTCCTTCCGATGCCGTTTTGACGTCTTGTTTTTCACGTTCCCAGTCTGGGTCCCGGTCACCCCCAGACAACGCAGCAATAATTGATTCGATCTTGCCTTCCTGTCCTGCGGTGAGTTCGAGATCCTCGAGTGTGTACTGTGTTTCTGCAGTACCTACCTCCTCGTTAGCATTTGCAACTGCTTTCCCAAACTCTTCGTACATCTGTTGGCCCAGTTTCTGTGTAAAACTCCGTTCAAAGCTCCCGAGTGTCCAAAAAAGGGGAGACGGCATCATTATCGCTTTGAACGCCTCGTTCCGCTTGAACTCTTCCCAGTCGAACGCTTGGGCTTTGCTCAGTGGTCTATCAAAAAAATTTTGTGTCACTTTTCGCAACTCTTGTTTTGTTTTCGCGTCTAACTCGTGTTCCCCGATATGATCAAAGTCTTGATCCATACGGATTCAGAATTGTCTGGAATCGATAAATGTGTTTGTAGACTACAGACGCTGCTGTGGCTGAGTTACTCTGTTTCGAGGTCGCCCTTCGGGGTGCCGTCGAGGTGGAACTCTGCAGAGTTGTCTTGTGGATTGTAGCCCAAAATCTCGCGGGTTGGCTCGAGGTCGTAGTATTTCCGGTCGTTATCAGAGATGCCGTAGACGATCTCATAGCCGTACTCAGCGGTAACACAGCAATCAAACAGATGCGCACAGTCAGTGTACGAAAGCCACATTGCCTGGCCACGCTCGTAGTTTCGTGGCGGATGTGATTCAGTCAGATTGCCGATTCGCACACAGACAACTGATAGATCATGTTCGTCGTGGTAGTAACGAGCGAGCGTTTCGCCGGCAACTTTCGAGACGCCGTATAGATTAGTCGGTCGCGGGAGTTCGGTTCCGTTGAGTCGGTAGTCGTCGTGATCCCGGTAGATATCAGGTTTACGTTCGTGTTCATAAAAGCCGACTGTATGGTTCGAGGAGGCAAACGCGACCTTTTCGACGCCCTCTTCGACGGCCACCTCGAGAACAGTCTGGGTGCCGTCGATATTGTTCCGCAGGACACTGTTCCACGGCGCGTTCGTCCGGGGGTCGCCGGCCAGATGGATGATAACCTCACAGCCACGGGCAGCCTCCGTGACTGCCTGTTTGTCAGTTATATCAGCAACGTAGACGTCACTGTTGTCCATACCGTCCGGCAGTTTCCCTCGAGGCAGTGGTTCACGATCCAGCAGTCGCCAGTCGTGGGCCTCGCCCAGATCCCGAAGGATGGCTTGCCCGACACGTCCGCCAGCCCCGGTCAGAAGGACAGATCTCGCCATTCATTCGGCAAAGCGTGTAGGATGCCTAAGTATCGCGCGGTTCTGTTCTACCAAAACATTGTAGACAGTCAACCCGCTCTGCGGTGGGCTGGTTACCGAAAGCAAACCGCCTTAGGTTGGCGGTTCGAACCGCTTGATATGGTTACTGACGCCCAACAGGCCGCCTTCGAGGCAGGGATCAAATTCGGCTCGCTGTATCACCAGTTTGCCGGCACGCCTGTCAGCCCAGCGAGTACCCGGAGTCTCGAGGCGGCGATGGCCGAATCGATCGAGAATCAACCGTTCTGTGAATCAGTTACAGTCGAGATTGACGATGAATCGGTCGCCGACGCCATTGGCCACGAAAACGGCTATACAGAACTGACTGGGAGTCTGATGACCGTCGAAATGCGCATTTCCTACGATGGCGTCACCGCCCGCACTCGCATGGAGATGGAAGACGGCTACCCGCTGATGAAACTGCTCGCAGTCGACGACTAACAGGGCGTTCGACACGCTAACAACACCATTTTCACTTTCACTTTCGGGCTCGTTTTTATACCAGCAGGGGGCAATCAGTATATATGAGCCAATCCACCCTCGATGACGACGAGTTGTTTGGCGAGGCCGCCGACGAAATGCGCGAAGACGTCGAAAGCCATCTAGCCGAAGCCCGTGCGGAACTACCCGCTGCCAAGTCAATCTGGGAGACGAGCGCGGACAACGTACTTGGCGTGCTCAACGGCTTGAAGTCGGCTCTGGATGTCGGAGAGGCTGCTGAACATCTCCGACAGGCGAAAAAGTGGTTCACCCTGGGTTCACGCGCCGATGCGTTCGAGAATCCTGCGGAGCTTCAAGAAGAAATCGAGGCCGTAGAAGAACTAATCGAGACCGTAGACAGTGCAGGCCAGGAGGTCGGCGAGCTTACCTCGACGATTCCAGCTTTGCGTGGCGAACTCCAGGATGCCCACGAAGCTGCGTCTGAAGCCGCTGAGGCGGAGGGCGGCGAAGCGGCCGAGGCCGAAAAAGCAGACTGACTACGCCTCGTGGTCGCGTTCTGCGACAGCTTCTAAGAGCATACAGAGTCCATCAGCCGCCGCCGCAACCAACTGTTCGCCATCTTTGGCAGATCCCTCGCGAGGGTCGCCGACAACACCGTTTTGTGAGAACGCTGCGGAATCGTAGGCCAGATTGACGCCGGCGACCCACTCGCCCCAGTGGTCGCTGGCGTGTTGGCCGGCGGTCTCTGCTTCGGATTCATCTATAAGTTCAGGTCGGATATGTCGGATGACGGCGGTCTCGCGTGGCCCACCGTGACCCATTGGAATCTCGCTGTCAACACTGTCGAACCACGTAAAAGCGACCGCATACGCCTCGCTGTGGCGTGAGATTTCGCCCGAAAGTTCCCGCAGTGCGGTGACGTTACCACCATGGCCATTGACAAAGACAAGCCGATCAAAGCCGTGGTGAGCGAGGCTCTCGGCGGTTTCACGGACGTACGCTCGGAACGTATCGGGTGAGACCCACAGCGTCCCATCGAACGCACGATGTTCTTCGGCGATGCCAACCGGAATCACCGGCGCGATTGGAACTTCGAGGCCCGTTTGGTTGGTATATGCCTCAACGCCTGCTTTGGCGACGGCTTCGGCGGCCAGCGCATCGGTTCCGAGCGGGGCATGCGGGCCGTGTTGTTCGGTGCTCCCAACCGGAATGACCGCCAGATTGGTCTCGAGAGCACTGATCTGGGGCCACGTTGCGTCCGAAAGCTGCATACTGATTCGAACGGTAGTCACGTATTTAACTCCCTGTCTACGACTGGTTGCGGATTCGACGGCTCCAAACCGGTTTGTGGCTGCCGCACCTCGTTTAGGACTATGGCTAACACAGGCACAGATGACGAAGACGAAATTTCAATCGAAGAGACAGACCAGGCCAGCCGCACACACGGCGTCGAGTTCGGCGATCTCGAGGAACACCTCGAGTCTCAGGAGTATCCAACGACAGCCGAGACGCTCCTCGATGCCTACGGCGACCACGAACTCGAACTTCCGAGCGGCGAAGCGTCCTTTAGCGAGGTGCTCGAGCCCTACGCTGATGAGTCCGACCAGCAGTTTAGCGACGCCGGTGAAGTCCGACAGGCTGTGTTAACTATGGTCGGCGACGAAGCAGTCGGCGAAACGGGCTACAGCGACCGTGGAGTCGACTCCGAGGGTGACGACACCCACTCGTTCTGAGCGTACAGACTCCGGTTTTGCTGTTCGTTGTCGGTAGCTATTTAGTACAGAATTGAATACGGATCTGACATGAACTGTATGTTCATATCCCTTCCCGTCGCGGCACTTTTCATTTTGTGTCAGTTTTGACGTTCTGGTCGTCAGTCTGTATCGTTCTGGGGGGAACACTCGAGTTGCTGTTGGTGAGGGTTCCTCGACTGGGACAAACCACCTGAAGACCAACTAGTCTTCGGCAGTCTCCGTCCGAGCCCCACGGCGAGAGGCTCGCTCGATAAACTCCTGTGGCAACGAATCGATCTCGCCGGCCTGAACGCCCCAGAGGTGGGCGTACAGTCCATCTTTTCGAAGCAGTTCGTCATGAGTGCCCTGCTCGACGATCCGGCCGTCCTCGAGAACAGCGATCTTCTCGGCGTCTTTGATTGTCGAAAGCCGGTGAGCGATGGCAAACGTCGTCCGATCTGCTGTCAGTTCCTCGAGACTTCGCTGGATCAGCATTTCGGTTTCGGTGTCAACGTCACTTGTGGCCTCGTCCAAGACGAGTATGTCGGGATCTTCGAGCATCGCCCGTGCGATACAGAGTCGCTGGCGTTGGCCGCCCGAAAGTTTGACCCCACGCTCGCCGACCATCGTCTCATAACCGTCCGGCAAATTCTGGACGAACGCGTGGGCCTCGGCGGCCTTGGCAGCCGCACGGATTTCACGGTCGGTGGCCTCGAAACTCCCGTAGGCGATGTTGTCTCGGACGGTACCGTAGAACAGATACGACTCTTGGCCAACGTAGCCGATCGACTGCCGGAGTGATTTGCGACTTACCTCACGGATGTCTTGGCGGTCAATCCAAACTGCACCCTCTTTGACATCGTACAGCCGAAGCAGCAGTTTGAGCACGGTCGATTTTCCCGCGCCCGTCGGCCCGACCAACGCGAGTGTCTCGCCGCCCTCGACGGTGAACGTGATGTCTTCGAGGATTGGCTGGCCGTCTTCGTAGCTAAAACTAACGTTTTCGTACTTGATGCGACCTTCTGAGACGACTAGTTCCTTGGATTCGCCGTCTGCCTCAAGAGAGTTGGTTTCATCCATGAGTCCGAAAATGCGTTCTGCAGAGGCCTCGGCGCGCTGGTACATATTGATAATCTGGCCGAACTGCGCCAT
>LKML01000044.1 GCA_001563795.1 Haloferacaceae archaeon B1-Br10_E2g22 | reverse complement strand
GCCGGGCCAACATCGGTTCATGTTGGGAGCAGCCGAATCAATCGCCTCAGGGGTAGTATACGAGACCCGATCAAACGTCAGCGGGTCGGCCACCGGAACAGCGATCAGCGTCCCCTCGATAGAAGGGCCATCCACGGCAGTGAGTCGGCCGTCGAGCCGCCGAAGCAGTTCGGTGCCGTTGATCTCTCGTCCGTGTTGGGCCGCCTGGACGTACAGCGTCGGCCCCTCGCGGCTACCGTACCGATGAACTGTTGTCTCAATACGGCCACCAGAGGGGACTCGAGCAAGCGTGATTCGCTCAGCAGTATGCATAGCTGGTGAAACGAGACCCAACACTGTAGCGGTTCGGCCTCGTTGGGTGGCTTTATTTAATCGACCCTCTCACAGCACGTATGGCAATCGAAACGCGTGATCACGCACATCTTATCGCCCACGCGCTGGCCACAGACACGCTCTCAACGCTGCGGTCAGTCGAAACCTCACAAGTAGAGTTCAGAAAAGGGCTCGTCCAGTTGGGTCGGCTCTGCGGCTATGAGATTATCGACGGCGCGATGGAAACCGAGTTCGTTCCCATCCAGACGCCACTCGCAGAGACCACTGGCGAGCGGGTCAACGGCCTCGAGAACGTCGTTATTATCAACGTCCTTCGGGCAGCAACTCCGTTTGTCGAGGGGCTGCTGAAGGCGTTTCCGCGAGCTAAACAGGGCGTCATCTCGGCGGGCCGCGACGAGTCGGCTGGCATGAACGACGACGGCGAGTTTCCAATCAGTATCGATTACGTCAAACTCCCCGAAATCACTGCCGACGATACAGTGATCATCGCCGATCCCATGTTGGCAACCGGCTCGACGATGTGTGCAGTCCTCGAGTACGTCATCGAGGCGGCCGACGGCTATGAGAATTTGTTTATGCTGTCGGCAGTCTCGGCTCCAGCGGGCCTGATCCGAGTTGACGAGACGTTCCCTGACGTTGATCTGCTGACGGTCGCTATCGACGACCGACTCGACGATGATGGCTATATTGTCCCTGGATTAGGCGACGCAGGAGACCGCTCGTTCGGTACCACCTAACTGTGTGTATTCGATACCAGCGGGTTGGACAGCCACTGTTCGGGTATCGCAGGTTACTCGAGGTCGACCCGACCGCTGGTCGCATTCAGGAGACGCTCTCGAAGCGCACTCGCTTGCTCAAGTGGGATGCGAACCTGAAACCGAGCGCGTTCGTCGTAGCTGGCTTCGAACTCGAGGCCTTCGGACTCCAAAATTCCGCGTACTGTCCCGGAATCGTCGTACTCGACCGTTGCGGTGAATCGCTCGTGTGGAACCGTCTCAACGATGCCGGCGTCATCGACCGCGTGTTTGACAGCCGCCGAGTATGCGCGTGCCAAGCCGCCGACCCCGAGATTTGTCCCCCCGTAGTATCGGGTGACGACTGCCACGAGATGCTGAAGATCCTGCTGGACAAGGACGTTGAGTGCAGGTTTGCCCGACGAGCCGCTGGGTTCGCCGTCGTCGCTACACCACTCTCTGAGCATCACCTCACCCAGTTGATCGGCCGAGGCCTCGCCCGCCGGCACACGGTAGGCCGGGACGTGGTGTGTCGCATCGGGATACGCCGACTGTACGGCCTCGATCACCGCTTCGGCTTGATCGACAGTGTCGACGGGTTCGACGAGCCCAATAAACTCCGAGCCTCGCCGCTCGAGGGTGGCTTCGCCGCGGCCGCCGACGGTTCGAAACGTCTCGGTCACACCTCGAGTACGCGAGCCAAAACATAAGGGCTACTGATCGGTCGGAATCGGCGAACCATAGCGGTCAGGATGATGTAAATAAAACAGGATGCCGAAAGCGACGACACCGATAACTTCGGTGAGTTTCGAGACGGCCGCCAGCGGGTCGGCCATCAGCGATCCGACCGGGTCGGGAGTCACTAACAGATACCCCACCAACAGCGCGGCAAACATCCCACCGCCGAGGGCGCTGAGACGACGGTAACGATACCCTCTGAACAGCGCGACCGCAATCACAACCAACACGAAAGCGGTGGGGACGAACAGAAACGGTCGGCTGTCTTCGACCGGATTCAAAAGTACAGAGACAGAAAGCTGCGGGAGCGCCCAGAGGAGATGGATCGCCGCCACGACGAGTGCGGTCTGGATTGCGAGTATACGGGTTGCACGCTCGACCCTCTCAGACATTAGAATTCGACCCGCCGAACGAAAGGGAGTTCTCGAATCGACAACAGCAGCTCGCCCGAAATCTCTGCGTCAGTAATAATGTGGAGCCGCGGTTCGTCGGTGAACTCGGGGTCTTCGCTGATGATCTGTCGGATCGAAACGTCGTGTTCAGCAATCAACTCGGTGACTGTCGCAACGATGCCGGATTCGTCGGCGGCATCGACTTCGACGGTCATCACCGTGAGATCTAAGACGGGTGCGAGATCACGAAGGCTCGGGATCGCCGAGATGTTCTCGAAAATGCGCTGGAGTTCGGGATCACTACGGATCGCATCGGTGGTCGAATCGACAACGCGACGATCGACATCGATCTCTCGAGCAATGCCGGTGTAGGGAATCTCGATGCCCCCAGAGACGACCCGGCCGGCTTCGTTGACCGAAAACCCACGTTCGAGCAACAGCCGGATAACGGCCTGCTGGCTGGGACTGCCCTCGAACTTTTCCATGATTTCGTCGAACATACCGAACGTAGGGATGGTCGTCCGCTTTTGTGTTGGGATTTGGCGACCACGACGAGACGCCGGGAGCGATGCTTCGAGCCGTCGGCTGGACGGCGACTCCAACCTGTGGCACCGAGCGGCCTCAGCCGTCGGCACTGTGGGACTGTAGCTCCTCGAGTGTCAGTTCATCAAGGACGCTTTGGGCTGTTGCTTCGAGCACAACCGGCGGCGCACAGTCGGCGATGCGGGCTTCGATCCACCGCGGCAGACAGACACACCACCGGTCGCCGGGATGGAGCCCTGGAAAGTCGAACTCCGGTCTGGGTGTGATCAGATCGTTGCCCTGCTGGCGGCTGTATTCGAGAAACTCCTGGGTCATCACCGCACAGACTTCGTGCCGACCTGGGTCGCGCTCGAGATGCCGACAGTGTCCGTCCCGAAGAAAGCCAGTCTCAGGAGCCCTACTACAGGGTTCGAGCGAATCGCCGAACACGTTCGGTTCGTCGGAGTGCATACTGCAACCAGCACCGACGGCTGTTTAGCTGTTGGGTCACCAGCAGTTCAAAAACAGTCGGCTCCGAGCCGCATCAACGGTAGGCTACAGACAACTATATTGAAACACCGGCAAAAGGGTGCCGTCCGGCCCGATAACTGCTCGATTTTGATCGCAAAGCACCAGACGGGTCAGCGAGTACTCGCCCGTGTGATTATCGCAGGTCGTTGTCGAACAGTATGGCAGCAGTCACCGACCCACACTCACGCGCCATCCCCCAATGACTGCGTGAATTGCCCGCTCCCCCGAACGGAGTCTGTGTGCGGTCGGATGTGGCCAGCCCACAGTGGCGACATGAGTCTCCGGCTGTCGTGGCGACGGCCTTGCGGCCATCTACTGCCACACCTCGAAGAAAGCCCGGGATAACTAAAACAATCACCACTATACGTAGTGAGTCGCAACTGGTCGCCGTCTATTCATCTAGAGTCTCGGCGTCTTCGAACAAGAGCCCTAACAGCGTCCGCAGTGCGGCCCGAAGGTGGTAGTTGAACGTTGGCTGAGAGATTCCAAGCGAGGTGCCAACTTCAGTGCCGGTGCTGGCTCGTGGTGAGTCGAAATACCGCGCGAAGTAGGCTGCCCGGAGCGTCTCTTTCTGGCGGTCGGTGAGCGACTCATACAGTTGCATCTGGAAGGTTTCGCGCGTCTGAGGACTGTGGTCTCGGTCTTGTCTCGAGATGACTGTCGTCGAGGGATACTCGCTTTTGAGCCGTTCGGTGAACGTCCGGACGCTCGTCGACTGCGGCAGTGTTACCACCGCACGCAGGCGGTCGCCGTCGGTTTCGACCGTGGTCGGAATCGCCCCACAATCGACAAGTGTCGCGGCGAGTACGTCGCCCGAAACCGACGCCTCATACAGCCCAGTTCCGTTCTGTACGGTAACTAACCGAAGGCTTTCGACCGAACACAACTCGGCGGCGGCCGCCTCAACGACCGGTTGGGCGAGATCATCGACCGAGAAAAACAACAGCGAGTGATTGTTTGATTGGGGAATGACCCCCTCGAAACAGAGCAGGGTACCGAGCCGCTCGGCCAGTCTGTGTAGGAGATCGTGACCATCAGTAATCTCGAGTTCGAGTTCGGTTTGCTGGTCGGACAACAACCCGTGTTTGGTTTCGGTGGCCGTAATCACATAGGCGATAATCCGACCAAACTCCGAGAGGATACGCTTTGTGTAGGTATCGAACGCCGCCGGCGTCTCAGCGTACACCGACAGCACGCCGTAGCTAATATCGTTGTGTCGCAGCGGGATACTGAAAACCGATTGGAACCCACGAGAGAGTGCTTCTTTCCGCCACGGCTCGGTCTGCCAGTGTTCGGCGATCCGATCGACCGAACCCGGCGTGTTCGTGGCGAACGCTCGAGCGGTCGGCTCGGCTCCAGCGTCGGCCGCCTCGCTGTTTTCAGAGTTGGTGAACTGCTGGCCGAGCCAGTCGAGATAGCCATCGTCGTATCCCACAGAGGCTCGCGTCCTGAGAGCCTCATCCCGGCTTTCGGCGGCACCGATCCACGCAAAGCGGTACGGCTCGAAGTCAGCCAGCACCGAACAGACGACCGTTTCGACCTCCTGGCGGCTCTGGGCTGAAAACAGCCGGTCGCCGAAGGCCTCAACCAGTGCGTTCGTGTGGCTGAGTGCCTCGAGTTCTTCGGTCTGTTCGGCCACTGTTTGGCGATGAGCCAGCGATTGCTGTTCGGAGGCCAGTCGGCTGAACGCGGCGGCGACGGTCGCACCCAAAAGCTCGGCGACCGTCAGCGTCTGGTCGCTCGTCGAGTCAGTTTTGATGTCGCCAACAAACAACACACCGTGTTCGGCCAACGGGATGAACATCACCCGTCGGTATGGCGTCTCGGAGTCATACTCTGTTGGTAGTTCGCTCAGGTCTTCGGTGACAATGAGTTCGGATTCGAAAAAGGCCTGCCCAGCGATGCTGGTGGCCTCGACGGCAATCGGTGCCAGGCCCGGAACGTTGGTTTCAGTTCCGGGCGTGTGTGCCAGTGGTCGCAAGTCATTTGTCTGTTCGTCATAGCTGAAGACGATAGCATCTTCGAACCCAAGTACTGATGTAGCGGCCTTCGCGCCGATCTCGGCAATCTCTTCGTTCGACCGCGCAGACAGTAACTCGTGGGCCACATCATACAGCGCGGTGAACATCGCTTCGGTGTTCTTGCGATAGCTGAGATCCCGAACAACGCCAACAGTCCCCATCGTACCGTCGAGCAGTTCTATCGGTGTCATCCAGGTTTCGACCGGTATTCGTTCGCCATCGTTGGCGGTGATCTCGCCCGAAAGAATCACTGACTCGCTGTTGCCGTCGAACAGCTGTTTGCGGCCTTCTTCTGCAAACTGCATATCCTCAAGGTCAGTGACGACCGCGGCGTTCCGTCCGAGTAGTTCGGCTTCGTCGTAGCCGGCCAACTCACAGAAGGCGTCGTTGACCAAGACGAACTGCAAATGGCTGTCGAGAATACAGACGCCGTCGCGGACTGACTCGACGATAGTTTTGTACTGCTCGAGTTCACGCTCGCGTTGTTTTTCGTCGGTGATCTCGTGGAAAAACACCGAAACACCGGTCTCGGAAGGATACAGTCGAGCGCGAATCCACTCGTCGGTTGGTTCGGGAACGTGTGTCTCGACGGTTTTCGACGTCTGTGTGTCGAGTACCTCCTGGAGGTCGGGTTCGTACTGGGTAAGGAGCCCACCGAGTTCCGAAAGCTGCGAGCCGAGATACTCATCGAGAGAATAACAGTCGGTATCAATCGCTTCGGTGCTCGCATACGTCAGTCGGAGGTCTGTATCGAACGCAACAAACCCATCTGTCATCCGCTCGAGCACTGTCTCGAGGGTAGATTCCAGTTCAACCGCGGTGGAGATGTCCTCGAGAGTGACGACGACGCCGGTGACCGTCTGGCCGTTGGCGAGCGGCGATCCACTGATAGAGAGCCACCGGCGGCCGCCTGTACTGTCCGGAATACTGACCACAGCCTTCTGGATCGGCTCGCCAGTGTCCAACACGCGAGCCACCGGCCGGTCGCTATGCGAGAGCGGCTCGTTGTTTGGCAGTCGCATATCGAGACCCTTGCAGCTGTTGCCGATTGCGTCGGCTGCTGGGAGTTCCAAGATCGCTTCGGCAGCCGGGTTGAGTTGCGTTATTTTTCCGTCGGCATCGAAAACGAGAATCCCTGCTTGGCTCTGTTCGACAATCGCGTTCGATGATGGCCGAGCGGGCCGATTCTCGTATCCAGATGTACTGTTCAAAGACGGTTCGTCCGCGTCGTGGCGTGTCTGATTGTTGGGTGGCTGTTCGTCGGCCGTATGATGCCTTTGAGTGGCAGCGACGGTCGAACGAATCCGGTGGGCCAAAAGCGACCCGCAGGCAGCGTCAGCTGTCGAAATATATTCTGTGCGGTCGGCCTCGAGCGTCTCGATGACTGCGGTGGGCTCGTCAGTAATCCAGACCACTGCGATGTCACCTCGACGACAGCACTCAAGCAGCGGTTGGCGGTCAGCTTTCGAGGGAATCCATTCTGCGAGCAGACATCCAACCGAGCCGCTCTCGAGAAGCTCACACGCCGCATGAACTGAACCGACAGTTTGGACGGATATGGCTCGGTTCGACAACGCTGAGATGTCGGCTCTGGCGGCCGTCGGCTCGGTATCTACATAACAGACGTGAACCCGATCCATTCGATTACCAAGCATAGAGCAGGCAGGCGGTTATCCCTTGTGATACACCACTATCAGTTAGCCTTCCGACACGTACAACCGCCGCCGCTTCGTGGTGTATATCCTCTCGAGCCGACAGAACCGGCCACCGCACCCTTTTTATTGTCACACAAAACAACTCAATTCAACATGAGCACACGGCCCTGGACAGAATGGGATCATATCCTCAAAATCGACCCCGACAAGTCGCTGGCTGCTGGCGAAACGTTCGAAGACGTCTGTGAGACCGGCACCGACGCCATCGAAATCGGCGGCACGCTCGGAATGACCGAAGACAAAATGCAACGCGTCGTCGAAGCCTGTAGTGCCTACGACGTACCGCTGTATCAAGAGCCATCGAACCCCTCTGTGGTCATCGACTCGCCGGCCCTCGAGGGGTATCTAATCCCGACCGTCCTCAACGCCAGCGATCCGTTTTGGATCGTCGGTGCCCACAAAGAGTGGGTTCGAATCGAAAACGGCCTCGATTGGGATCGGACGACCACCGAAGCCTACATCGTGTTGAATCCCGAGGCGTCGGTCGCCGAGTACACCGAAGCCGATTGTGAGCAGTCAGCCGATGACGTCGCTTCGTATGCGCGTGTTGCCGAAAAGATGTTCGGCCAAGAGATCATCTATCTCGAGTACTCCGGAACGTTTGGCGACCCCGAGATTGTCGAAGCCGCCAGCGACGCACTTGATGCGTCGACACTGTTCTACGGCGGCGGCGTCCACGACTACGATGACGCCTACGAGATGGGTCAGTATGCTGATGTTGTCGTGGTTGGTGATCTGCTGCATGATGAAGGCTGTGAGGCTGTCGCCGAAACCGTCGAGGGCGTCAAAGACGCTCACAAGGACATTCCGAAACCGAACTGACTGTTTTTGTGGTGTATCTATCGCCATAGAATCGACTGGTCATGCGTTAGTTCAGTTTATCAAGCCAGTTGTTCTTACCCATCTAATTTCTGTATAAAACTACAAGCAACCACGCGGAGAATCCTGATGCGGTGGAACCACATGCCAGTAACTGATCTTGCACGCAGCGACGTAGTAACCGCAACCACACAGACAGCCGTCACAGAGATTGCTGAAACAATGGCTGACGAAGCCGTCGGCTGTGTTGTGATCACCGACGATGAGACGCCAGTTGGGATCCTCACCGACCGTGATCTCACTCTCCGGTGTGTTGCCGAAGCCGCCGATCCAACCGAGCTTACTGCACAGAACGTGATGACCGAAGATCTCGAGACGATCAACCGCGATGCCGGCTTCTACGATGCGGTCAATCACATGAGCGAAACGGGAGTTCGACGACTTCCGGTGGTCGATGACAACGAGACACTCGTTGGGATTCTCACAACTGATGATCTCACAGAACTGCTGGCCGACGAACAACAGGAGCTTGCAGAAGTAATCCGCGCCCAGCGGCCACCCTACGAGACATGAACTACCGACAGTTCGTTGGCCAAGCCCAACACCGCCTCGAGCTCGACGAACTCGGGCCGACGGTTCGTGTGATTCGGGCGGTGCTCACGACGCTCGGCGAGCGTGTCGATCCCGGAGAAGCTACAGATCTAGCCTCGCCGCTGCCGATGGAGATCGACCGCTATCTAATTGAGGCGGCCAACCGCGGCGGCGAGAAGTTCAGCTTCACTGAGTTTCTCAGCCGGGTCAGCGAACGCGGCGACCTCAACCGATCAACGGCAAACTACTACAGCCAAACCGTTGTTGGGCTAGTCAGCGAGATCGTCCCGCCCGGTAACATCGAGAAGATTCGCAATCAACTGCCCGAGGAGTTCGAACCCATCTTCGTGTTCGTCGACGAGCCACATCCACAAACCCGCGGTGAGTGAGCTCCTCGGTCCGCGGCGAAACCGGCCGAGTTTAAACCCTGTAGGCGAAACTCCGGTGTATGCAGAACCGAACATACACTGCCGAAGCCGAACCCGGCGAGACCGTCACGGTCGCCGGCTGGGTTCACGAAGTTCGTGACCTCGGTGGCATCGCCTTTCTCATTCTTCGAGATACAACCGGCAAAATCCAAATCAAATTTGAAAAAGACGAGATGGACGACGACCTCGTCGAGACCGGCCTTGGTGTCGCCCGCGAAAGCGTCATCAGCGTTACCGGCGCGGTGGACGAAGAACCACGCGCGCCAACGGGCGTCGAGGTCACCCCAGAGACCCTCGAGGTCGTCGCCGAAGCTGACACCGAACTCCCGCTCGACCCCTCCGGAAAAGTCGACGCCGAGATCTCGACGAGACTTGATAATCGAACGCTCGATCTCCGGAAAAACGAGGTGCAGGCGATTTTTTCGATTCGCGCCGAGATCCAAAACGCTGCCCGCGAGACGTTCCGTGAGCTCATGTGTACGGAGATCAATACGCCGAAAATCGTCGCGACAGGAACTGAGGGCGGCACGGAACTGTTCCCGATTACCTACTTCGGCGAAGAGGCGTTTATGAACCAGAGCCCACAGTTGTTCAAACAGTTGATGGCTGGCTCGAGTCTCGAGCGCGTCTTCGAGATCGGCCCGATTTTCCGCGCCGAAGAACACAACACCCCACGGCACCTCAACGAGGCGACCTCGATCGACTTCGAGGGGGCGTTTTGTGATCACCACGAGGCGATGGACGTTGCCGAAGCCGTCGTCAAATCAGTGTATGAGGCCGTCGAGGAAAACTGCACCGAGGAACTCGAGGCACTCGGACTCGCCGAGGAGTTCGAAGTCCCCTCGGGTGAGTTCCCACGCCTGAGCTACGAAGAAGCCATCGAGCGCATCAACGCCACCGGCGAACTCGACGAGCAACTGTTGTGGGGCGATGACCTGCCGACGGAAGGCGAAATCGCCCTTGGTGAAGATGTCGGCGAACACTACTTTATTACCGACTGGCCCAGCGAGATCAAGCCGTTCTACATCATGGATCAACAAGACGACGAACAGCTCTCGACCGGGTTCGACCTGATGCATCCACGAATGGAACTCGTCTCCGGTGGCCAGCGTGAACACCGCTATGAACACCTCATCGAAGGCTTCGAACAACAGGGGCTCAACCCCGAGGAGTTCGAGTACTACACGAAGATGTTCAAATACGGGATGCCGCCACACGCCGGCTTCGGCCTGGGTGGCGAGCGGCTCGTGATGACGCTGCTCGGATTGGATAACATTCGAGAGGCCGTGTTGTTCCCACGCGACCGGCAGCGACTGAGTCCGTAGACGAAGTCACAACGGCGTGCGGGTACACACGATGTCTTTGGAATCGCTCAGTTCCCATGCGATCCTCAACGTCTGAGTCCCCACAGAACGGCTCGTCTGTCGGTCAATACATACCGAGTTTGTTTTTTATGCATCGAATACACAGACGGCCACGCGACTTTTAGTGTCGAACAGCGCACACTAACTAATGAGTACGACAGTTTCTGATCACGTTGTTGATGAGGCGGCCTCCCGTGGAGAGACGCTGACTGTTCACGTGCTTGTCCGGCTGATCGAGCGGTACGACACGGGGCCGGGTGTGCCAACCGAAACGCTGGACGACTACTTCCGCGCGCTCGCTAAAGGCCGGTTCAACGAGTCAGCACTCCGCGAGGGCCTTGAGAGACAACTTGCCGAAACCGAGGTGTGGCACGACCAATCGACAGTCTACCAACTCAACGGGAGTGTGAGTGCGTTTCCGCCGCAGTGGCACGACCAACTGACCGGCGAGCAGGATCTCACACAGTATGTGGCCACCATGACCACCGCTGTCGAGGGCGGATCAAAAGCGTATGCTCACGGCGGTCGTGGTGCCGGTGTCCCTGAAAAGCTCTTACAGAAGGCCGCGAGTGTCTTTGGCGACTACAGCTACGGCGAAGCCAGACGGGAACTCGTTCGACTCCGAGACCTCGAGTTGCTTTCTGCGGGTGCCGACCAACACCCGAACGCCCGCGTTCAGCTTACGCTGGCGGGTGTCGATCGCCTCGGTATTGACCCCGAAGAGAGTGCTGTTGCGGTCGAAACCGGCAGCGACCGTTCGGACGACCCTCGAATCGGCGAGTAATCCAAAGCCAAACGGTTAATCGGTGGCCCCGAGTGGTTGCGGTATGCAACAGGCCCTCGAGAAGGCCACAGCGTTCGTGCCGGGACACATTACCGGCTTTTTCAGTGCCCACCCAGCCGCCGATCCAGCCACTGCCGGCAGTCGCGGAGCAGGTCTCGCACTCAGCGATGGCGTTCAACTTACGGTTTCGGCTGGCTCGAGCCTCTCGCTCAACGGTGAGATTCTCGATGTCGATCCCGTCGATCGCGTCCTCGAGACACTGGACGTTACCGCCGCCGTCGAGGCCGAAACCCCGCTTCCGCTCGGGGCCGGCTTTGGCGTTTCGGGCGCGCTCGCACTTGGAACCGCGCTCGCCGCAAACGCGGCCGCTGGCTGTGGCTACACCGAAAACGAACTTACCGAGATCGCCCACTGCGCCGAAGTCGAAGCCGGAACTGGCCTGGGCGATGTTGTCGCCCAGGCTCGCGGTGGTGTGCCGGTTCGACTCGAGCCCGGCGGGCCGACCCACGGGAGGATGGATGGGATTCCAGCCACACCCCAACTCGAGTATGTGACCTTCGGCGAGCTATCGACCGAGACGGTTCTTTCCGGGGAGACCGAGCAGTTGTCGGCCGCCGGCGAGGCCGCACTCGAGAAACTGCTGGCAGAACCAACACTCGAGACGTTCATGCGTGGCTCCAAGACGTTTGCCCGCGAGGCCGGCCTGCTGACAGAGGAGGTACGCACGGCGATCGCCGAAGTCGAAGCCGCTGGCGGCCAGGCCGCGATGGCGATGCTGGGCCAGACCGTGTTTGCGGTCGGTGGTGGGTTGTCGGCTGCAGGGTATGAGCCTGCAGTCTGTCGTATTGATGCTGCCGGCGGGCGGCTATGTAACACAGAACAACTCGAGTAACGTCGAAAAGCGAACGTTTTGAGCCCCGAGCCAAACAGTTGGACAATGAGCGAACTCGAGTTGCCAGAAGACCACCCACGGTATCAGTCGCTGTTGACGAGACATCGGATCGAACAAGGAGTAGAAAACGGAATTACGAGCAAACAGGGGCTCATCGCGGAAGGCCGTGGCGAAGCCTTCGATTACCTGTTAGGCGAACGGACGATCGAGACTGCCGCTCTGGCCGAACGCGCTGGTGCGGCTCGATTGCTGTTGGCAGACCAGCCAGTGCTTTCTGTCAACGGAAACGTCGCCGCACTGGTAGCTTCAGAGATCGTCGCGCTCGCCGAGGCTGTCGATGCCGACCTCGAGGTGAATCTGTTCAATCGGACACCTGAAAGAATGGAGGCCATCGCAGCCCATCTCCGCGAGCATGGAGCCGAGGAAGTCAAAGGACTCACGGCTGACGGTCGGATACCAAATCTGAGCCATGAGCGCGCGAAAGTCGACGCCGAGGGGATTGCTGCGGCTGATGTCGTGTTGGTTCCGCTGGAAGACGGCGACCGCGCCGAAGCACTCGGCGAAATGGGCAAAACGGAGATTGTAATCGATCTCAACCCTCTTTCGCGGTCGGCACAGGTGGCGGCGATTCCAATCGTCGACAACATTATTCGGGCAGTCCCAAACATGACCGAACACGCCCTCGAGCTACAGACAGCAGACGACCCAACGCTTCAAGACATCGTCGACGCTTTCGACCCGAAAGCAGCACTCACTGCAGCTGAAGCTGCGATTCGGGACGGCGAGTTGGATTAACTACTCGGTTAGTGCTGTGCGGTCGTGCGGTGCTGAAAACTCGAGATCCGGGCCACGGGCGATGATGCCGTGTGGTGTCACATCAGGATGGGTTGTGTAGTAGTGTTCTTTGATATGGCCGAGATCAACGGTCTCGGCGACACCAGGTTGCTGGTAGACATCCCGTAGATAGGGCCATAGATTGTCGTACTGGTGGATGTACTGCACGTTACACATAAAGTGAGTATGATAGACATGGTCGAACCGAATGAGCGTTGTAAACATGCAGATGTCGGCCTCGGTGAGCCGGTCGCCGGCGAGGAATCGCTGGTCGGCGAGGACATCGTCCCAGTAATCGAGTGCGTCGAACAACTCCTCGACGGCCTCGTCGTACGGCCCTTGTTTGGTTGCAAAGCCGGCGCGGTAGACGCCGTTGTTAATCGGCTCGTAGATGTCGGTGATGATCTCGTCGACCGTCTCGCGGATCGACTCGGGCGCGAGGTCGACGTCTCGCTTGCCAACGTCGCGGAAGCCCGTCGAGAGCATGCGGATGATCTCGCGTGACTCGTTGTTGACAATCGTCTCCTCTTCGGTGTCCCAGAGCACGGGGACGGTCACCCGACAGGTCGCATCCGGATCGGCTTCGACGTACAGCTCACGGAGAAACTCGCTGTCGTGGAGTTTGTCCTCGGTACAGCCCGCCTTTTCAGGGGTGAACTGCCAGCCATCCTCGCCGCGGTAGGGATCGACTACCGAGACGTCGATGGCATCCTCGAGGCCCATCAGTGCCCGGACGAGAAGGGTTCGGTGGGCCCACGGACAGGCATACGAGACATACAGGTGGTACCGCCCGGCTTCCGGCTGAAACCGCTCGTCGGCTTCAGCCTCAATGTGAGGTGGTAGATCGCTACCGGCGATCCAGTTACGGAAGGTAGTCTGGCCGCGCTCGAAGGCCCCCTTTTCATTCGTTGCCTGATAGGTGTCGGTTCGCCACTCACCGTTGACGAGCATGTTCATAAGTAACTGCATAAGACGGCCGGCAGTCAAAAGGGTTCCTTGCGATTGTGTCGATGTTACTTGCCTTCGTCTCGACGGATCACAACACCTTTGACCACTCAAAGATATTACTTGGTTGTATGTCCGAATTCAGCGGCTTCAGTCAGGCAAGCGAAGCACAGGTAACGCGTGCGATCACCAAAGAGTTCAGCGAGGAGTTCATGGATTTCACCGAAAGCGACGTGATCATCGTCGGTGGCGGCCCCTCAGGGCTGATGGCCGCCAAAGAACTCGCCGAACAGGGTGTGAAAGTGATGATCGTCGAGAAAAACAACTATCTCGGCGGTGGCTTCTGGCTCGGCGGCTTTTTGATGAACACGTTGACCGTTCGAGACCCAGCCGAGGAAGTACTTGAGGAACTCAACGTCCCATATGAAGAAAGCGACGAGGCCGACGGACTGTACACCGCTAAAGGCCCACACGCCTGTTCAGCCCTGATTAAGGCTGCCTGTGATGCCGGCGCGAAGATCCAAAACATGACGGAGTTTACCGACATCGTGATCCGCGAGAACCACCGCGTATCCGGCATCGTTATGAACTGGACGCCGGTTCATGCCCTGCCCCGAGAACTCACCTGTGTCGACCCAATCGCCGTTGAATCCGACCTCGTTATCGACGCGACGGGTCATGAAGCAGTCGTTGTCTCCAAACTCGAGGAACGCGGTGTGCTCGATGCACCCGGAATCGCCCACGCCAAAGAAAACAACGTCGGCATGGACAAAAGCGGCGACGGCGAGTACGGCGCACCCGGTCACGACTCGCCCGGCCACGACTCGATGTGGGTCACCGAGAGCGAAGACGTCGTCGTCAACGAGACTGGCAAAGTCCACGACGGCGTGATTGCCACCGGGCTTGCGACCGCGACCACTCACGGCCTGCCACGAATGGGCCCAACGTTCGGTGCCATGCTGTTGTCGGGCAAACGCGCAGCGTCTGTTGCACTGGATGAACTCGGCAAAGACGGCACAGCCGTAGACTTCACGGTTGCTCGGTCACCCGCTGACGACTAACGCTCTGTCTCACGCCCCCCCCTTTTTTAACCGACCCCGACGGTTCTTGGTATCCGACAGCCAACGTGGAGTATGTACCTACAGGGCCATATCGGTATCTCACTGTTACTGTATGCGCCGATTGCAGCATGGCTCTTTTCGATCAACCAGCCCACGCTGGCAGTGCTCACTGGCGTGCTGATGGTACTGTTTTCACCGTTACCGGATCTCGATACGTACACCAACCGAATCGACCATCGGGGGCCGACACACACCGTTTGGTTTGCACTCGGCTGCAGTCTACTGATCACGCTTTTTTCTGGTCTCTGTGTGATGGCTCTCAGCAGACTCGGATATGAGAGTATCCTCGCGGTATCGCCGTTGTGGGCAGCCGTCTGGTTCGGATCAGTTGCGATGCTCACCCTCTGTGGACACCTGTTTGGTGATCTAATCACACCGATGGGGGTTCGTCCGTTCCGACCGCTTTCTGCATATCACCGAACGTTAGATCTCACCCCCTCGAAAAACCCACGCGCCAACCGGTTGTGGTTCGGTACTGGCGTTGTCGTCTTAACGCTGATACTACTTGTTGTGGGCATCTGAGTAGTTTAATCGACTGTCCCGCCACTGAGTCGGACGAATCCGAGTGCGTGAGTTTCGTACTGGGCGTTCTGACACCGCTGGCCGAGTCGACGGTGGGCTGCGGCCACTCGGCGGTCGAGTCGTCCGAGTGGATCGGAAGACCCCCTGACCGACCGCGGGTTAGCATGCGTGACGAACTGCCGAAACAGCCCATTGAGCGGTCTGGCGACCCGTTGGCTGCTTCGGGCCAGATCCAACAGGCCAACTCGTCCACCAGAGCCCACGAGGCCGGCCCACATGTCTACGACCGTGACAGGATCCTCGAACATGCCGACGACCAGCGAGGCAAACACACAATCGACGCCTTCCTCGAGTGGCGGCTCCGTTGCATCAGCCCGAACGACGTGGACGTTTTCCCAGCCATGTCGTTCGACTCGAGAACTGGCGACTGCAAGCACACCTGGGCTCATATCGACGCCGATCACCCGTCCCTTCGGGCCGACCCGCTCGCGGAGAAAAGGGAGGTTCGCACCGCTCCCACACCCCATTTCGACAACCGTCTCACCAGGCTGTGGATCGAGGCGGGCGGCTGCAGTTCGACGAACTGCGCCGATGCCAGGCGTATGGACGGCTACGAGGTCGTACAGCCACGCCCAGCGCGTGTAAAACTGCTGTGTGGAACCAATTGGATCGCTCATACTGCTGTTAGGCCTCGAGAGGTCAAAAACAGCCTGTCGGCGACACAGAACACACCGCAGTATGTTCTGTGTATCTAACGGCCCATTAGTCCGAACTGCAGTTTGTTAGGCATTTAAACTGGCAAGATTTGAACCAAGTTTGGTTAAAATTGGCCATTTGTTTGTGAAATTTTGCCAGGTGTGCTAGTTTGTGACTAACAAAGCATAACCAAACAAAGCACAAGAGTATGTCGTTAGATACTGTCGAGGAAGCCAACGGCGATACTCAACGCAAAGATATCGCCCAAACTGAAGACACCGCCCACCCCGACGATGCCACCCAACCAGGAGACTCACGAAAGAGTATTAAAACAGAGTACTCAGATCCAACAGAGCTTCGATGCGGAATCTCGGTATCGGACGATACAGACGAGTAAGCGGTTTCCGTCTGCGTTTGTGTTCAGATCTGATTAGGTACTGATCGGTGCGAGTTCGTTGAGTAGATCTTGTGTCCCACGACGGACGGATTCGTGACTTGACAGCGAAGGCTCCCAGCCCAGGCTTGCGAGTTTCTCGATGGAGAGTCGCATTCTCGGGACATCGCCACTCCAGCCTCGCTCGCCGCCTGTATAGCTGTAGTCTGGATCGAGATCCATCTCGCTTGTGACGATATCGGCTATCGTCGTCACTGAGGTCGTTGTTCGTGTCCCAAGGTTGTAGGTATTGAGGGTGTTGTCTGCGTTTTCGACGACGTGTTGGATCGCTTCAACACACTCAGAGACATGCATATACGACTTTTCTTGCCGACCATCGCCGAGAATTTCAAGCG
Organism: Haloferacaceae archaeon B1-Br10_E2g22; assembly: GCA_001563795.1. Classification (GTDB taxonomy): domain Archaea; phylum Halobacteriota; class Halobacteria; order Halobacteriales; family Haloferacaceae; genus Halohasta. The sequence continues at coordinate 871 of LKML01000044.1, read as the reverse complement.
TCTCTGGGTCATCAAGAAGCTTTTCGATAAAGTCAGGGATGACAGTTCCTCGCTGGTGTTTACCGACAATATTTGCAAATCGAAAAATCCAGGCTTGAAATCCGTGGGAGTGAGCGTATGTCGAGATCAGTGCCTCGTCGGCCAGTTTCGAACAGCCATAAATTGAGATTGGTTCACACGGCGCATAATCTTCCGGGGTGGGCGTTGCGGCCTCACCGTACACCGTTGATGATGATGTAAACGCAATGTTTGTAACGCCGACTTCTTTCATGCGTTCGAGGACGTTGTGAGTCATCGTCGTATTTTGTTCAAACAGTTTCTGGCCGTCGTGGTAGTTTGTGTCAGTGTATGCAGCCAGGTGAAAAACGATATCGAGATCACTCGTGATAACCTCAGCGACAGCAGCCTGATCTGTAAGGTCTGCCGTACTGAGTGTCGCTTCGGTTGGGACTCGATCACGTGTTCCCTTCGAAAAGTCATCAACGACATGGACTGTCGAACCCTGATCCAACAGGTGTTCTGCGAGATGACTTCCGACGAGGCCGGCACCACCAGTAATAAGGACGTTTGCGTCGGCGAGCATCGTGGTAGCGTTCACAAACCCAATTCTGGCGAGTTACAGGTTTGTAATAGAGTTGCTACCAGCTGTATTCGGAGACCACTCGATGCAGTGCGTACAACAGCGGTACGAATCGCAGCATTGGTCTCTTCGACAATCAGCAGCAATCTATCAGTAACTCAGGTATCAATTTCGGTGTTCCAAAGATTCGATTACCTTTCTGCAGGGATTTGATACAGTCTTGCTACTACGATCATCTGTTTGTATACAATCACAGTGGCTAGTATGTTAGGTTGTGTATAGTCAAGTATG
>LKML01000138.1 GCA_001563795.1 Haloferacaceae archaeon B1-Br10_E2g22 | reverse complement strand
GACAGTCTGGCGGCCAAACTCGACAAAGGCTCAGACGAGGTCGTTGTTCACGAACTCGATACCGCCTTCGGCATGCGAAAAACCGTCGGCTACGCCAAGGTCTACGAGAGCCCCGAGTTCGCCCGCGAGGTCGAACAGAAACACATGCTCGCGCGTAACAAAATCGACGACCCCGAGGCCGAAGCCGAGGAAGCCTGACCGGCCGAATGCGCGTTCTCGGCATCGAAGGAACCGCCTGGGCTGCCAGCGCGGCACTGCATGACACTGCCGAGAACACGACTGTTATCGAAAGCGATCCCTACCAGCCCACGAGCGGTGGCATTCATCCGCGCGAGGCCGCCGAGCACATGGGTGAGGCGATTCCAACGGTTGTACAGACGATTCTCCATCACGCTGCCGAAACCGCCACAGTCGACCACGCCAACGTATACGGTATTGACGCCGTCGCCTTCTCACAGGGGCCCGGACTCGGCCCGTGTCTCCGAACGGTTGGAACAGCTGCCCGTGCGGCGGCCCAGCGCCTTGCGGTTCCGCTTGTCGGCGTCAATCACATGGTTGCCCATCTGGAGATCGGTCGACACCAATCGGGGTTCGACTCGCCGGTCTGTCTCAACGCGTCGGGAGCCAACGCCCATCTACTAGGCTACCACAACGGTCGATACCGAGTGCTCGGCGAAACAATGGACACTGGCGTTGGCAACGCCCTTGATAAGTTCACCCGGCATATCGGTTGGAGCCATCCCGGCGGGCCGAAAATCGAGCAGGCGGCCGCAGACGGTGAGTTCATTGACCTCCCGTACGTCGTCAAGGGAATGGATTTCTCGTTTTCGGGCATTATGAGCGCAGCAAAACAGGCTGCAGACGACGGCCATGCAGTCGAAGACATCTGCTTTTCTCTCCAAGAACACGTCTTTGGGATGCTCACAGAGGTCGCAGAGCGCGCGCTGTCGCTGACCGGTACCGACGAACTCGTCCTTGGTGGTGGGGTCGGCCAAAACGCCCGTCTTCAAGCAATGCTCGAAACGATGTGCGAGGAGCGCGGGGCCTCCTTTTTCGCGCCTGAGGCCCGCTTTTTACGCGACAACGCCGGGATGATCGCCGTCTTGGGTGCAAAACAGCTCGCCGCTGGCGACACACTCGCGCTCGAAGACAGCGCGGTCGACCCCAACTTCCGGCCCGATCAGGTCCCTGTGCGGTGGCGTGCCGACGAGCCCTCGGTGGCCCGCGGGCTTGCTGAGACACCGTCGACACAGCGCGGAGCAGAGGCCGTCGTCGATGTGGTCGATCCTGAAGCCCTCTCGATGAGTCTTCCGGGCCGCTGTGTCCGCAAGCGGCGAGTAGCCAAAGCCTACCGCCATCCTGAACTGGATGAGACGCTCCGTCGCGAACGGACTACAGCCGAAGCCAGACTCACCTCTCAAGCCCGACAAATCGGCGTCCCGACCCCGCTGGTCTGGGACGTCGACCCAGTCGAGTCGACACTTATTTTCGAACACGTCGGCGAGCGTGATTTGGCAGCCGAGTTGGCTCTTGAGCCCATCCGACAGGTTGGCGCGCATCTCGCAGCGATCCACGACGCCGGCTTCGTCCACGGCGATCCGACAACACGAAACGTTCGGGTCGGCGACCGAACGTGGCTCATCGATTTCGGGCTCGGCTTTCATACCGGTCACATCGAGGATCACGCGATGGACCTCCACGTGTTTCAGCAGAGTCTCGAAGCAACCGCCGACAATCCCGAGCCGCTCTGTGCGGCCGCTGTGGCGGGCTATGCCGAGCGAGGAGAGCCCGCGGTGCTCGAGCGGTTGTCGACGATCGAAGGTCGTGGCCGGTATCAGTAGGCAGTGACTACTTATCGGGGTTCGCAGAGTATCAGATCCGATTTTTGGATGACAGATGCTTAAGCCGGTTGAGCCAACCACTGAGATATGGTCCTCTCCCGGCGGGCACTCATGGCGGCGACAGCCGGTCTTTCGGTGGGGGGTGCTGGCTGTCTGAGCGACGGCAGTTGCGAGACAGTCGTCGACCGTACCGAGCGCGTCGAGCGGGGTGGGTTTCGCGTGTACGATGCCGACACCGAGGCGGGCCAGCGGCTGTATATTCGGCTGCGTCGAATCGAGGGTCCCGGCGTGCTGTTACGGGTGTTCGATCCTGCCGAAGAACCAGTAGTCGAACGTCGGGATGTCGAGCGACTCGAACGGGTCGTCGACGTCACCGAGCCAGGACGGTACAGTGTGATGATCGAAAACGACTCAACTGATGTCGGCCGATGGCAGATAACCGTGGTCGTCTATCGGGGCTGGTGTCCGGACGTGTTCTAACCGCATGGATCGCTACATGGAGGCGTTTCGGTGGGCTGTGCTACTCGGTGTGACCGCCGTCGTTGTCTGGCTGAGCGTGTCTCGAAACACGTTTTTCGCCCTCGGCGTGCTGGCTGGGGTTGCGGCCGGCAGCCACCGCACTGCCTACCGGCATCTCTCCGGTGAGGCCGTCTCAACGGCGGTGGCAACGCTCTCAGCCGGGCTGTTCGTTGCGGCGGTCTCGGTTACGGCTGTTTCGATTCAGTGGCTACCGACGCTGTCGACGGCTGCGCTCGGCTATGCAATCGGGATTATCGCCGCGTGGCTGCTCGTGAGCGGCACCTCGGTCGAGGGGCTCGGACCGTTTGCGGCTATCGGTGGATTGTTAGTCGCCGTTTTCGGTGGGGCGGGCGGGCTGTTGATCGTCCCTGATGCAACGTTGTTCGCCGTTATGTTGTTCGGCGGGCTGGTTGGTGGCGGGGTTGTAACGGCCAGTGGCTTTGCGGCCAGTGCGCTTTCGACACCGTCGACTCGCCGGTCGACCGACAGCAATCGGTTGAAGCCCGCAACCCGTTTTGGCATCGAGGCCGCCGCGATCACCGTCGTCGCAGTTGGGGTTCCGTTCGGTTCGCGTGCCGTCGTGCTGTTCGGCTTCGGTGGTGCCGGCTGGTTTCCAGTCGGCCTGCTCGGTGGGGTGATGTTGTCTGTCAGTCTGTGGGCAGTCGGCGACAATGAGTCGACGCGGCTCCGGCGGCTTCACAACTGGGTTATTGAACAGGCCTACCGCCTGCTTGATTGGCTTGATCGGTGGGTCGAACGCCGCCGACGCACGCACGGCTCACGCAGGGGTCTCGAAGCGTCGACCGACGAGACGGATGGCAGCGAGCGGCTCGCAGCGACCGCCGAGGAGCCGGGAAAAACCAGTAAACTGCTCGATCAAGCCGCCGCCCGACTCGCCGACCACGAGTTCGTGCGGATGGCTGCCGAGGAACTCGATTCGCTCTCGGCGACCAGCAATCTGCAAAGCCGGGTTGCCCTGTTCTGGAGTCGCCTCGGCGGTGCTGTCGAGCGACATCGACCCACCACAGGTGCGACGTTACAGCTGTCGGCCGCCGAGGCTGCCCACCGAGAGGGTGATTCCGACCGGGCCCGTTCGTTGACCGATACGGCTCTACAGTTGGCCGCCCCAACTATCGGTGCTGTTGCTGCGGCCGTTGTCCGCGGTCGACGCAGTCCCGTCGAGACGGTGCTCGATGGGCTGGCTCCGCTGTTTGGGCGACTCGATCATCTGCTTGCCGACGAACCGCTTGCTGCTGAACTCGATGACCCAGATCAGCTCGGATTGATTCAGCGGCTGTTAGAACGGGTTATCGACGAAGAAACCGGCGAGGGATTCGACAGCGCGCTGTCGACGATCCGGGCGGCAGCTGCCGACGGCTGGTACTCGGTACTGGCTGGTGATCAGGCACTCAGCGACGACGACCACCAGCGTGCGCTTGTGGCGTATCTCTCTGCGATCAGGGCCTACCGCCGAGCCTACGACATCGCCACTGAGGCGAAACAGATGGCGACCGCCGAGCGGAAAGCCCCGGAGGTTGACTCGCTGTCGACCGACGGCGATCACCAGCTGCGAGCCACTGCCAGCACCTACGCTGCAGAAGCCACACGGATCGAGACCGCTCTTGAGGCGCTGCTGTACGATACGGCGGGCATAACAATCGCCGCCATCGACGATCTGTACGGAGTCGAGCCGCCGCCAACCGTCGACACTGACGACCGTCGAACGATTGTGCGAACGCTGCGGGTGCTCCGCCAGACGCAGGCGCGTATCGATGCCACTGTTCCACCAATTGGGCTCGCCGACGACAGATACCAGCACGCTGAAATCGCCCGCTCTGTCGCCCGGATTCGTCGACATCTTGCGGATGCCGACGACACTGCCCGGCGTGGAAACATCTCAGCGGCCGTCGAGCAGTACGCACGGGTAGCCGACCGCCTCGATATGCTCAGCAACCGAGCGGGCACGGCGGGGCTCTCGGAGTTAGCTCGGTCGCTGGTGTCGGCTGCGACGACAATCGGTCGGCTTGCCGAAAATCCGACTGCTGAAGCGATCACCGAGCGGCCCGACCCGACGGTACCGACTCCCGAAGACAGACGAGCGCCGGAGGCTGTCGCTGCCAGCCGGCGGCTCAGACGCACGTTCTGTGAGCCGGCGTTCGTCGAACTCTGGGCGTTCACCGACGAGGTCGCCGACCACCCGATACTGACGGTCGCGGGCGAGCCGTTTCCCGAACTCGTTGAGGCGGTCAGTATGTCGCTCGGCAGCCTCGATCCCCTTTATACTGCGCCGGACGTCGAGTCGCTGCAGGCGTGGGTCGCCGAAACCACTCTCGACGTGCTTTCGGCAGCCCTCGAAACGGTTGCCAAGACCCAACAAAGCTTGTGTTCGATGGAGCCTCGCGCCCCACCGGCATTTCGTGAGCCACCGACAGTACTTAAAAACGATCAAGTTACGACAGTGTCGACCGACCAAGGCGTCGACACCTTTGTCGATGGCTGGCTCGAACGCGCCGACGCGCTTGCCACAGCCGCCGAGACGATTAGTCGCCAACAAGCAGCCGTCGACGGCTTTGACGCACTCGAAGCCAAGATTCGCCAGCGGCTTGTCGACTGTGGCTGGCTTGGGACCTCGCAGGTAACTCCAGAACTCCTAGTAGTCGCCGCCTACCATCTGGAAGGAACTTCCTACGACCCAGATCGGCAGCGACTCTCGAAAACCGGCGACATCAGCCGCCGGAGCCACGAGTCGTCGACCGAACCAACTGAACTGCCCGGCGAGACCCAAGAGGGTAAAACCGACTCGGCAGACAGAGCAGTCGACTCCGACTCGTCGGTCTGAGAGGGCGAATTTTCATTACCTCGAAGCCTGTAGATGGCTGTATGGCAGACAAACCAGACACTGGCGAAATCCTCGGCATTCCGTACAACTTCGAACGACCCTCGCTCGGCCGTATGCTGTCGGCCTACTGGCAGCCCGGCAAAGGTATGCTCGTCAAAAAGCCGTTCGGCGTCGGCTACACGCTTAATCTCGCCTCTTGGCGGTCGTGGGTGCTTCTCGGTGTCGCGGGCGCACTGTACTATCAGGAACGAAACAGTCGCTCCGAGGCTGACGCCGAGGAGACGGACGTCGACGAGCCGGTCGAAGTCATTCTTGAGGACTGAGCTGTCGGGCGAACCGACGGCTCTTTGAGCCGTCGACCGAACCGACTGGTATGCTCTATTATGTAACGACGAACCCCGGAAAGGTCCGGGAAGCCCGGCAGTATCTGGGCGATGTGATCGAGAGCTACGACTACGATTATCCCGAGATCCAACACGAGTCGATGGAAACCATCGCCGCCGAGGGCGCACGTGATGCCTACCGCGAACTCGGCGAGCCGGTCGTTGTCGACGATTCGGGGCTATTTATGAATGGACTGGATGGGTTTCCGGGCCCGTACTCGTCGTACGTCGAGGACAAACTCGGTATTGACCGCGTGTGGTCACTCGCCCAAACGCTCGACGACCG
>LKML01000137.1 GCA_001563795.1 Haloferacaceae archaeon B1-Br10_E2g22 | reverse complement strand
CCGTACTCCCGATAGGCGTCCGTATCGAGCGCGGCAAAGGGCGTCGGCAGCTCACGGCCGTGTTTAATGGCCGAGCAGGCGTACTCCGTGGTTTCGGGAAACGTCATCTCGCCGTGGGCGACCGCTCGCGAGAGGTCATTGAGTCGACCGTCGAGTCGCTGGCCGGCATCGAGCCACGTTTCGTACAGTGGTTCGAGGCTGGGATCGTCGGCCCACGATTCGAAGACCTCGCGGGTCTGCAAGCCGACCCATCCCTCGAACAGCGCGGCAGCGACCTGATACGTATCTGCAGGCCCGAGAGCAGTCTGTTCTGCCAGCGCGGCGTACTGCTTGCCGAAAAACGGGAGAAAGTGTTCCGGAACGCCACAGCCGATCTTGACGAACGCTTCGGCGACCAGAAACTCTAGGAAGTCTTCGGGCGTTCCCTCGGCACGTTTTTTAAGTAAGACGGTCGGTGGCTCGGTTTGGTCGGTCCAGACGACGGTGCCGTCGCCGGGCATTCCAACGGTAAATGTCGAACTCGCATACCGCTGTAGCGCCTGCGGTGCATCGGCTGGAAGCCAGTCGGCGGGGTAGGTGGCTGGATCGAGGGCCGCAACGAAGAGACCGAGATCCTCGGCGACGGCTGGTGGGAGAATCTCGAAGTCCTGTTTGACGTCGACGACGACTGCTGCAGGAGCCTGTTGGTCTCGAACCGCCGAAAGGGTCGACGAAAGTTCGCGCTGACTGAACATCAGGCGAAGACGAACGAGAGGATGATGCCGACCGCAAGGATAGTCGAGACACTAACTGTCCCCAGTACAATCTTGGTAGCCGTGCTCATAGCCTACGGTTCGAGTGAGTACAAATAAACCCTTCAGTATCGCTCGATGGATTGGCCCCCTGATTTTATCGGGACAGCGACGGTAGAACGCGTATGCACATTCGGGACGCAGTCGAAGACGACGCCGAGGCGATTGCGGCGTTGGCCGATGCACCAGCGGATGTCGTCCGAAACCTCGTCCACGACCGAAGCGTCCGCGTCGCCGAACGAGATCAAAGAAACCGCGATCCAAACGTCGACACCGACGCCAGTGACACCGAGTTGCTGGGTTTCGTGAGTTTTGATGCGCACGAACAAACCGTTCATGTTACCCAATTCGGTGGGACACGCGAGGCCTGCGAACGACTGTTAGCCGAGCCAGTCCGGTTTGCGGCCTGCGAAAACATGGCCGTTGAAGTGTTGGTCGAAACCGACGCCGCCGAAAAAACGGCTGCTGTTGAGGCTGCGGGTTTCTTCGACGACGGAAGCGGCCCAATGTTCCGCGGCTCGCGGACGATTCGGTACCGCCAACAACCCTAATTCGACACGAATTCAGGCGAACTTCCGGACAGTCATATGCAGCGTATCGAGGTCGACGATCGGTGCGTGAGCCACGTCGGGGTCGATGTTGACCTTCTTTTGGAACTCGGTTTGGGCCTGCCAGCAGCCGCTGTTGACCGCCAAGACGTTGTGGTACTTCCCCCAACCGAGTTTGTGGACGTGGCCCGTATGGAAGATGTCAGGTACGTCGTCAATAACTAAGTAGTCCGTTGTCTCCGGAGCCAGTCGCATCCGGCCGCCGTACTGCGGGGCGACGTGTCGCTTTTTAAGTAGTTGGTACATTGCCTTATGAGGCTCGTCGTAACTAGCTTTGTGTTCGGGTAGTTCAGCAATTACTTCATCGAGTGAGACGCCGTGATACATCAGCACAGAAACGCCCTCGATGGTCACCGTCGATGGGTTCCCCGAGATGCGGCAGTCGTGAGCCGACATAATGCTGCGAAGCTCCTCGTCGAAGCCGGGTTGTGGTTCGGCCAGCCGAACCGCATCGTGGTTGCCGGGAATCATGACGATCTCCATATCACCAGGGACGGCTTTGAGATGCTCCGAAAAAGCCTCGTACTGATCGAAGATGTCGATGATATCCAACTCCTCGTCCTGGTTGGGATAGACGCCGACGCCTTCGACCATATCGCCCGCGATCAGGAGGTACTCGACGTGTTCGGCCTCCTCGGTGTGCAGCCAGTTGGTAAACCGATCCCAAGCCTCAGCCATGAACTCTTGGCTGCCGACGTGAACATCGGAAATAAGGGCAGCCTGGACGTGGCGGTCAGCGGTCGACGGTCGGAAGGTGCGGGGGACATCAGGGAAAAACAATGAGTCGACGAACATAATCCCCGCGTCGTCTGACAACGTTCCCTGAACGGCGATACATTCGTCCAATAGTAAGTCGTCGACTAACTCAGCGATATCCCGGTCTTTCATCACGAGCACCGGAAACGTCCCAGTCGTGTCCTCGAGTTCGATCAGCCAGTGGCCGCTGGCTGTCGAGCGAATGTCGTTGACCAGTCCGATCATCTCGGCTTCGCTACCTCCGGCCATCGACTGAATCGCTGATGCCGGTCGGTGGTTGACACGGCCGCCTAACAGTTTCGAGAGTCGTTCGTACCGATCTCGAAACGTCGTGACGAACTGTTTGTACTCACCGGTTCCAGTGGATCGACCCGTGATATCACCGGCAATCTCGGCTGGCTGTGGCGACCGAGTCGCTGTTGAACGCGAGCGAGAGCCTGCTGCGGTGGTGTCTGGAGTCGAGACCTGCGTCTTCGAAGACCCCTTCGTTTCGACTGCAGAACCCTGTTGCTTCGACTGATTTTTCGGGTTTGTCGATGGAGTAGAAGTACCGGATTCAGACGACGGCTCCGAAGCTGAAGTTTGTGTATGAGACGACTCGACAGCTGTTGGATCGGGTGCTGGCGCATCGTCCAGCACTGGTCGGACGTCGTCGACGGTAATTCGGAGGGTGTCGTCAGGAACCGACTCGGCGACGGCCGAAACTGCAGCCTGCGGATCGTCGACACCGGCTAATAGTGTGACTGCCGCGCGCTCGGCGTTGTAGCCGTGGGCAGCCAACGACTGGACGATCCGCGAGTGTGTCTCCAGTGGCACACCAACTCGTGGGATAGCTCCAGCCAAAAGCATGCCGAACCAGAGACTGCTCATCTGCCGCAGTAGCCACTGCATACTGTATGTGTCTGACAGCTAAACTAAGTGTACGTGTGAGTAGGAAGCCATTATACTCGGTCGAGACGACGGTATCTTTGGATTAAATCACAAGACGTAGACAGGGTATTACCCCGAAGGTTCAAACACGCCCCCATCGAATGGGTGGATAATGACTGACGGGGATCGTCGACCGGATCGCGACACCGAGTCGACTATAGACCGGGACTCCCCGGCTGAAGAGACTGGCCAGCGACAGTCTAACCTGACAGAAACTGACTTAGCGACGACTCCGGGCGTCGACGAAGACAGCAACAACGGACATAGTGACGCGGTTCATATGTCTCCAAATTCTGGCCCTTCTGTAGCTGAATCATCAGCGGAGTCGACTGAACCGGCCGACCCTCTGTGGCGGCAGTTTCTCACCGCAACTGATGGTCCGTTGTTACTGCTTCGAGAGGTGAGTATCAGCATCATTATCGTACTCCTGATCGGTGGACTCCTGTTTGGGATCAGCGGCGTGTGGCCACCGATGGTAGCAGTCGAAAGCGAAAGCATGGAGCCGAACATTAACCAGTACGATCTGGTCTTTGTCACCGAACCCGGTCGTTTCAGCCCGAATGAAGCCGATGGGCTCGGTGTCGTCACTGCAGGGACAGTGAGTGAGACCGAGTATACCTCATTTAATGCTGCCGGGAGCGTGGTCGTTTTCGACAATCCGGAGGCGAGTGGGCCACCAATTATCCACCGGGCACACTTTTTCGTCGAAGAAGGTGAAAACTGGTATGAACAGGCAAACGCCGAGTACGTCTCGGCCGACGACTGTGACGAGCTCCAGTACTGTCCAGCACCACACGACGGCTACATTACAAAGGGCGATAACACCGCAAGCAACGCGCAGTACGATCAGGCAAACGGAATCGCCCCAGTTGTCAAACCAGAGTGGGTAACCGGCATCGCACAACTGCGTGTCCCATACGTGGGATACATTCGGCTCGCACTCACCGGCGCAGCGAGCGGGAGCCCACTGTTTCCGGTCGGTCTCGGGGCGATTACAGTGAGTGGTGCGTACGCGATCGGTCGACGTGACCTGCTCAGGTAGCGAGAGCCGACGGCTTCAGTTGTTGTCAAACCGGGCCTGCACGAACGGTTGGACGTTTTCGATATCGCCGAGCCGCGAGTCCGAAAGCAGGACTGCCTCGGTTTCGTCAATCGGGACCGAGAGGTTCATCTCCTTGGTGCGGCCGTAGCGGCCTTTCGAGACGACAACTGCATTAACGATACCAAGCATATCGAGTTCGCTGATGAGGTCTGTGACGCGCCGCTGGGTGAGCACATCGGCGTCGATCTCTTCGCAGAGGCGTTTGTAGATGTTGAACACCTCACCGGTGTTGATGTTATGAACCCCATTCTTTTCAAGGAGGATAATCGAAAACAGGACTATTTTGCTCTGAGTCGGGAGCGTCCGGACGACCTCGACGACCCGGTCAAGTTCGATTTTGTCTTGGGCTTGTCGGACGTGTGTTTCTTCGATACTGTCCGATTGGCTTCGCTCGGCGAGTTCACCGGCGGTCCGAAGCAGATCGAGCGCACGGCGGGCATCGCCGTGTTCCTGGGCTGCAAACGCCGCACACAGCGGGATCACGTCCGAGGTGAGTGCCTCGGATTTGAACGCGACATCCGCCCGATGTTGGAGAATATCACGGAGTTGAGTGGCGTCGTACGGCGGAAAGACGATCTCCTCTTCGCCGAGCGAGGATTTGACACGCGGATCCAAAAAGTCGGTGAACTTGAGATCGTTCGAGATGCCCATAATCGAAATCCGCGAGTTGGTGAGCTCGGAGTTCATCCGCGAGAGGTTGTAGAGGGTGTCGTCGCCGCTTTTTTCGACGAGTTTATCGATCTCATCGAGCATGATAACGACCACGCGCTCGTGGTAGTCGACGGCCTCGAAAAACGTTGAGTACACCCGATCTGTGGGCCATCCCGTCATCGGGACGGGATCCATCTCGTCGAGATCGGCCTGCAGCGATTCGATTTCGGTCTCGACCGCCTCGACGGAGTCGAAGTCGGCTGTCTGTTGGTCGGTTTCGGATCCGTCGTCAGTCTCAGTCGACTCGCTGTCCGGTTCGGCGGCGGCGATTAGATCGGCTGTGATGTCGTCTTCGTCGGCCGGGTTGTCCGTGTCTGATGTTGTCGAGTCGAGTTCGGACGCCAGCCGATCACGAACCGTTTTGAGTGCCTCGATTCGTGATTCGATTCTGGTTTCGTTTTTTTCAATGAACTTGTTTGCCAGTTGGGCAAGCACCCGGTACTGGGTGTCGGTCACCTCGCAGTTGATGTACTCGACCTCACAGGGGACGTCGTACTTCTGTGAAGTGGATTCGAGTTCCTGGCTGACGAACTTCGCGCTTGCGGTTTTGCCGGTTCCGGTTTTCCCGTAAATGAGAATGTTTGAGGGGGTATCGCCACGGAGCGCAGAGACAAGAATCGTCGCCATCTGGTTGATCTGGTCGGTTCGGTGTGGTAGCTCATGTGGAGTGTATGAAGGTCTGAGAACCTCTTTGTTCTCGAAAATCGGCTCGCTCGACAGTAGGTCGTCGAACAGACCCTTGCGTTCTTTGTTCCCATCGGCTCCGAGCATCGTATCGAAATCCAGATCGGTCGACGTTGCAGAACGATCTCTCGGGGCTGTCGGCTCGTCGTCGGTGGAATCAGGCTCCGGGTGTGTGTCGTCTGTCGTCATGCAACCCCCTCTGTTTCAGGTGGAACCGATAGCACGTCACTAATAAATCGACCGGAGAACCCCGCTGGCAGGGAGTTCCGCTCGGACGAGGCGTCCTACCGT
>LKML01000136.1 GCA_001563795.1 Haloferacaceae archaeon B1-Br10_E2g22 | reverse complement strand
TATATCCGAGCGTCGTTTTATTGAAATCAACTTGTCGATCCGGAGTGTTGGCACCAACTGCCTCAAAAATGGTCCATACTACCGGTGATATTTGATGATCAGGCTCGGATAGACTCAGAGAGCAGATCCGGCAGTTTGGTCAGCGAGTCTACTTCGTGGTACACCTCGATCTCTGGGTCGACGTCTTCGTTGTGCGAGCGTCGGACGAACACCGGCTGTAACCCTGCCCGTTCGGCGGCGATCAGGTCGGTTACCCGGTCGCCGACGTAAAATCCGCTCTCGATGTCGAGTGCGTCGAGTGCCTCCTGAATGTAGTAGGGATCGGGTTTCCGTCGTCGAAAGCCCTCAAGGCCCGGATCGCGGCCTCTCACAAACGAGAACTCTTCGAGGTCGAACTGCTCGACGGTAACCGTGACGACCGGATCGTAGTTGTTGCTCACGAGCCCGGTGGTGTACTGGGAGGCGAGTTCCGTGATCGCTCCGGCGTCGTCGTACAGCGCTCGTTTTCCGGCACGGATACGGTCGATAGTGTGTGCGACGCTGTACTCCTCACGGATGGTGTACAGTTCGACCGGGTCGAGGCCGACCGTCTCACAGGCCGTTTCGAACGCTGTCGTGTACTCGTACGACGAGAGGACTTCTCGTGTGTCGCTGTCGATATCCGGGCTCTCGTCGAGCTCTGCGATAGCATCGTCAAAGGCCAGCGAGTGGACGATGGGATCGGTTCCCCGCCCCTCTAAGACGATTCCGTCCATATCGAAGAGTACGGCAGCGTCGGTGCGGTTGTCGTGGTTTGCTGATCGGTTCGGTGATGATGATGTTGTCATGGTGATTGTATTAACGGTGTTCGTGAATCTGTGACTGCGTTGTTTGTGCTGATCTATCGGTTTGTCGTCGAGCGGGTGGCTGTGTTCGGTTCTGGATGACCGCGTGGTCAGGCGTGTCAGTCGGGACAGCCACAGCCGTCGGCCTGCTCGGTAGACTGGCCATCGGTGTCGGTCTGCTCGACAGATTGGTGATCAGCGTCGGTCTGCCCGGCAGATTGGTAATCAACGTCAGGCCCGGTCTCAGTGCCCTCCGTGGAGTCTCCGTCGCTCTCGCTGGCCCCGCTGCGCGAACTCACCGTCGAACAGCCACTCATTGCCACGGCGACTCCGGTCGACAGGGCCCCGAGAAGCTGGCGTCTACGTTTCGGGTGGGGTGTCGTGTTGGTCATAGCTGCTCACCGGGCCAATGCCCGCGCTCGGGCCGAGATCGTCTCGCTTAGCAGCACGATACCAAGGATCGCGATCAGGATCGTCAGCACGGCTGACCAGCGGAAGGCGTCGACCGCGCCAAACAGTTGAACGCCGATCCCGCCCGCACCGACAACGCCGAGGATCGTCGCGTTGCGGACGTTGATATCCCACCGATAGACGCCGATTCCGATCAGTGCTGGCTTGATCTGTGGGATAACTCCGTACAGCAGCACCTGAAATGTCGAGCCCCCGGTCGCTTTGATCGCCTCGACTTGGTCGAAAGAGATCTCCTCGATCTCCTCGCCGAGGAGCTTGCCGACAAAGCCGATCGAGCGGAACGCGATCGCCACCATTCCGGCGAACGCACCAGGACCGAGCATCACGACGAACAACAGCGCCCAGATGATCGTATGAACCGACCGCGTCACTGTCACGACGAGTTTGCCGACCGCATACGTCAGTTTGTTCGGCGTCGTGTTCTCGGCGGCGAGAAACGCGACCGGGATCGACAGCACCATCGCAAACAGCGTCCCGACGACAGCGATGTGGATCGTCTCGATCAACGGCCAGACGATCTCGGGGGCGTAGGCCCACTCCGGCGGATACATCCGCACGGCGAGATCTTGCATCTCTCGCGGAGCTGTCCAGACGTACTGTAGATCGAGCTCCAACACGATCCACGAGCCGACGACCGTCGCGGAAGCTATCACCAGCATCATAAGCCGTTTTAGTTGGGTGATGGTGTCGAATCGCTCCCAGTTTCGGCCATCTTCAGCGGCCATTATGTGACTCTCCGTCTAACGTAGGCACTGAACAGTTCGCCAGCCAAGACGACCACGATGATCGACAGTAGGATCGTCCCCGCGAAGTCGTACTCATAGCGGCTAAACGAGCGCATGAGGAGCGTTCCGATCCCGCCCGCACCAACAATGCCGATAATCGTCGACGACCGGATGTTGATATCCCAGCGGTAGACCGTCAGGCCGATAAATCGGGGGGCAACCTGTGGGATGACCGCGTAGACGAACGTCTGGAACCGGGAGGCACCGCTGGCCTCGATTGCCTCTGTCGCGCCCATATCGATATCTTCGATATCCTCGGCGAACAGCTTCGAGAAAAACCCGATCGTGAGATAGCTGATTGCAATAATCCCTGCCAGTGGGCCGACGCCGATAGCTTTGACCGCAATAATCGCAATGATGAGTTCATCAATTGAGCGGGTGATGCTGATGATCCCGCGGTTCAACAGGTAGATCGGTTTCGGCGAGATGTTTTCGGCCGCGCCGACAGCGATTGGAACCGAAAGCAACACACCCGTAAATGTCGCGACGAACGCCATTGCGACCGTCTCGAACAGATACGTGTACACACGCTGGAGGTTTTCACTGGAGGTTTCCGGCGGGACCATGCTTTCGAGAAGCAGGTAGCCGTTCTGGACGCCAATACTCACTCTTGAAAGCGTCACGCCTGAGAGCAACGAGACGACCGACCACAGCACAAAGAGCGCGGTTCCGGCGTAGACGGTCCATTTGAGCCGCTGACTCCCGAACACTGACGGTCGGTGCCAGCGTCGCGTACCGCCGGAGAGCTCGCCAGCAGTCTCTTGGGTCGGCACACTAATCCCCCGCGACGGTCGGTCGATCCTGAATCAGTTCGTCGCCCGTTTCCGACGGCAGTTCGACATCCCGCTCGACGGTCGATGTCGGCGGCTCGACGCCACGGTAGATCACGTCTTTGGCGTCGTCGTCGAGGTCAGCGGTCGGCCCGTCGAAGACGAGTTCGCCGTCGTGGAGTCCGAGAATTCGGTCAGCGTACTCGACCGCAAGAGGGACCTCGTGGATGTTGATGATGATTGGAATCTCCTTTCTGTCGGCGATATCAGTCAACAACTCCATGACTGCATGCGACGACTCCGGATCGAGGCTGCTGGTCGGCTCGTCGGCGAGCAGGATCTTCGGCTCTTGGACGACCGCGCGAGCGATACCGACGCGCTGGCGTTGGCCGCCCGACAGCTCGTCGGCCCGCTTGTTTTCCATCCCGGCGAGGCCGACTGTCTCGAGGACATTATAGGCGCGGTCGATATCTTCTTGTGGGAACTTCCGGCGGAAAGCCGCCCAGTTCGAGACGTAGCCAAGCCGACCTGACAGAACGTTTTCCATCACGGTGAGGCGTTCGACGAGGTTGTACTCTTGGAACACCATCCCGATGTTCCGTCTGGCGGTCTTCATCGCCCTGTCGTCGAGCGTGGTGAGTTCGGTGCCGTCGAGGTGGATTGCTCCGTCAGTCGGTTCGGTCAGACGATTGATACAGCGGATGAACGTCGACTTGCCAGCACCGCTCGGGCCGATCATCGCGACGATCTCGTTGCCGTCAACGGTCGTCGTGATTCCCTTCAGTGCCTCGTCGCCAGTCGGGTACAGCTTTCGCAGGTTGGTTGTTTCGAGCATATGTAGTGTGATGAGTGGATACCGAGTCGATCTGCGGCTACAGCGTCTCCTCGTCGTATTCGACGCCGTTGTACTGCTGGTTGACCATTACGTCGTGCCAGTGGTTGACGTAGTCGACCTCGACGAACTGCGGGTAGGCAGCTTCAGCGTAACTCGTGGCTGTCCAGTCGGTGTTCAGCCAGGTCTCGCGGGCACCCTCGATAATCTCTTCGTGGAGGTTGAATCGGTAGCCGATCGGCCCCGGTGGGAATGGATCGGCCGCCCAGACGACCTTGAAATCGTCCCAGCTGATGTCGTCGACGGCGTCGATAGTCCGTTCGATACACGTACTACAGATTGGCCCACAGTCGTAGTCGCCGTAAGCGATCCCGCGAGCGGACTGTTCGTGGCCGCCGGACATTTCGGGGTTGTAGTTCTCTCCTCGAGTGAGCCCGAAGTGTTCGTCGAACAACGCAGACGGAGCCTGATTGCCGGAGTTCGAGGACTCCTCTGTGTGTGCTGCTCGGAAGTCGTTGAAGTCCTCGACACTCTGTATCTCGTCCATGTCCGCGCGGGTGATCGCCAGCAGTCGGTAGCCAAACTGGCCGTCGCCCGCAACACCGCTTGCCAGCGGCACCATCCCGGCCATGTTGACGCCGAACGGCGTATTGCCGGTTGCAAAGTTCGCGAGATGGATCCGCTCGGATCGCATCCCCTCGACAACCGCCGCGTAGCTGTCGATCGTCTGGAACTCGACGTTGCGACCCGTCTCGGCCTCGAGCTTCTCGATCATCGGCTCGATCTGGTCGGCGTACGCCTGCTGGGTGTCCTCCCGCGGAAGGTCGGCGTAGACGATCGGGTCGGGGTCGATCCACTCCGAGGAATCGGTTGGGTGCTCGCGGGGAGACCGACCGTAGACCGCCTCCTCTCGGCCACGGTTGCCCATTGATTCGAGGTCAGCGGTCGACCCTCGAATGTAGTTGTGCTCGACCATCTTACTGCCGAGATAGTTGTTGTTCTCCCAGTCGGGGTTCTGCGGATCGAAGCTATCGGAAAGCAGAGGATCGTTCGCGCCGCCACTACCGCCGCTGCTACTACCGCCGAGTCCTGCGCCTGCCTGACTGTCACTATCGTCACTGTCGCCGAGACAGCCGGCAATCGCAGCCGTTCCGACAGCCCCGCCAGCCAGTATGAATTTTCGTCGTGAACGGTCTACATTCGAGCCGGTCGAATCGTGTGCCATCGAATAGATCCTACACTAGCTGGATATAGTAGTTTTATAATTTTGATATATTCTCTACTATTGTGGACTAAAACGGTCTGTTAAGAATGGATTTAGAATGAGCACTCAATACTAAAATAGGTTTTTCAGGCCACTCTGTACGACATATAGTCGTACCTGTTGATATATAATCTATAAAAACTGAGATCCATAGATTGATTACTAATCTGTATCATGTCAGAGACATGATCCGCAGGAGGCTGCTCACGCAGGGACCGGCCGAGCCACCGGGATTCGACTGCCACGGGGTACCCGAGACGCCGACCGACTGTCAGCTGTCCTACGACGGTTTTGGCTTCCAGTGCCAGTCGGTTGAGTCGGTCGACGGACGGTGGATGCTTGCGTTCGGTCGCCGGAGCGACGGCGAACAGTCACGGTGGTTCCGGTTCCAACGCGACAAACTGGTCGATATACAGGTTATCGACCGACCAGTTGATGCGGCAATCGCCAACGACGGCTCCGCGGTTGTCGTCTCCGGCAGTACCCCCGATACCGTCGGTGCGACCGTCCATTTGATCGATAGTGGGCAGCGACAGCACTCGCTGTCGTTCGACTCGAATCTCAGCCGACCGGCTGTCAGCGACGATGGCGAGTGGGCCGCCGTCTGCACGCGCCCGCCAGCGCCGACGCTTTCTATATTCGAGCTTCGATCCGGAACCGAACAACACAATCAGACGTTCCGAGAGCGGTCGGCCCGGCTGCTTGGCTTCCACGAGGGAGCTGACGGCCCCGTGCTGTACGTCGGTGTTCGGGCGACCGCCGAGCCGTATCTCGGCGTCGACCCCGAAGGCACGGTTATCTGGGAGAGCGACCGGCACTGGGAGTCGCGGTCACTTTCAGACCGGTTCGGACTGTTCGCTCAATCAGTGCGGTCCTTCGGCCACTCTCGCTGAGTACTACCGGCCGAAATGGGATCTGTTCTGGGATACCGAATGCGCGTTGGCCACGACCTCGAACGAGGTCGGATCGCGCAGGAACCGACCTGTCGTCTCACC
>LKML01000043.1 GCA_001563795.1 Haloferacaceae archaeon B1-Br10_E2g22 | reverse complement strand
GGGAAGGCCCTCGCTGTGTTTCGGGGTGATTTGATATCGGCCATTTCCATGAAGTAGGATTTATCTTACTATTATCTAATAGTTTTGGTTAGCCACTTGTCTGTTTGGGACAACACGCTAAGTAACTATGTGGGTTGATATCTGTCGAAATAGTATAAATCGTATTCTGCTATAGAAAATGCGCAAGCCTGAAGTCTACAGTTTTGGAGGATAGATCCGTTACGAGTTATATTGGAGACGATTTGGTGTGTATTCTATTCTAAAGACACCAATTCAGCGGCCTATAGCCACAATTATCGGACTCATTTCATCCGGAAAGAAGTCTCGATAACTACCGCCGTACTGGGTTCTGTGACTAACTAAAGACGGATGCACAGGTGAGTTGCGCAGCCTCGCCGGCGACAAAGGCTGCGATCGGCAGCAATTCCGAGATAACCTGAGAAAAGAAGGCGTGAAGCCGCTGATTAACCATCGTGAATTCCGTCCTATCGATCACGCGCACAACGCGCGAATCTATGGAATTCTCTACAGCCAGAAAGCACTGTCTGAGACCGTCTTTTCGGCGATCAAGAGTATGCTCGGCTGCGCCGTGCATGCGCGAAATTGGAACTTAGAATTCCGAGAAATGGTGCTCAAAGCAGCTGTATACAACCTCCGATGGAGCGTTCGACTTTCATGAAATCGACCGCCGTGTACCGAAAATACAGAGCCAAAAAGTTGAGTCGGTAACGCCGGGGAGCGACGGGATTCGCTGTTCGATAGGACAGCCCTCTTTGGGACACCACTTTATCCGTCTCAAAATTCGCATCGGAAACCACTCTTCGCCGAGACCACAACGTTTAGGAAACCGAACGGGATATTGTGAGATCAATGGGTTCGAAGCACTGCTGCAAAGTCGATCGAGTTCGTGCTACCCACGATATTTTACCGCCGAGCCGTGTGGACGGGGATCTCGACACGTACCTCGTCGACAGATGGACCGGCGAGGGAGAGGCCGAACCGGCCGGTGTTCGGACGCTCACCGAATGGTTCAACAAACAGGTTCTCAAAACGATGTATCGAAACCACGGCCGATCCGATTCGAGCGTGCGGATCGATTCGGACTATGAGGCACTGCAGGGCAATGGGGTTCCCGAACACGAACGCGCGGAACTCCTTTCGGAGCTCGCCGACGACGGAATCGACGGCGAGGCCGCGACAAAGCAGTTCATCGGCAAAAGTACGATGTCACGCCATCTCAAGGAGTGTCTCGATGCGACCAAAGAGATCCCCGATTCGGAGACCGAGTGGGAGGCCGACCGGATACGGATCGCCACCAACAACTACCGCTCACACCTCGAATCGGCCCTCCAGTCGCTCGGGACCAAAGACCGGATTCGGGGTGTCGACGAGGCCACGCTGCAGACGCAGGCCTATCTCTCCTGTCCGGAGTGTCCGACTCGTGTGACTGTCGAGCAGGCCTACGAGCAGGGGTATGTGTGTGCCGAACACCACAGCGAGACACCACGACAGGACCCGACTCAACAGAGCGACTAACTTAAGTCATTACTCACTATTGTTGACGTATATGTGGGAACTTGACGTTTCGAACATTGCTGGTATCCATACCGGCGAACCGACTCTTAAGCCCGGAATTAATGCTGTCCAAGCGAGCAACTGGCAGGGTAAAACGTCGCTGGTAACGGCTCTCAGAACAGTGCTTGGTGCCGAGGTCACGGCTGCAACACTCACGGATGGCGCGGACAAGGGCTCCGTTCGGCTACAGACGCCAGAGCAAGCCTACGAACGTCGTCTCCAGCGAACCAGCGAGCGTGTGACAGCCGAGGGAGAGCCGTATCTCACGACAGCCCAACAACGGATCGCTGCAGAACTGTTCGCCTTTCTGGACGAGCACAACCGGATTCGAACCGCCGTTCGTGAGGGCAAAGACCTCACACCACATCTCATCGAACCGCTGGAATGGGAGGATATCGACGGCCAGATCCAGCGTCTCAAATCCAAGCGGGAGACCGTCGATGCCGAACTCAACCGTGCACAGCAGGCGGCCGAACAGCTCCCAGCGAAAACGGAGACAATCAACAAATTGGAAACTGAACTCGCCGAACTCGAAGCTGAGATAGAGGAGTTGGAGGGCGACGAAACCGAAAGCGGTGAACAGGAAGAACTTCGCGAGGAACTAACGACGGCCCGGCGCGAGCGAGAGCAGGTCAGCCAGCGAGTCAACCGACTCGAAGGGAAGATCGAATCGCTGGAATCGCAGATCGAGGCCAAAGAGAACGACCTGGACGCCATGACGGTCCCGGAAAAATCGGATCTCTCGGAGAAACTGACAGACAACCGGGACGCACTCCGAGAGGTCGACTCGGAGATCGAGACGCTGGAGGCGCTGTACAACGCGACGAACGCCGTGCTCGACGGCGACCATCTCGATCTCGTGACGGATGTCGACCGTCGGATCGAAGGCGATCACCTCTCCTGTTGGGTCTGTGGCAACGAGACCACGCGTGAGGCTATCGAAACCCGAATGGAGGGGTTGAGCGATGCGATTGCGGAGCGTCGAGAGCAGCGTGCGGATCTGCAGTCGACGGTGTCCGATCTCGAAGCGAACCAGCGCGAGATCGAACAGAAGCGTCGACAGAAACACACACTGGAAACCGAAATCAACACGCTTCAGACGAATCTGGCTGACTCCCGAGAAGAACTCTCCGCCGCCAGATCCGATCTGGACGACCACACCGAACGCGTCGCAACGCTCGAAAACGAGGTCCAGGACACGGACGACCAACGGAAATCGCTCGAACAGGAACTCGCCCGCACGGAGGCGAAACTGGAGAGCCAGCGGTCCGAAAAGACGAATCTCGAATCCCGCGCAGCGCAGCGTGACCAGCTCCAGGCGCGGTACGAATCGCTCTCCGAGGAGATCGAGGAGCTGCGCTCGCGCCGCCAGCAGGTGATCAGGACCGCCCGGAGTGCCTTCGATGACGCGCTCGAAGACGTTGTCGAGAAGTTCAATCCGAGCTTCGAGCGTGCCCGTCTCAAAAACCACGTCGACCCCGAGTCGGGGCGAACGGAACAGTTGGAGCTAATCATCGCCCGAGACGGCCGTGAGATCTCCGTCGACGCGCTCTCGGAGGGTGAAGTCGAGCTGATCGGTCTCATCGCCGCACTTGCCGGCCATGAGGCGTTCGATGTCGGCCAACAGGTGCCGTGTATCCTACTCGACGATCTCGGTGGCCTGGCCAGCGAACACATCCACACGCTCGTTGAGTATCTCAAAGGCCGCACGGAGTATCTCGTCACGACGGCGTACCCCGAGGCCGGCGAGTTCGACGGACACGTGCTTTCTCCGGACGACTGGAACGTCGTCTCGGACCGCGTCGACCACCCTGCCTGATTCCCAGACAGCCTCATCGCCTCCAACAGTTCTGATCAGCCGTTCCGTCACCTACTCAGCCAACTGGTCGACGAATATGGATGTTTGGGACACCACCATATATGTCCCAAATAGATGGTAACTCCGTAGCCACACAATTCGCCGTCCGAGCTGTAACCCGAAAACGCGCCACTGCTGAACGTATTTTTTCGCTATTACCGAACAGTATAGTATGATTAATCATGAGTTAATCGCTGCATATATAAATAAACGGGCGAACGGGCTCGATCCGGGCCGAAGTTGTTCGGTTATGCCGAACAGCGTCCTCACATGTATTTGCTATCCAGTGTTACGACTCTCGGAGGCTGTTTTGGATCTGGGTGACCG
Source organism: Haloferacaceae archaeon B1-Br10_E2g22 (assembly GCA_001563795.1). GTDB lineage: Archaea > Halobacteriota > Halobacteria > Halobacteriales > Haloferacaceae > Halohasta. Next base: position 14,025 of record LKML01000043.1, on the reverse strand, counting down.
CGCTGATCACGAGTCCGGGAAGATCCTGCTGGAAGCGTTTTCCCGAGAGCGTGGCTGGATCGGTCAGCAGATAGATCGCTCCCTGGATGTCACCTGCCGGGTCTGCAACGGCCGCCGCCATGCCTCGCCGCTCGGGGTGCCACTCTTCGCGGTCGACGGCGATCCCGCGTGAGGTGACTGTCCGTAGCTCGGCGTCAAGTTCGGCCCGACTCGACTGGGACTGGTCGGTTCCGGCGTCGAACGTGTATCCTGCGAGCAGTTCCTCGCGTTTGCTCTCCGAGACGGCCGCGAGAATCGCCTTTCCCGGAGCCGTACAATGGAGCGGGAGCCGATCGCCGGCACTGACTACCGGTGTCTCGGTGTCCGGACCGAGACGATGATGGAGACAGATGAGTTCTCCATTTTCGAGTACGGCAAGACCGGCCGAACAGCCAGCGGCGGTCGACAACTGAACGACCTCGCCGACGCCAGCTCGATACATCGGATACTGTGAGCGTGCGTACGAGCCGATCTGAAGGAACCGCAGGCTGACGCGGTACTCGTAGTCGTCTTTGACAACGAAGCCGAGACCGGTCAGCGTCTCCAGATGGTTGTGAACCGAACTTTTCGAGCGACCGAGAGTCTCGGCAACGGTAGTGAGACCCGCCCCCTCAAGCTTGATGAGCGTTTCGAGGATCTGCGTGCTCGTCTGCGTTGCCGTCACGGGGAGATCCGAGCCATCGTTCATACCGATGGATCACCACAACTGCGTATAAATATGTTCACTAATACCGAACCGGAGACGTCTCTCAGACGGTTACCACTCGGCGATGCTGCCGTCGTCGTGGTACCAGATCGGGTTCTGCCAGTTGATGTCGGACTGCGCCTGATCACGAACAACGGCCTCGTCGACCTCGATTCCGAGGCCGGGAGCCTCCGGAGCGGTGACGTAGCCGTCGGTAAACTCAAAGACGCCTGGATCGTCGAGATACGCCAGCAGATCGTTGTCGGCTGGCCGATCGATATCGAGGCTCTGGGCCTGCACGATGCTGTGGGGCGTCACCATATCGAGCTGGAGACACGCCGCAAACGAGATCGGCCCGAGCGGACAGTGCAGCGAGACGAGGATGTCGGCACTCTCGGCGTTGGCTGCGATTTTCCGGACCTCCGAGATGCCGCCCGCATGGGAGGGCGACGGCTGGATGATGTCGACCGCACCCGCCTCGATCAGTGGGGCGAAATCCCACCGCGAGTAGAGTCGCTGGCCGATCGCCAGCGGCACCTTCGTGCTGGAGGCGATATCACCGAGGGCATCGGCATGCTCCGGGAGGACAGGTTCTTCGTAAAACATCGGATCGTAGGGGTCGAGCGCTGTCGCCACCCAGTCGGCCATCGCTTTGGTCACGCGACCGCGGAAGTCTACGCCAATATCAATCTCGTCGCCGACCCGCTCGCGAACCGTTGCGAGCCGTTTGCGGGCATGGTCGACGGCAGCTGGCGAATCAATCCGGCGGAATTGTGAGACTGCCGAGAGCTTCAACGTCCGGTAGCCGTCGTCGACGGCGGCTTCTGCCGCATCGGCGACCTCAGTGGCGGTGTCGCCGCCGATCCACTGATAGACCCGAATCCGATCACGGGCCCGGCCACCAAGCAGGTCGTAGACCGGCGCGTCGTAGTGTTTGCCCTTGATATCCCAGAGTGCTTGATCAATGCCGCCCATGGCGCTCATCAAAATTGGCCCGCCCCGAAAGTGCCGACCGCGGTACATCGCTTGCCAGTGTCGCTCAATTTCCATTGGGTCCTTGCCGATCAGGTAGTTGTCGAGGATCTCTTCGACGGCCGCCCGTGTCGTCTTCGTGTGGCCCTCGACGATGGGTTCACCCCAGCCACTGACGCCCGCGTCGGTCTCCAGTTTGAGAAAGAGCCACCGTGGCGGGACGGCGAACAGTTCGTAGCCTGTGATTTTCATACCTCGACAACAACGGTCCACGAAAAATAGGTTGTGCCCCATAGGCGTCGACGAACCCATGCCCGAAGGAACTCGTCGAGTGTACCCGATTGCGGTGATACTGCCTCTTGTGGATAGGGTGCCTCTATGTAGCCCGTTCGTCGTTCACTGCGTCGCTGACGTCGTGTTTTGTTTCTCACCGAGGCGGTTGAGTGCCTCGACGCGGTCGTCCCACACATCGAACATCGCCTGATAGGAATCGTGGTAGAACTCATACCACTCGTCGTACAGCGGTACTTTCTCTGGGTCGGGTTCGAACCGGTCGGTGGTTCGGACGGTTCGATCAACCGCCGCTTTGAGATCGTCGTACTCGCCGAGGGCGACGCCGGTCAACAGAGCGGCACCTTTTGCGCCGAGTTCGTCTCCTTCCGGAAGGACGATAGGCGCATCAAGGCAGTCAGCGAACATCTGACACCAGAACGCTGAACGGGATCCGCCGCCGGCGATCATAATCCGATCGGACTCTACCTGGATATGTTCGAAAGAGTCACGCATCGCCAGGGCAACGCCCTCGTAGATCGCCCGCATCATGTGTTTTTGACCGTGTTCCGGCGACAGCCCGATGAACTGGGCGCGGGCGCTCGTCTTAAGGAACGGGTTTCGCTCTCCCGAAGAGCTGAGATACGGATGGTAAAGCAGACCATCTGATCCGACCGGAATCTCTTTGATCTCCTCTTCAACATCGGCGAACTCCCGGTTGTTGGCGATATTCCCGTAGGACCAATCGATGTTCGGTGTGCCAGCCATCGAAGCCATCGCTCTGAGATAGAATCCCTCGTCGACTGCGAGCGTGAACCCTCGACCCAACAGCTCTTCTGGTGGCTCAGCCAGCACAGTCTGGTTTAACGACGTCGTCCCCACAATCGAGGAGCTTTCGCCGGGCCGAACCGAACCGCTGCCGATGGCGCAGGCCGCGATATCGAAGACACTTGAGATGACTGGTGTTCCTTCAGGGAGCCCAGTTTCGACGGCCGCATCACCGGTCACCCCACCGATAATCTCGGTCGGCGGCGCAAGGCGTGGAAGCAGGTCGTCGACGCCGTCGTAATCAATCAGTTCTTGGACCTCTTCAGAGTACTCCAGCGTCTCGACATCAAGGAACGGCAGCGTCGCATCGCTGTAGTCCATCGTCCGCTCGCCAGTGAGCTTGTACTTGAGCCAGTCCTTGCAGAAAAACACCGTGTCGGCATCATCGAGGGTGTCGGGTTCGTTTTCGGCTAACCACTGCATGATTGGTAGGGCAACACCGGGGAAAATGTCGGTTCCCGTCGCCTCCCGGATCACGTCGGCCTTGCCGTTTTCGACCCACTCGTCGACGATCTCGGAGGCACGACCATCCGACCAGAGGATCGCGTCCCGAACCGGATCTCCATCTTCGTCGATAAGCCAACAGCCGTCGCCCTGGCCCGTGATCCCGATACCGAGGATCTCGTGGTCGTCCTCGATATCCTCGACGACCTCGCTGATTACGGTGGCAGTTTTCTTCCAGTTGGTGGTCATATTCTGTTCTTGCCACCCCGTTTGCGGTGTTTCGACCGGGTTTTCGATTGTTGCGATCTCTATCTGCTCGCCATCGAGATCGAATGCTGCAGCTTTCAGGTTAGAGGTGCCTGCATCGACACCTATGAGTACTCGGCTCATACGCAGTTAGCAATGATCTACCCTGATATATAATTACATAGGGTTCGTATCGAGTGAATTTCAACAATTATCTGAACTGTTGGCAACTACATACATTAATAATCCCCCTCCGCAAAAGAGGGGGTACGGACCATGACAGACCCATCTTCCCAGTGGATAGTGAGTGATCTCGGTCGACAAATGCTTGCAGACGGACTCACCAAAGGCACAGGCGGCAACATCAGTGTCAAAACCGACGATGGCAACGTGGCGATCAGCCCGTCGGGAATGGCCTACGACGAGATTGAGCCCGACGACGTGCCGATTGTCGATCTCGACGGCACTCAGCTCTCGGGCGACCGCAAACCCTCTAGCGAGTTCCGGATGCACACCGACATCCTCCGGGAGCGCGACGATGTGGGCGCGGTCGTCCACAACCACTCACCGTTCGCCAGCACCTTCGCTTCCATTGGCGAGCCGGTCGGCCCCTCCCACTACCTTATCGCGTTTATCGGCGACGAGATTCCGGTTGCACCCTACGAAACCTATGGCACCGCCGAACTCGCCGAGGTTGCCCTTGAGACCCTCGGCGAGGAGTACAACGCCTGCCTGCTCGAAAACCACGGCGTCCTTGCAACGGGTGCGACCGCCGAGGCAGCCTACGAGGTCGCGCTGATGGTCGAATACTGTGCCCGAATCCACTACTACGCGCTCTCCATTGGCGAGCCGAGCCTGCTCGACGAGCGGGAGATTGACACGCTGCTTGAGCGGTTTGCAAACTACGGCCAGACCCAGTCGGCCGACGACGCGGGAAGCGAACCAGCCGCAGCCGCCGATCTCTCGGCGGACCGACTCGCCGAACTGCAGCCCAACCGCGAGGCCGTCAGCGAGTTCGGTCGCAAGATGCTCCACCAAGGACTCACCGAGGGCACAGGCGGCAACATCAGCTCACAGAACGGCGATCTGGTGGCGATCAGCCCCTCCGGGATGCCGTACGACGAAATCGACGCTGAGGACGTCTCTGTCGTCGACCTCAACGGCGACCACGTCGCTGGGAAACGAAAGCCGTCCAGCGAGTTCCGGATGCACACAGATATCCTCCGAGAGCGCGAGGATGTGGGTGCGGTTGTTCACAACCACTCGCCGTACGCCAGCGCGTTCGCCAGCCTCAACGAGCCCGTCGAGGCCTCCCACTACCTGATCGCGTTCGCTGGCGATCAGATCCCGGTCGCGCCGTACGAAACGTATGGCACCGCCGAACTCGCCGAGGTCGCACTCGACACGCTGGGAGCCGAGTACAACGCCTGCTTGCTCGAAAACCACGGTGTGTTGGCGACCGGCGCCACCGTGAGCGAGGCCTTCGAGGTCGCGCTGATGGTCGAGTACTGTGCGCGAATCCATTACCAAGCCCGCAACATCGGCGAGCCAAATCTGCTCGATGACACTGAGATTGACACCCTGCTCGAACGGTTCGCCGACTACGGCCAGGACCACTGAGCACCGATGGCTGATCGACGAACGGTTGCAAAAACGGCCGCCGAAAAAGGTGGCCAGGTGGCGATGGAGTACTTCGGGACCGAGCTGGCTGCATGTGAGAAGACCGGCGCGGTCGACGTCGTCACCGAGGCCGACGAGGCTGCACAGGAGGTGGTCGTCGAGACCATACAGGAGCAGTTTCCGACCGACACCATCGTCGGCGAGGAAGGCGACGCCCCAAAGCGGGTCCCCGACTCCGGGCCAGCGTGGATCGTCGACCCCATCGACGGGACGACGAACTTCGTCCACGGACTCCGACGGTGGGGGACCGCGGTAGCGTTCGTCTGCGACCGCACGGCTGTGACGAGCGCGCTTGCAATGCCGGCCTTAGACGAGCAGTACGTCGTCGACGGGACTGACGTGCGACTGAACGGCGAACCAATCAGCGTCAGCGACCGAGACGATCCGGACTCGTTCGTCGTGGCGCCGTTTCTTCGATATACCGACAACCGTGAGGCGTTCGCCGCTCTGCTGGCCCGTATCATCCACGAGTTCGACCAGTTCGAGCGCGTCGGTTCGGCCCAGTCGGCGCTCGCGCTCGTCGCCCGTGGGAGCCTCGACGCGGCAGTCGGGCTTGGTGTCGCCGACCCGTGGGATACGGTCGCTGGCGTCCAGCTGATCCGGCGGGCCGGCGGCACTGTCACCGATCTCAACGGCGAGCCGTGGAGGCCCGACAGCGAGGGGATCGTCGCAACCAGTGGGACCGCCCACCAAGAGGTACTCGACCGACTGGCGGGACATGTGTTTCCCGCAGCAAACGCACAGAATCAGCACAACAAGAACCATGACACACCATAACATAGCAGACACATGAGCTACTCAGTTGTCGTTATCGGCGGCGGCGCGACCGGGACGGGCACGGCCCGAGACCTCGCGATGCGAGGGTTCGACGTGACGCTCGTCGAACGGGGAAACCTCACCGAGGGGACGACGGGCCGCACCCACGGCCATCTCCACAGCGGCGGTCGCTACGCCGTCAGCGATCAGGAAAGCGCGGTCGACTGTATGCAGGAAAACCGTATTCTCCACCGGATCGCGGGCCACTGTATCGAAGACACCGGTGGGCTGTTCGTCCAACTGGAGGGCGACTCCGACGAGTATTTCCACAAAAAGCTGGAGGGCTGTGCGGACTGCGGCATCCCGACGGAGGTCATCTCCGGGGAGCAAGCCCGTCGACAGGAGCCACATCTCACTAAGCGAGTCAAACGTGCGATCCGAGTTCCTGACGGCGCGATCGATCCCTTCCGGCTCTGTGTGGCCAACGCCGCCGACGCCGTCGACCACGGCGCGCGCGTCGAAACCCACGCCGAAGTCGTCGACCTCGTCGTCGAGGACGGCCGTGTCACTGGCGTTGAGATCGAACGCAAGGGCCCCAACTATCTCGGCAACGGACGAGAGGGCCAGACAGCGGTCATCGAGGCCGACTACGTCGTGAGCGCGACCGGCGCGTGGGCGAGCCAGATCGCCGAGATGGCGGATGTCGACCTCGAGATGGCGATCTCGAAAGGGGCGATGGTCGTCACCAACGTCCGGCAGATCGACACCGTGATCAACCGCTGTCTGCCGAAAGGTGACGGCGATACGATTATTCCACACGAGACGACCGTCCTCTTGGGCGCGAACGATGATCCAGTCGACGACCCTGACGACTACCCGGAAGAACAGTGGGAGGTCGATATGATGATCGATCTGGCCAGCGAGATGGTGCCGATCACCGCCGAAGCCCGCATGATCCGGGCCTACTGGGGCGTCAGACCGCTGTACGATCCGGACCCCGACTCGACTAAGGAGTCGGGCGACGTGACCCGGAACTACTTCGTTCTTGATCACGCCGAACGCGACGGAATCGAGGGCTTTTCGTCGATTGTCGGCGGCAAACTCACGACCTACCGGGAGATGGCCGAATCCGCGAGTGACCACGTCTGCGACGTATTAGGCGTCGACGTCGACTGTCGAACTCACGAGGAGCCACTGCCGGGCAGCAGCGATATCTCGGTGCTCGAAGACCAGATGGAGAACTTCGGGCTTCGGTCGCCGATTGCTCGCCGAAGCAAGCAGCGACTCGGTGATCGAGCCGCAGACGTTTTGAGCACCAAGGAGCCGAACCCAACGGTTTGTGAGTGCGAAGCCGTCACCCGCGCGGAGATCCAAGACGCCATCGACGGTATAGGAGCCGACCCCAACGGGATCCGACTCCGAACCCGTGCGTCAATGGGCAACTGTCAAGGTGGGCTTTGTTCGCATCGGATCAGTGCCGAGATCTATCCGAAACACGACGCCGTCACCGCCCGCGATAGCCTCGACCAGCTGTATCAGGAACGCTGGAAGGGCCAGCGACACACGCTGTGGGGTCGACAGCTCTCCCAAGCCATGCTCAATCACCTGCTTCATGCAACCACCATGAACCACGACGCCGACCCCGCAGTCGGTGGCCCAAGTGTCGACTACGAGGCGTTCGACGGCGGTCGAACCGACTCACACACCGAGGAGATTCATGGCGATTGAAAGCGAGGTGCTGGTCGTTGGCGGTGGGCTCGCCGGCATCACGAGCGCGATTGCAGCCGCCCGCGAGGGGGCTGACGTACGCCTAGTCTGCCACAAGCGCACCTCGCTCCGGCAGGCGTCGGGACTGATTGACGGACTTGGCTACGTGCCATCTCGAACCGATCCCTACGCTGCCGACGAGATCACCCAGCGACGAAAGGATTTCCGAACCGTGCGGACAGAGCGCGGCGAGTATATGGGACCACTCGTCAGCCCGTTTGATGGGTTCGACGATCTTCCCGGCTCCCATCCCTACTCCATTGTAGGCCCTGAGGCACTCAGAGAAGGGTTGGCATTGTTTGATGAAATCACCGGCGACATGTACCGCGGAAGCCACACTGAGCGAAACGCGCTCGTTCCTACCTTCGGCGGGACAATCAAACCCACAGCCCGCTATCCAAGCGCAGTCGAGGCTGGCCTTGCCAGCGACAGTCGACCTATGGCGATTATTGGATTTCGGTCGCTGACCGACTTTGATGCCCGAATGGTCGCTGACAGTCTTGAACTGGCTGATGTTCCGTTCGAGGTCACTGGTGCCGAAGTCGAGTTCGCCGAGGCGTTCCGTGCAGACACCAAAATAACGCGGCTCGCCAAGGCGCTCGATCATAACGAACTGATCGACGCCACTCCAGCGCGGACGGCACTCGCAGCCGCCGTCGACCCCCACGTTGGCGACGCCGAGCGCGTCGGCTTTCCCGCCCTGTTGGGCGACGACAACACCGCCGAGGTGCGGGCTGATCTCGGCGAGCGGTTGGGTGTCGACGTTTTCGAGATTTCGATGGGGCCGCCGAGCCTGCTCGGACTCCGGCTCGAAGATCGGCTCTACGATGCTCTCGACGCAGCGGGCGTGCGGTTCGTCACGGGCAATCCGGTGGTTGGCTACGAAACGCGGGCGAACGAGCCACACCGAATCGACGCAGTGACAGTCAGCCACAAGGGCCGGGAGGTTCCGTACAGCGCCGAACAGTTCGTGCTGGCGACCGGCGGCTTCGTCGGCAAAGGACTCGATTCGGACCGACAGCAGGTTCGAGAGCCGGTGTTTGACTGCTACATTCCACAGCCGGCGGACCGATACGACTGGTTCGTCGACGACGCCTTCGGCGACCACCCCTACGCGCGGTTTGGTGTTCGTCCAAACGAGTCGATGCAGCCACTCGGCCCCGATGGCGAACCGGAGTTCGAGAATCTGTATGCAGCCGGGTCGGTCGTGGGCGGTGCGGATATCGCCCGCGAGAAATCTGCCAGCGGCGTGTCGCTCGCTACTGCCCTCGTCGCTGGGCGTTCGGCTGCCGATTCAGTCCGGTAATCGGCGACCGCAAAGAGACGGTCGACAGCCGGCGGCTGGTCCAAACCGTCCGGATATATTTTATGTTGGAAGCCGCTAATATATACGAATGCTTTTATACTGTTGAATTAAACTAGCAGCTGCATGGTAGAATCAATCCCGCTGGCAGTAGCAACGCAACTCATCGAAGCCGCCGAAACGAAAGCCGACGAGATCGACAACCCGATGGTGATCGCCGTAGCCAACAGCGAGGGCAACCTTATCGCCCAACACCGAATGGACGGCGCGTGGCTCGCGTCGGTCAACATCTCGAAAAACAAGGCCTACACGTCGGCCGCACTGGATATGCCGACACACGCACTCGCCGAGGCGTCCGCGCCCGGAAACTCGCTGTACGGTCTCGACACCCGCGACGAGGGTCGGATGGTTGTCTTCGGCGGCGGCTACCCGCTCGAAGCCGACGGCGAGGTCGTCGGCGCGATTGGCGTCTCCGGCGGCGAAGTCTCTCAAGACCAGGAAGTTGCCGAAGCTGGCGTCGACAAATGGAATCAGCTCGTTGAAGACGGCGCTGTCGAAGTTCGTCACGACTGAAGCGTTCAGAACAATCAGCCTCCACGACTCATTTTTTCCAGCTGCTACGCACAGGACAGACGGCTGTCTCGCTGATTCTGCACAAATAAAAAACGAGAGTAATCGCCTTAGAAATCGCCGTGCTCGTTGGCTGGCCACATGTAGGTCATGCCAGAGCTCTCCGAGTCCCACGGCGTCTCGGTCGGGGTAGGGACTTCAGCGGTCTCAGCAGCCTGGAGTTCGGAGACGATAGCCTCGACAACTGCCTCGTCGACATCGGTCTGCTCAGCGACTGCCTGCGTCCAGTCATCAATCGATGCTGCGGGGTCGAGTTTCGGTAGTTGGACGAACATCCTCGATCCAATGATTGGCCTGAGTAATAATAAATATTTTGCGCACACAAATTCATGAAAATTAATCGCATGAATGATCGTCCACGACAATGGAGACAGCCATCAAAGACCTCTTGTGTCGGATTTGGTCCTCGATTATCGAGATTGGCGACAGGTTTAGGAGACAAGCCGAGAGTGTAGTCGTATGGTTTCAGTTACGGTCTGGAACGAGTTTATCGAAGAGCAAACGAACGATGAAGTCGCGTCACTATACCCTGATGGGATTCACGAGATTCTTGCGTCCGGACTCCGCGACCGTGGCCACGAGGTCCGGACGGCGACGCTCGACGAACCGGATCACGGACTGACACCCGAGGTTCTCGACGACACCGACGTGCTCGTCTGGTGGGAACACCGCGCTCACGAGGATGTCGAGGATGAGATCGTCGACCGTGTTTGCCAACACGTGTATAACGGGATGGGATTCGTCCCACTGCACTCAGCACATTTCTCGAAGCCGTTCAAGCGTCTGATGGGGACACCCTGTTCGTTGACCTATCGTGAATCAAGAGAGCGCGAGCGTGTCTGGACTGTCGATCCGAGTCATCCAATTACGGCCGGCCTCGAAACGTCGTTCGTGATCCCCGAAACCGAGATGTACGGTGAACCGTTCGCTGTCCCCGAACCCGACCAACTTGTGTTCGTCTCGTGGTTCGAAGGGGGCGAGGTGTTTCGTTCGGGCTGCTGTTATCAGCGCGGCAATGGTCGAATCTTCTATTTCCGACCCGGCCATGAAACGTATCCAGTCTACCATGAGCCAGTAGTGCTTGATGTCATAGACAATGCTGTTCGCTGGGCGATTCCACCTACTGACCGGACAGTTTCGGTCGACAATGAAGCAGTCGACTCTCTTGAGTAGCGACCTTGCCAGAATTGTTCGAAATCACTGAATGAAAATATAGTTTGGAAGGTGCGACTCGCCGGGGTCAAACCCTGAGACTTTCTTCTTGCATGCTGTATAGCCACAAACAGGCTACAATATATGATATCGTATTTCTAACTGTTCTGGCCGTATCCCTTGAATTTCTCTTGGAGATGAGCGACTTCTGCGTCTGGAAGTATCTCCGGTTCGCCGATTGCGCGTGCCTGGAAGTGAATACGAGCACAGTATTCGACCATCTCTGCAATCTCAAGGGCATCACTAAGCGAGTCACCCACTGTGAGAACACCGTGGTTAGCCAACAAACACGCGTTATATTCGCTGCCAAGAGCCTCCACGGTCCGCTGGCCGAGTTCTGGAGTCCCGTAGGTTTCATACTCAGCCACAGGAATCTTATTTCCAGCAAATGCGATCAGGTAGTGTGATGCGGGAATCGGTTCACAGAGGCTTGCGAACGTACTGGCATACGGCGAGTGTGTATGGACGATACCACCCACGTCATCGCGTGCGTCGTAGACAAATCGGTGCATTGAGTCCTCGTTGGAGGGTTTCTCACCGTCGTGGACGACTTGCCCTTCGACGTTGATTATTGGGACTTCTTCTGGGTTGATCTCACCGTAGGGCATTCCCGATGGGCTGATCGCCACCAATCCGTCTTCTGTACGACTGCTGACGTTGCCTCCAGTGCTTTTTGTGAGGCCCTTTTTGAGCATCTCTAGGCCATGTTGAATAACCGTTTCTCGTGCTTCGCGATTCGGTAGTTCGTTCTGTTTTTCGTCGGTCATTGTGATTTGTTATCGCAGTGTCTATTATCTGGTCAGTGCTTTCGGGTGAATGAGAAGTCTTCAAGAACAGCATCGTCTGCGATATGTACTGGTTGGCTGCCGTTGAATAACGCCTCGATGTCATCAAGGATCATCTGTGAGTGATGGTCGACGACTTCTTCAGCCGCACCTGCGAGGTGCGGTGTCGTGACGGTGTTGTCGAGTTTGAGTAGTGGATGATCTTCGGGAAGCGGCTCTTTATCGTATACGTCGAGTGCTGCACCCCGAATACCGCCGTTTTGAAGCGACTCGACAAGCGCGTCTTGATCAATGATTGCACCGCGAGCCGTGTTGATGAAGAAGGCACTCTCTTTCATCGCGGCGAACTCATCGGATCCAAGTAGTCCCCGTGTACTTTCGGTGACTGGACAATGGACAGTCACAAAATCACTCTCTTCGAGAAGCGTTTCGAGGTCTGCTTTTTCGACAGTATGATCAGCCATTCCCTCTGTGTCCACGTAGGGATCATACCCGAGGAGGTCGACTCCAAATCCTTGAGCTCGAGTTGCAACCTCTTGGCCGATGGCGCCCATACCGATGATACCAAGCGTTTTGTCCCTCAGTTCGGGGCCCTTGAGATTGGCATATGGTGAATCTTGTGCGACACCCCACGTGACATCCTCGCGTTCCCCGCCGCTGGCTGCATCTGAGACTGGGTCACCTGTATACGTCCCGGTGTGGAGGAGGTGGTGAGCGTGTGCGATCTGCCGCCCAACGCTTAGAATCATTCCCCACGTGAAGTCCGCGACGCTGATTGCGTTGCGCCCAGGCGCATACAGAACGGGAATCCCGTGTTCAGTCGCTGCTTGGATGTCGACGTTCGCATCGGGCCCGCCGCGTGCACAGGCAATAATCTGTAAATCCTCGGTTGCATCGAGAACGCGCTCGGAAACGCCTTCGTATCCCACGATGAGGATCTCCACACCTTGTAGACGGTCAATAAACTCATCTTCTGGCAGGCGAGTATCTCGTTCGGCAATCGGTGCGTAGTCTACGTCGAAACCGTGCTCATCCTCAAGACGACTTAGCGCTTCGGACGAGAGATTGGCTGTTACGAGTGCTTTCATGGTTGGAGTTGTTACTGAAGACCCGGCGTTATGGTTCTTGATTCGGGATACCAACTGTCTTTGATCATGGGTTCCCGTCAACTGATAGACTGTATACGCAGGGGTATCTGGAGGGTACCCTCACGTTTCGACAGTCAAACAAATGATCGATGATCACATACTTAAATCGGTCGCTTCAACTACTCTAATTACATCTATGAGTTCTCAAACATTCATTTGCATTTCCGACGCACATAACACACCAAACGACCTCTCATTCCATGGTCGACCGAGACTCTTTGATCTCGCATATTATATAGCAAAATAAACTATATGGCGCACAATCAAAGCTACGTGGGTCTCCTATTCTAACGGCATAGCGACTCTACTACTAGTCAGAATATTTCAGATTCGGATCCCAATTCACTACGCAGTAATCGAATAAACGCCTCGATAAGCCCAGATTAGTCTTCGAACTCGTATCCCCATTTCCGCAATACGGAGTCGACATCACCGAGGTTCATCAAACCAGATAGTAGCACGGCCTCTGTAATATCCATCTTCTTAACGTCGTCGTCGTACTCTCGTTGAATTTGCCGGACAGCTTCTTCGAGATAATTTTGGGTTTCTTGATTAAGAGCGATCTGGAGAATTTTCCCGTCTCGTGAGCCCTTGACTGACTGTCGACTCATAATAAACGGTATGCGCTCGTCTTCATGCGGAACTGAACCGACGACATCGACATCGTCCAGCGATGAAGTGAGCATTTGCTCTTCAGGTGCCTCAGTCTCCGTCTCGGTCTCCGTCTTCGTTGACGTCGAACTATGGGTCGACGTCGACTGTGTAGAGTCCGGTGTTGTGGCCTCCCCAGTGTCTTCAGGTGAGGTGTTTTCTGGCTCGGTTTCCGGCTTTGGCTCCGTATTCTCAGCGGTATCACTGCCGTCCTCGTCAGCGAATGGGTCGTCTCCCACTCCTGATTTCATACTACCCATGGTTAGACCTCCGCTGGTTCCTCAAGAGTTCCTGGTTCTGGTGGATTGGGTGCCTCGATGCCAGCTTGCTGTTCGATAAATCGGGCGATCCGATCAAAATTAGCGAGCGTATCCATCTCGTGATCACGCCGGCGGTCGCGGTGTTCTTTGATATAGGTATATGCCGAGCACTGCTTGTTCCACGAACCGCCCATCAGGGACTTTCGTTCACGAATAACCTCTGGCACTGGGTACTCAATCGCCTCTAAGACTGCTTTTTCGTCGTTGGTACCGGAGTATCCAATCGGGATTGCAGCCAATACTCCGATATTGATATTGAGCATATTAGAGAGTCCGTCGACGAGATCCT
>LKML01000135.1 GCA_001563795.1 Haloferacaceae archaeon B1-Br10_E2g22 | reverse complement strand
GTCGGTATGACGGGCCGATGGCAGGGCCACACCGCCGTTATTCCTATCCCAGCATGGGACTCAGAGTTATCTTGACCGAGACACCACAGCGGTTCGAGAGTGTGTCTCAAACGTTCTGGGTCTCGGAATCCCGATATTGTCCGATTAGGTGGGCGGTCATGCCGCCTCGGTGTACGTCATACTACGAGCCGATTCGAGATAAATATCGGTATATCTGCTGAACGTGGTTTGTGTCGGCGTTGTCGGATTCACGCCCGTCCGCCAGACTGCGTCTGGCGAGCAATCAGAAATCTCTGATTTCTGATAACGGCGTAAACGACGGGATTCTCTCCTTGGAAGAAGATAGCCAGCTGTCAGGACTCCGTACAGACCGTCGTCAGTACTGCTAAATTCGCCTCATAGAAAGAAGAATTTATTGCCGTTTTCACTGACGCCGACGACTCCAAACAGCCCTGAGCGACGCCGCTGGGCCAGCGGCACGAGAAATTCAAACATCCGTCCGAAAGTATTGCCGGTATTTCGATCAAACGCCAAATTCAGCAGTTTGAGAGCCTGATAACGCCATATTTTTCACAGAGTGATTCGATAGTCGTACTATGACGCGACAGTCTACACGTCGAACATTCCTGGCCTCAGGAGCCGTTGTCACCAGCATCGCCCTTGCAGGGTGTGTCGGCGACACAGAGACCGATGAAGAACCCGAAGAACCCGAAGAGCCGGAAGAGCCGGAAGAACCGGAAGAACCCGAAGACGAAGACGAAGAGCCAACCGTCGAGGGCGACTCACCCGTCGAAGTCGTCTACTCACAACAACAGCTTCGAAGCAACTGTGGGACAATGGCACATCCCGACGGCGAGAAGTTCTATCTCACCGCGGGTGCGCCATCGAACCGCGACCCCGAGGGTGTCGGCGAATGGTACGTCCTGGATACCGACAGCCACCTGCCAATCGACCCTGAGACTGGCGAACCGGTTGCAGACGACGACTTCGAGACCGAAGATGTTGCCCGTGATCTCGAGGGCTATGACACCCACGGCTTTTGGTTCATCGAGACCGACGACGGCCACGAACTGTGGGTACTGAACCGCGAGACCGACGATGGCGTCGTCATCGATCCCGAGACCGACGAGGTCATCGACGAGATCGACGACTACGGGTCGGCTCCCGACATCATGTGGTCGGATCCAGACGACGAGTACATGTTCGTTACCCTACGCGGGCCAGAGCCAGTCTCGGGTGACCCACATGCCGCAGAAGGCGAAACGCCCGGTGTCTCGGTGCTCGATACCGAAACTCGAGAGATCGTCACCACGCTCGCACCCGACGAAGACAACGAGGAAAGCGACTTCCACGGGATCGGCGTCGCCGACCACGGCGAGGATGGCTATGAGATCTGGGCGCTCGACCAGGGCACCGACATCATCTATATTTACGAGCCCGTTGAGGACGAAGACGACGCCTTCGAGATCGTCGAAGAGATCGACCTTCACGAAACCGAAGGGCTCGTTGAAATCGACGGCGACGACTACGTCCCACACATGATTGATTTCGACTCGGAGTACGCCTATGCAGCCATCGCCTGCACCGCAGGCGGTCAGACACTCATCTTCGATGTCGAAGCCCGCGAACTCGTCGAGGCCCTCGATACCGGCCCAAGTTCGCACTTTGCTGGCTTTACGCCGGACGACCAACAGCTCATCGTTGATGTCATCGGTGACGACGACGGCGGCTTCATCCAGCAGGTTCTCGTCGATCTCGACCAAGAGGAGTTCGAACTCGGCGAATCGATCGATATCCTCGAAACCACAGCCGTTGCAGAACACGACAATGACTTCGAGTTGGCCAACCCGATCTGCCACGACCACGCTGGTGACTACTCGTATCACACACTCGGGCCGGGCGTCGACGACGCCGGGCTTGTCGTTCTCAACTGGGCAGAGTTCGGTGCAGCCGACGACGCCTAACTAACTCGAACAGCGACTTTTTTGCGGATACTGACCAGACACTCCCTAGCCGCTGGCTGTTCGGTCGAACAGCATCGCCGAACGGAACTATTGGCCCGTCGAATACAGGTTGGCAAGGCGAGACGAACTCGAGGCCAGCGCAATCGCCGACCGATTGCCTAGCGTTTCTCACGCTACGATCCGTCTTCGTCCGTCCGGTCGTTATCTATCTTCTCATCAGCCTGTTCGTCGTCCGCTGTTGGCCGTCGGCTCTGCTCCGGTCGCCGGCTGCGTACTCGAGTGTCGTCGTCTCGCGGGTCGGAACCACCGTCTCGAGTCCCGCCAGCAGGCCGGCTGCTGGCAGCCGGTCGTCCGCTCGCTACTGTCGGTTCGGTGTGGGGCTCGCGCGGCCGCCGCGGGTTTGGCCGGCCCGTCATCGAGCCACCTGGTATCGGTGTATGCGAGCGCCGCTGGCCGCGCTGTTCGAGATCCCACGTTTCGAACATACCGTACTCACGCATGGTGGTCAGTCCCGCAATCGCCGCCCGGAGTTTGATGCCGACCAACGGAATGTCGGCAATGCCGATGACGATATCTGCCTCGAGGACGACGCCTTTCTGAAGCAACACATCGAGGAGATCAACGATCACGTCTTCATCGTCAGTGGTCGGTTCCATCTGCGCCTCCCTGGCTGTTGGCACGGGGCCCCTCGCTGCTGTCGATCTCCGGGGCAAACGTGTACGGTGGCCACGGCCCGGTAAACCGCACCTCAACGCCGGGGTCGGCAGCGATTGCCTCGAGCTGTTCGCCCAACTCGTCGGCACCGGCGTCGGTTGCGAGCACCGCAAACCGCGCGAAGGGGTCGGGTTCGTCATCGCCTATCTCGAGGCCGTCGGCTGCCGACCGGCGGCTACCGAGTGACTCGAGCGCAGAGACATGGGGTGCGATTCGGTCGGCCACCGCTCGAGCCTGCTGGGTGCGACGCTCGCGGAGTCGTTCGGCGAGCTGTCTGTCGTACTGTTGTTCGAGCAGATAGGCCGTCCCCGAGGCCGCCTCATCGATCTGTGCTTGGAGACTGATCAGCTTCTTGTCGTCGGCAGCGACCTCCGCGTGGGCGTCTTCGTGGTGAGTAATCTCGATACGATACTCCCAGAGATCCGCAAGCCCAGCCAGTTCAGTCGTGAGCCGGTCGGCCTCGGCTGTGAGCCACTGCCGAAGCATCTCATCACCACCAGTCAGTACCGTATCGAACTGAAACGGAATCGGCGTACCGAACACCTCACCAGCCTCCTCGACAACGCGCTGGTGGCTCAACAGCCACTGCTGGATCGTCTGTGGGTCGTCCGTATCGTACAGCGACTCACAGGCGTGGACAACTGCTCCGAGCTCGCCAACAGAGGTTACCGAGACAGGCTCGTCTTCGATTCCGGTCGTCGAAAACTCGAGAGAGCAGTCTGTGGGCGTACGAACCAGACAGTAGAGATACCGCCCCTGTTGTACTGTCGTCATTCGTGATCCTCCGTTCGTACTGGCGGCCGATGCATGGCTGATCGCGCTGGCTGTTTGGATTGTACCGACTGTTCGGCCGGTGTTGAGCGTGTTGACTGCTCGGTCTGCTGTGGGTCAGGTGGGCGTACGTCATCCACAAACGAAAATCCCGGATGCGGCTCGGCGTCGACCCGCTGGAGTGCGTCTTCAAGGAGGTCTGAGAGGTTGGTGCGGAGTCGCTGGACATCCTCTTGGAGACCAGTTTCGGCTTTGAGCCGCTCGAGTTCGTCGTTGATTGCCGCGAGTTGTGTGCCGAGCCGTTCGATCTCCTCGTCGGTCAGCGAGCCGGATTGCATCCGGCGGAGTGCTTCTTCCTCGAGCGCCTCAACGAGGAGTTCGACCACAGCGATCACCAGCGACAATAGCCCGTCGCTGGCTTCCTCGCCGTCGAGGTCAATCGTCTCCATTGGCCTCCTCGGTGGTTTCTGAGTTCGTTTCTTGGGTCTGTTCGGTATTCACTTCGTCCTCGGGAACAGCCACCGGCGGCCGAACAGTCCACGTCGCCGTCTGGTCGTCCTCGTCGATAACATCCGGCTCGCCGCCGGTCGCCCGGATCGTCTCGAGGCTGTTGTCGCGGCCAGTCAGTTCATTGATCCGGTCGGTGTCGGTGCCATCCGGGAACTCGAGGCCGTAGGCCGCGGCCGTTTCAAATGAGGCGATGGCCGCTCGGAGATGGATACCGAGCAGTTCGGTCTCACCAATGGTGACAATGATGTCGGCGTTGACGACGATTCCTTTGTCCAGCAGCATCTCGACGACATCCGCCAGCGAGTCGGTCGTCCGCATCGGGCCAGCGCCACTCATTGGTCGTCACCTCCGTCGTCGGTTTGTTCCTCGTTGCGTTTTTCGGCCATCAGCCGCTCGAAGCGCCGGCCGTAGATCCGCCGCCGACTCGGCCCGGTAGAGTGCCGAACGTTTCGCGGCACCGTCGAGACCGTTGAGACGGCTTTCGGCGGCCCACCGTGTGTCGAAAGCGTCGAAACGGCTGTTGGGTTCCGTGAGGTCGGTTGGTCAATGCCGTCGAACCGCTGTGTGTTGGCCTCCCGAAGCTTGTTGAGTTGAGCGTGGGTTTCGACCAACAACTCACGAAAGCCGCCGATGGCATCGTCGAGTTGGGCCTGGGTGGCTGCTTGGATCATCTCTGGGTCGCTCAAGCCGCCGGCCATGTCCCCATCGCCGTCAGCCATATCATCCAGTTCCATGTCGTCGAACAGGTCAGTCTCGAGAACGCCCTCTTGGTCATCGTCGCCGGTGAGCTGCCCTACGGTCTCGGTAATCTCGTCTTTCGAATCCATGAGTTCCGAAAGCTCGACGGCGTCCCACAGCTGGCCGAACTCGATGAGTTGTGTGACGTTTTTGAGTTCGACGGCTTCCTCGAGGTCGCCCGAAGCCAGTGCGTCGGGCAACTCCTCGGGGTCGAGCATCTCATCAGCCTTATCGAGGTCGACGGTCTCGAGGATCTCATTGACATCCGTTGTCTCGAGTGTCTCTTGGATCAACCCGACGAGGTGCACAAGCGCCTGCAGTCTGTCCGACTTGGGGTCGTCTTCACCTTCTGTCACCGACTCGAGAAGCGAGGTGGCCGCCTCGACGAGGGGGCCGAGCTGTTCGAAATCGAGCTCGTCGGCCTCGGGCAGGCGCTCGCTGTCCAGCTCCGTGAGTTCGCCGAGCTCCTCGACTGTCTCGCTGTCGAGTATGTCGTCGGTATCAGTCATCGAGCGTCACCTCCGAGCTTTGATCGCCCAACAGGAGCTCCAGTATCCCGTTGTTGTAGGAAGCCGTCCGGACGGCGTACCCGGATTCGGGCAGCCGGACGCGGGCGAGTGGCTCGTCGTCGGCCGCCACCACGAGCCGGCGGCCACGGACACTCGCCTGGAGACGTTCAGGGTCGACGCCAGGTAGATCAATCGTGACGCGCACGCCGTCGAGCGTCTCTTCGACGCTGACAGGCTGGTCGGAGACGGGAGGCGCGCTGACGGGCTGTTCGCGGTCGCCGCCATGCGCCACCGAAAAGCGATACTCGTATTCGAAGCCACCGGCCTTCCGGCTGCCCTGGCCGTATTCGACGGAGCTACCGGTTTCGTCCAGTCGCTGGATCGTCTCGAGAAGCTGTCTGAGCAGTCCCGAAACGCCGCCGATGGCTGGGCTATGGTCGTCCGTTGCGTTGCTGTCTGTCTGTCGGGTAGGTGGGTCTGTCATCGCATAACCTCGACTTTGCCGCGAGTCTGTTCGCGTGCCTCGCGGGCGATCTCGAGTTCCGTTCGCAGTCGGTCGTTTCGCTGTTCGTACTCGGCCTGAGAGCGTTCGCCGAGTTCGTACAGCAGCCGGTTCTCCTTGAGTTGGTTCTTGATCTCGGTGGTGTCATAGCGCTCGTTGATCGCCATCGAGTGGATCGCCTCCAGAATCGACATGAACGGTCTGACGAGCAGGTCATCGAGAATGAACATCAGCGACCCCCCGCGCTGATC
>LKML01000134.1 GCA_001563795.1 Haloferacaceae archaeon B1-Br10_E2g22 | reverse complement strand
GGAGATCTTCTTACCGCGGACGGTGATGCGTTTTCGCTCGCCATCGCGGTTTGGTTTGAAGCCGACGCCCCCCTCGAGAAGGAGTTCTTTGATGTTCGAGCCCGAAACGTCTTCGCGCATTGGGCGACCCGTTTCGTCGGAGCCGCCGGTGATTTTCAGCTCGTAGCCATCGAGGCCAACTGCGCTGCCGTCTATCTCGTCGCCGATTTCTCGACCGACAAATCGGTTTGCGTCCTGTCCGTCTACGTCTCGCTGATAGCTCGTGCCATCGGTCGGATCTGCAACGACGACTGTGAAATCTGCCATATGTGGCATCTCACGATGCCCAATAAAAAGCACGTCGAAAGCAGGTTTGGCTCGCCGTCCGCTCACCTGCTTTCTTTGGACTGGAACTGCCTTGCCCTCTCGTCCGGATACACACGTATGTATAGGCGACACCGTCGCAGTCTGATCAGCGCTCTGTGGCGTTTCCTGTCTCGTTGGGGTCGCGGTCGACCAACAGCCGACCCGCCAGCGGCTCGATTGGCCGCGTTGGCGTCTCGAA
Source organism: Haloferacaceae archaeon B1-Br10_E2g22 (assembly GCA_001563795.1). GTDB lineage: Archaea > Halobacteriota > Halobacteria > Halobacteriales > Haloferacaceae > Halohasta. The sequence goes on along the minus strand of LKML01000134.1, from coordinate 5,471 downwards.
GCGATAGCTGTAGGCTCCTTGTCTGAGATCCGGCAGCTCGAGTTGCTCGGTGCCACCGGCGTACACTGTCAGGCCGTTGCGGTCAACCACCAGCCGATCCTCTTGGGGGCTGCCGCTGTGAATCGAGAGGCTGTATGGGATCGGCGTCGGATTCTGGAGTGTAAACTGCACCGTATTGTCCTCGAGTGCCCGAAACGAAACGCCGCTGCGGGCCGCCAGCGAACCGTCGACGCGCCAGGCGGATTCGCCGACCGCCTCGCCGTTGCGGTTGAAATCCGCGACGACCCGTTCGTAGACGCCCAGTCGGATCGTCACCCGGCCGTCGCGCTCGGTGAGATCAACCTGGCTGACGACGGTGTTGGTGTGGTTCGGTTGGCCGTCGGGCTCACGCTTGGGCTGGTCGCCACGGCTCGAGGCACTGCTGGCGGCGTTGTCTGTGTCATCGTTTTGCTCGTCTTTGAGCGAACTCACTACCTGATAGCCGCCTGTTGCGGCGATTGTCGATCCGCCGAGACCGACGACCAACCCCTGAATCAGTCGCCGACGTGAGACCACTCGCTGCCCGGAAGCGATGTCGGTGAAATCCATATGCTGTCCAGATGCGAGTGTGTCTATAGTCTTGTCTGTCTGTTGATGGTAACTGTCTGATATGCAGTTGGTAGGTGGGCGACGAGCCAATCATAACCCATACCTCACCCCGCTGTCTGAAAGCGAGTATGCAACTGGGCGTTATCGGCCTTGGACGGATGGGACGGATTGTTGTCGATCGCACACTCGAGGGGGGCCACGACGTGGTCGCTTTTGATCTCGACAACGAGGCACTCGCGGCTGCCGCCGAGGCGGGTGCAACCCCTGCAGAGTCGGTCGCCGACCTTGCTGAGACTCTTGGCGATGAAAAACGCATCTGGCTGATGGTGCCCGCTGGCGACGCAGTCGATGCGACACTCGAGGATCTCGATCCGCATCTCAGCAGCGACGATATCGTGGTCGACGGCGGCAACTCGCATTTCAAGCGGTCGCTCGCGCGTGCTGAGGCCTGCTCGGCGGCGTATCTCGACTGTGGAACCAGCGGTGGGCCCGCTAGCGCTGAAGAAGGTTTTTCACTAATGGTTGGCGGCCCCGAGTGGGCCTACGAGGAACTGACTCCCGTTTTCGACTGTGTGGCCACCGGCCCCGCAGGCCACGGCCGAATGGGCCCAGAGGGGTCGGGCCACTACGTGAAAATGGTTCACAACGGCGTCGAGTACGCCCTGATGCAGGCCTACGGCGAGGGGTTCGAACTGCTGGCCGATGGTCGGTATGAGCTGGATCTCGAGACGGTTGCCCGCACCTGGAACAACGGCGCGGTGATCCGCTCGTGGCTCTTGGAACTCTGTGAAGAAGCATTCGTTGCGGAGGGCTCCGATCTGGGCGATGTCGATGACTACATCGCGGGCGGTTCGACCGGCACCTGGACCGTCGAGGAAGCCTTAGCCCAGGAGGTTCCCGTCCCGCTCATCTATCAGGCGCTTGCCGAGCGCTTCGATAGCCGCAACGAGGGCCGGTTTTCGCGGCGGTTGGCCAACCGACTCCGGTACGGTTTCGGTCGACACGAGGTCGCTCGCCGGTAGCTTCCCGGAGTTCAACCGAACTGTCTCGACGAAACCGAACCTCGTAACGTAATTAAACCCCGATTCCGTACGTTTCGACATGGTTGATCTAGTGGCGTTCAGCATCGCGGCGAGTGTGGTGGCGCTGTTCGTGGTGCTCCACTATACGAAAGGGACGGGCTGGCAATCCCAACCCGATATTTCACAGGATATTCTCGAACAGCGTGCCTCGACAGTGCCCGAAACGAGTTTCCCCGAGCCGATGAACCGCACGCTCGGCGGCGGTGGCGGTGCGGTCGCCATCGAAGGCGGCGCCGAGGGCGACGAAAGCGGCGAACTCGAGGAGGTCGAACCGGACAAACAGTCTCCCGCCGATATGCCCGAAGACGAGGTCGAATACTTCGAAGTTGAGTTCGCCAAAGAGGGCGAAACCATCGAGGTCGCCAGCAACGAGACGATCCTCGATCAGGGCGAAAGCGAAGGGTTCGATCTCCCGTATGCCTGTAAACAGGGCCAGTGTGTTTCGTGTGCGGGCCACATTGCTGACGGCCCAGCCGAAGACCACGTTATTCACTTCGAACAGGAGACGCTCTCGGAAAGCGAGATGGACGACGGCTATACGCTGACCTGTGTGGCCTACCCGATCGCCGATTTCACTATCGAAACCGGCGAAGCACCGTAACCGTCGGGCTGGTCGCCACACTCCCTATTTTCGTCTGGTTGTACGCTGTGTGGTTCGGTATCTGCGGTCACAACTTTCAACTCAACGGGTCTGGTATCTCTTTGCAGGCGTTACTCCGCACGCCGTCCACTGTGGCCAGGATAATCCCGCTCGAAGCGGTCTTCGATCTCTTGGCGGCTGATCTCGATAATCACCGGCCGACCGTGAGGACAGGCATATGGATTCCCACAGCTATCCAGTGCAGCAAGTAGCTCAACAACAGAGCCCTCGGTCAGTGAGGTGTTGCCCGTAACCGAGGGATAACAGGCCAAATCTGCCAGTAACTTGTCGATTGCCGCCTCGATTGTGTGGCTTGCGCCGTCGGTCGATTCGACGAACCGAACCAGGGCCTCCCGTAGCAACTCGGGGTCGAGGCTTGTACTGAACACCGCCGGCACCGCAGTCACTGTAATCGTTCGATCATCCTGTCGTTCGGCCTCGAAGCCGATTGCTGCCAACTCGTCGCTGTGGTCGGCAAACAGTGCGGTCTCACGTGCGGTGAGCTCAACGACGACCGGATCGGCAAGTCGCTGGCTGGTCGGATTCTCCCTGATTGCCTTTTGAAGTCGCTCGTAATTGACTCGCTCGTCGGCTGCATGTTGGTCTATCAACACCAGGCCGTCATCAGTTGCTGCAAGCAGATACGTCTCGTGGAGCTGGCCCAACACCCGCAGAGCCGGCAGCCGGTCGTAGGTTCGCTGGTCGGTCGTTCTTTCGCCCGACAGTGTCTGTTGGGTCGAAGCCGTTCGGAACTGGCCGTCTTCGGTGAGCACCGACTCGATTGGTTTTGCATCGCCCATCTGTATTCGTGTTGGTTCGTCTTGTTCGCTCCTCGAGTGGCTTTCTGCTGTCGGTAGTGTGGCTTCGTTTGTCGGATTCATATCGGCCGATTCGGCTTCTGACGGTGCGGTTTGTTCCGTCTCCGCTGGGCCAGTTGGTTCGCTGGTTTCGGCTGAGTTGCCACCGGATTTGTCGGTGGCGTTTTTCCTTGCGGTGTCTGTTGTGTTGCCGCCGAGGCCCTCGACCGTCCAGCTGGCTTCGTCGTTCGGATCAAGCGGTTTGGCAACGGTCTGGTCTGTTTGTTGATGAGCTGTTTTCGTCTGGTCGGCAGCCGTTTTCGTCTGGTCGTCTCCGAATGTGTCGCCGGCTGACGCTGGGCTACCTTCCTGCTGTATGGCTGTGTCATCCGACACTCGCGTCTCTGTCGACCTGTTAGACTGGGTGTCGTCTGTGAGGCCGGCCGATCTGTCGGGTTCGACCGGCGTTTCGGCTGGTGCCGACCGCCCACGTGGTGCGCCCGACCGAATTAATCCGTCCTCGAGAAGCGTCCGTTCGACTGTCTCGCTGAGTGCTGTCATCACCGCCTCGTCGTTGTCGAACCGAACCTCCGTTTTTCGGGGATGGACGTTGACATCAACCGACGCCGGCGGCACCTCGAGAAAGACCACCGCAAACGGATAGCGATCAGCCGCGAGTTGCCCGCCGTAGCCATCGAGTACTGCACGGCGGAGTGTGCTGTCGGTCACGTATCTGCCGTTGACAAACGTTGCCAGATACTCTCGAGTACTGCGTGTCGTTTCGGGGTGGCTTATCAGCCCATAGATCTCTTTGAGTGCTGCATCGTTCGGGACGGTCTCGCCGAGTTCGATCATCGATTCGGCCACATCGCGGCCATAGATCGCCAACACTGCAGCGCGCAGCGAGCCACCCCCCTCAGTGCGAAACAGCATTCGACCGTTGTGTGAAAGCGACAGTGCCACATCGGGATTCGCCAGTGCGTACTGGCTGACGACCGTGTTGATATGGTCGAACTCGGTGCTGTCGCGTTTGAGGAACTTCTTTCGGGCCGGTGTGTTGAAAAACAACCGTTCGATCTCGACGGTCGTCCCTTCGGGACATCCCGCCGGCGTGATCTCACCGAGGTCGCCGCCTTCGATAGTGAGTTCCGCACCAGTGGCTGTCCCCTGTGGTCGAGACCGAATTGTCAACTGTGAGACCGCACCGATCGTCGAGAGCGCCTCACCGCGAAAGCCGAGACTGGCGAGTCCGCCGTCGAGATCCTCAATCGTCTGGATCTTGCTGGTTGCGTGTTCCTCGAGTGCACGGGGCAACTCCGAGCGCCGAATGCCTTGTCCGTTGTCGCTGACGCGGATCGCGTCTTTTCCACCGTTTTCGACAGCGATTTCGATACGACTTGCTCCAGCATCAAGGCTGTTTTCGAGCAGTTCTTTGACCACCGAAGCAGGGCGTTCGACCACTTCGCCGGCGGCAATTTGCTGTATCGTCTCGGAATCAAGTGGCTGAATCCGGCGGTCGTCGTGATCAGTCATCGTCCGCGTGACCGACGAGCGTTGGTCTGGTAGCCAGCAGTTCGTTGATCGCCTGCTGGTGGATGCTGACAGTCAGAAACTCGTCTCTGGCAGTTTGGGGGCTGACCCACTCATAATCCGTGTGTTCGTGACTCAACTCGACGTCTTTCGAGTCGGCCTCACACCAGTAGACGACGCTGAACCGACCCCGGCCGACATCGTTTCGCCATGCGGCGGTATGAACCGGTTCGTGCACGTCGACTGAGAGTCCTGTTTCTTCGCGCACCTCGCGTTTGAGCCCGACCAGTGGCTCCTCGTAGGCACCCATGCGTCCGCCGGGCAACTCCCATGTTGTGGCGTCCATCCGCATGACAAGCAACTGGTCGTCCGGCGACAGCACGATTGCCTTCTGGCTTACTTCCGCAATCAGCGGTTGCTCAGTCATTACTCGTCCCTCTCGAGTCTTGGTGTGGTCGCGTCTGTCTGTGACCCATCGGTCTCAACAGACTCCGATTCGCGCTCATTGTCTCTATAACGTGGGTACTGCCTATCAATCCACTGCCGAAAAACAGTATGATACTGCTGTGACTGTACTGCGAGCGACTCGAGGTGTTAGTCGTCGTCTTCTTCCGTTTCGACCGGCTCACCGTCGACTACGTCCTCGGTGAGAATCACATCGAACTCCGCTTCGGAGTCGGCGGCCTCGGCATCGAGATAGCCGACCGCAAACGCTGTCGAAACCGAGTTCTCTTCGGTCGATGCGCTGAAGCTGAACACCGGCTCGTCCGGTTCCGGTTCTTCTTGGTCTTCTTCTGGTTCGTCGTCTTCGGGGAGTTCTTCGTCTTCTTCGTC
>LKML01000133.1 GCA_001563795.1 Haloferacaceae archaeon B1-Br10_E2g22 | reverse complement strand
TCGATTGTGTGGTAGGTGATCTGCGATTGGGGAACGCCGGCATCGACCAGCGCGCCCGCCGTAAAGCGTGGATACGTCGAGATGTAGGGTGGAACGCCGAAATGCGCCGGCTCGTCGACGTAGCCGTCGACGATCGTCACCGCGAGATCCGACGGATTGGTCATGGCAGGTGGTTTGGCCTCGACGCGCTAAAACCGTGCGGTCTGGCCAGTTGAGAAACGAACGCACCGAGTTGTCGTCAGTCCGTCTGTGCAGTCGGCGAACTATCCATGTGAGCGCGATCCGTCTGCAGTCGGTGTTGCAGCGTTCGGATCTCGAACTCGTTGGCAACCGCCGACACCCCGAGTGCCGCGCCCAGCAATGCAGTCGACACCCCCGTCGCAGTGGTGATATACTGGATCCCACCGGAACCCAGAAGCGCGACCGCAAAACAGCTCTTGATGAACTGTCCCTGCCGCATGCCGCCGTCGAGAACACTGCCAACGACGGCGTCGAGTGAGCCAGCATCCTCGGGTGTTGGCAGTCGTCGCATGCCGAGCAACGTGACGATGGCAATCGCTATACCAACCCCCGTATCGTGGCTTACTGGACCGTTGATGACAATCGCGGTGAGGCTGCATGCGAAGCCGACGAGATGACCGACAGCAGTCCCTCGAGGTGCCTCCATTAGTCTGCGGCAGCGGGGTCGGCCACCGTCATTGCAGCCTGTAGCTCATCGCCGACCGTCGCCAACAGTCGATCCGTGCCCGCCGGCCCTAACAGCGTCAGCCCGAAACCGGGGCCCTCGGGGAACTGTCCGGCTGGAACCGAGATCGCGGCGAGATCAAGCAAGTTGACGTAATCGGTGTAGTAGCCCAGCGTCGAGTTGCGTTCAATCGGTTGCTCGCGGATCTCATCGACAGTGTATACGGTGCCGGTCGTCGGTGTGACGAGTAGATCAAGATCTTGCTCCCCAAAAAGTGTCTCACAGCCAGCTTTGAGCGATTCGAGCTGGTAGAACGCGTTGAACGTCTCGACAGCGGAGTACGTCTCGCCGCGGGCGATGATCTCTCTGACGACCGGATGGCACGCTTTTGGGTTCGTTTCGAAAAACGACTCGATAGCTGCCAACCGTTCGGCGACCCACGGTCCGCCGTAGAGGAGCTCTGCGGTCTCTTCGAACACCGAAAAGTCGACGCGCTCGACGGCGTCAGCGCGTGATTCGATCAGTTCAATAGCTGATGAAAAGAGTGCGTTCGCTGCCTCGTCGCCGAAGAATTCGAGCCCAACAGCGTCGGGAATCCCGACTGTCAACGACGAGAGATCGGTTGTTCCAAGCTCGGCGTCGAGTTCGGAGAACGGACGGCTGTACGGATCTGCTGGATCGTCGCCCGCTGCAACCGACGCAACAAGCAGTGCGTCTTGGCAGGTGTGGGTAAATATCGAGACACAGTCGAGGGTTTTGCAGGCTGGAACAACACCAGCGGTGCTCAGTCGGCCACGAGTCGGCTTGAGGCCGACAAGTCCGTTGAACGCCGCCGGAACCCGGCCTGAGCCAGCCGTATCAGTCCCAAGCGCGAACGCGACGTGGTTGCGGGCGACCGCGACAGCCGACCCCGAACTTGAACCACCGCTAATATAGTCGTCATTGTAGACGTTCCGGCATGCGCCGTAGGGGCTCCGGGTACCGACGAGCCCGGTAGCGAACTGGTCCATGTTCGTTTTGCCGATCAACAGCCCTCCAGCCGCCCGGAGCATCTCGACGACAGTCGCATCGTCATCGGGTTGGTATGCGTATTCAGGACAGCCAGCAGTTGTCGGGAGCACCGAGGAGTCAATGTTGTCCTTGATGGCGAACGGAACACCGTACAGTGGTTGTTCGGTCGGCGACTGCAATCGCGCGCACGCTTCGCGCACGGCGTCCTTTTCGCGAACCGAAATCCACGCGTTCGTCTCGTCGCTTCGAATGCGGTCGTAAACCGCGTCGACGGTGTCTACAGGTGTGTGGCTAGTTGTTTGGTACTTGGTGTGTAAGGTGTTGATATCCATTGGTTAGTGAGCGTCAGGTCGATTCGCACACGACGGATCATCAGTGAAACTCCGTGGTGTGGAGCTGTTCGGCAACGTGTGTAAGCAGATAGTCCTCGAAGGCGGGACCGACCACGCTCACGCTGAACGTCGGGCCAGCGTTGTAGCGACCGGTCGGTACCGAAACCGCACAAAGATCGAGCAAGTTGACAAAGTTAGTGTAGTAACCGAGTTCGCTGTTGATTTCAAGCGGATGGAGCTGTTCTCCTTCAACGGTGTAGATTGTCCCGATTGTCGGCACGACGAGCGCGTCGATTTCCTCGAATACTTCGCCGGCTTTCGTTCGGAGCTCTTCGAGACGGTGGAACGCCTCGAAGGCGTCCGACGCGGAGTACATCTCGCCGTCACGAATAATCCCGCGGACAGTGAGATCGATATCGTCGGGATGTTTTTTAATGAACTCGCCGACGGTCGTCAGACGCTCGGCCACCCAAGGGCCGTTGTACAGCAGGTCGGAGGCCTCCTCGAAAATGGAAAAATCGATCCGTTCGACCGCACCGAACAGTGACTCACAGTCTTCGACGACCGACTCGAACAGCCGTTCGGCCTCTTGGTTCCCGAAGAACTGTCGGGCCTCGACGGTCGGCACGGCGACTGTCAGCGAGTCCGGCGTGTCGAGCGGGCCGTCGAACAGTCCTTCCGTGTGCCGAGAGTACGGGTCAGTAGCATCGTAGCCGGCGGCGAGCCGTTCGATCAGCCGCGCGTCGCCGACTGTGTGGGCGAGCACCGACACACACGAGAGGCTTTCACAGCCCGGAACGACCCCGGCGTTGCTGAGTACACCACGGGTCGGCTTGAGACCAACCAGCCCATTGAGTGCAGCCGGAACGCGACCTGATCCGGCAGTGTCGGTACCGAGCGCAAACGACACCTGGCGGTTGGCGACAGCCAGCGCGGAGCCGCTTGAGGAGCCACCAGAAATAAAATCCGAGTTGAACACGTTTCGACAGACGCCGTAGGGGCTTCGTGTCCCGACGAGCCCAGTGGCGAACTGGTCCATGTTCGTTTTGCCGATCAACAGCCCTCCAGCCGCCCGGAGCGTCTCGACGACCGGCGCGCTCGTCTCGGGGTTGTAGGTGTAGGCTGGACAGCCGGCACTCGTCGGGAGCTCAGCATCGTCGATATTGTCTTTGATGGCGAACGGAATGCCATACAGTGGCATCTGCTCAATCGAGCGCTTTGACAACTCGCCGACGTCGGCAAGCACATCGGTTTTGTCCCGAGTCGCAATCCAAGCGTTGCTGTCATCAGTCGTGACGTGGTAGTAGACTCGCTGAACGATGTCTTCCGGCGTTGTCTCGCCAGCGAGATACTGCTCACGAAGGTCGTGTACGCCCGGTATTCGCAGGTCGTTCATTAGAGGTTGTATGGTGTCCTCAGTATTCAACACGCAGTGATGCGGCTGTCGAGACCAGCGTGGCCTCAATCATCGGCTTCGACTGTCTCTGTTGGTGTCTCGGGGCCTGGAAGCATTGAGTCGATACTGAACGGTGGTTCTTCGGGGAGGGTAAGATTCAGGATGAGTGCGGTTGCCGTTCCGGCGGCGAGTGCCGAGCCGAAAATGACCTGAACATCCTCAGGAAGTTGTTCGATGGCTTCAGGACGGATTTCGACGCCGAGGCCGACAAGCAGAGACGTACCGACGACGATCATATTTCGGAGATTGAGATCAACGTTTTTCACAATAATTCGGATGCCAAGGGCGAGAATCATCCCGAACAGCACAATGGTCGCGCCGCCGAGAACAGCCGTTGGCGTGATACTGAAGATGGCACCGATTTTCGGGCTCAGCCCCATGAGAATAAGTATCATGCCACCGAGACCGACGACGAATCGGCTCAGCACGCCCGTGTAGCTGACCATGCCCACATTGCCCGAAAACGAGGTGTTCGGGAACATGCCAACGAACCCTGCAAACGCACTGAGAACACCGTCGGCGATCAGTCCACCCTTGATCTCTTCGTCTTCGGGGTTCCGGTCGGCAGCCTGTGTGATTCCGTTGATATCACCTATTGTCTCGACAGCGACGATAATGTATATAAATAGCAGTGTCAACACTGCAGTGATGTTGAGCTCAAACCCGTGTGGCATCAGCGATGGTAGGGCGATCCAACCGGCTTCGTACACGGGCGTGAAATCAACCATACCGAGCGGAATGGCAACGACATAGCCAACCGCTAATCCGAGAAGAATGCTCGCTGCACGCATTACACCATCGAAAAACTGGTTGAAAAACAGTGCGACGACCAACACCAGCGTCCCGAGTCCAAGATTTGTGAGACTACCGTATCCCGGCTCGCCGGGACCGCCGGCAGCCCCGGCGAAGTAGTCGATGGCGACCGGAGCCAGCGACAGGCCAATGAGGGTGACGACAATGCCACCGAGCAGTGGCGGAAAGACCTTTCTGAACTTCTCGAAGTGGTAGCCGACGAGGATCTCAATCGGTGCGGCGACAATAATCGCGGTAAACATCGCTGCCAGCCCGAACGACTCAGCGATGATTATGAGTGGCGCAATAAACGACGCGCTTGTACCCATCACAATCGGTAGCTTCGCACCAACGGGAAAACCGAACCGACCGCCGAACGGGTAACACTGAACGATGGTCCCGATACCAGCAACCAGCAGTGCCATCTGGATAATGTACTCCTGTCCAGCACCGACAGTGAGTCCGACACCGCCGGCGATGACGATTGCCAGCGAGAGATTGATTACGATCATGAACATGACGTGCTGAACGCCCATTGGGATGGCTTCGCTCAGTGGTGGCCGGTCGTCGAGACCGTAGACGATACGACTGCGTTCTTCATCAGGTTGGCCGGTTGCCATACCACTGCCGAACTACGCCCAACATATAACGTTTACCAAGGTATAGATTAAATAAGACATTGAATATTAGGCTAAATCGCAATAGGGTTTTGATTTTCTTATTTGATGGCGCAATTCGTGACAGTACCCCACAAATAGGTTCTCGAACACTGACGTACCGAATACAGGTGTTCATTCGTTTTATTGTTACACCATATCTGCCTTAGAAACAAGCCATTGTCAAGAAGCGTAAACTACGGTTTATATATTCGACGTACTCGCCGGGCGTGTCGACCGTGCCGAGAGCGTCGACAGACGGTCTGAGTTATGACCCCACGTCATTTAAGCCGATGGCGACCCTACACCGATTTATGCCGGAAACCGTTGAGGTCATCTGCGAAAGTCAGGACTGCGAACTCGATATGTTCGAGGTTCACTACACGTACGACGTGCCGGATGACCACGAGGTTTCGGAGTTAGTCTGTCCCTACTGTACGGACAGCTCGCAGCTTTCGGAGATCGAACTATGACGAAGCTCAAAGCATACGGCCGCCAAGCGGTCAACACGGTGCTCGAACGGGTCGGGCGGGGAATCGGACAGGTCCAAGAGCGCAAGCCACTGGCCTACGATCTACTGGAGACCGACGAGGCGTATCTTGTCGTTTTCGACGCGCCGGGGGCGACGAAAGACGACATTCAGGTCAAGTTCATGGACAACGAACTCGAAGTCCGAATCGACCGCTTTCGGGAGTTCTACGAGGGCTTTGAGATGCGCTTCCCCGGTCGCGGGCTGACGCTTTCGGGAACCGCGCGGTTCCCTGACGACGCCAGCATCTCCGCCTCGACCGTCGAGCCAGCGGCCACACTCACCCGCTCGGGAACGCTGCAGGTCAGAGTGCCGAAAGCCGAAAGTGCGAAAACGGTCGCCGTCACCGACGAATCGGTCGAGACCGACGAGCCGGAACGCCCCGAGACGGACGCCGGAGATGATGATACAACCCAGATCGATATCGAAGACGGTGCCGAAGACGACGCCAAAAAATCAGAATCTTAGATCGGTAACTCGGCATCAGGATCGGCAACCCGGTCGACCTCCAATGGAATCTCCCAGTCAGTTGTAAGTTCAAGCAACTGCGCCAGCATTTCGCCAGTTGCGCCCCAAAC
>LKML01000042.1 GCA_001563795.1 Haloferacaceae archaeon B1-Br10_E2g22 | reverse complement strand
CTGAGGGCCGTTGTCTGGTGAATACAAGCGATTACGAAGGGTTTTCTAATACCTACCTGGAGGCTGCCTGCTCGAAGCTACCAGTCGTTTCGTTGTTCCACGACCCGAACAATATGCTCGAACAACAGCATGCAGGAATCGTCGTCGACAAATCACCCGCGAACCTACCGACTGCAGTCGAAACAATGTTCGATGACTCAATGTGGAATCAGTACCGGAGCGGGTGCGAACAGATCGTCCGCGACCACGAACCGGAACCAATCGTTCAGTCATTCAGTGAAGCTCTCAGAGAACTTACAACCGAGACACCCAATAACATAGCAGCACAATAGTTACTCAACCGATATTTTGACACTGGTTAGTGTGATGGTACTGTTTCTGCAATATACGACTCAGCAAACGCACGTATGATATTATAGTGAGTTTATAATTTTATCTACGGTTACGCTACGTGGCCTAAGATGTATTCCATCGTCGCCACCGCAACTAATCACCCAGACGCGGTCAATCCGTACTGGGGGTTATTTAATCATCGAATACTGAAATCGCTTGCTGATGAAGACATCACAGTCGATGCTGTCTCTCCGCGACCCTACGCCCCTCCTGTAGGGCCGTATTCTGCATATTCATCACTTCCGACAATCGAAGACTTCGGTTCGTATACTGTCCATCACCCACGGTTTTGGTATCTACTACCAAAGCGGCTTTTGTATGGAATCTCTGGGGAGTCCTACGCAAAGCGCATTCCACAGTATGTCGAACATACATTTGGAAAGCCCGATGTTGTCCATGCGTGTCATATTTATCCCGACGGATACGGGATGCTTCCATACGTTCGAAAACATGATGTTCCTCTGTTTGTCATCTCTCATGGCAAGTTCTTAAACGACTTCGAGGAGCTCCCACCGACTGTTGGGGCCAAAGTCCAAGAGACACTTGATGCAGCGACAGGTGTCCTCTGTGTCAGCGACGCGCTTGCAACCAAAGCACGCAGCCGTACTGCCCGCTCGAAGGTTTCGACAGTTCCAATCGGTGCAGATCCCGATGAGTTCCCTGTCGATCAACAAGCCCGCCTGCGTCGCGACCTCGAGATTGCACCTGATGCTACGGTCGTGCTTTTTGTAGGTGAGTTTACCGAACGAAAAGGAATCTCAGAGCTCCAAACACTCATGCCAGAACTTGATCTCGAGGACACCGAGTTCGTGTTTGTTGGCCACGGCGGAGATAAAGAAAGTGAGCTGAAACAGGCGATTGACAACAGTGACGTTTCGACTCATCTGTATACAGGTGTCTCCACGAATGCGCTCCACGAGTGGTTTGCTGTCGCAGATCTCTTTTTGCTACCGAGCCATGCAGAAGGCCGGCCGACAGTTATCTATGAGGCAATGGCAAGCCAAACAGCTGTACTCGCTTCGACAGTGGGGGGAATCCCCGAACAGGTCGCCGACGGTAAAACCGGCGTTCTGGTGCCGCCAGGAGACATCGAAACACTCGAATCCGCGTTAGTGTCGCTTACTGAGAACCGCGATCGACTACAGCAGATGGGCAAAGCCGGCCTTCGACGGCTTCGTCGGAAACGGTGGACGTGGGCCGACCATGCAAAGCGTATCAAAGAGTTGCATATGGCTGCTCTCGAGGACAACAACACGGTTGCTGGCAACCCACAGCCGACATCTTAGTGACCGGATCACATACCATGTCACCGATAGCTACTATCTAGGCCAACAGTAGTTTCCGCATAACTATAGAAAAAATCACCAGACAGGATGTATGGAGAGTCCCACGCAGCGAGACATCGTACTGATAACTGTCGATTCATTACGTGCTAGTTATGTGTATACCGACTCAGGTGTCGCCGACCATCTACAACACATCGGGAATCTGGCGGACGACGGGACGGTGTTTACGAACGCATTTTCCAACGCAGGGATAACAAAAGCCTCTTTCCTCTCGATTCTCAGTGGGACGTATCCCTGGATGTTCGGTCCCATTCCTGCCGGATTCGACTCGGAGCGTCCACACCTCGCAGACCAATGTAGTGATGCAGGGATTTCGACGGCCGGATTCAACACGAATCCGTATCTAAGTCCAACGTACGGATACGACCGTGGGTTTGAGTATTATATGGGCCGCGATTCAGGCGACGAGATCGACGAGACGACGATTTCGGCAAAGTTCTGGCCGATTCTCAAAGAAGCACTCCCGGATAGCCTCGCACGGTCAATCCGGTCTACGTACGGTACTGTTGGAAAGAAATTCGGCATCCAACTCGGCGGTGATCCGTACGTCTCTGCAGAGGCGGTCAATGAGTCGGTGATCAAATGGGTGAGTCGAACGTCATCGCCCCGATTCATCTGGATTCATTATATGGACGTTCATACGCCCTACTATCCGCGCGAGCGAACAGTTAGTGAGGGTATCGGCCGACGACGAGCAGTTAAACTGTTCCACAAGGCCAACGAGCTCCGGGACGAAACGCCACCAGAAGACCTCGAGGTACTCGAGAGACTGTATCGCGGTGAGATCGAGTATCTCGACCAGTGTCTTGGCGAACTGTTCGAAGAGTTGGATCAGCACATAGATGTCGACAACACCGTTGTCGCCTTTGGATCCGATCACGGCGAGGTGTTCGGCGAGCACGGCGAGGTATTCCATCCCGACGGAGTGTTGTACGATCCGTTTGTTCAGGTTCCCTTGATTATCCGTGGGCCTGGTTTCGAGACGGATGTCGTAGAGACACCCGTTTCGAACGCCGACATCGCCCCGACGCTGCTGTCGGCAGCGAATGTGTCTGTTCCGGATGACTGCGTTGGGACGGATCTCTCGCAGTTCCTCGCAGATCCCTCGGCGAAGCGAACCGTATTCGCGGAGGCCCATACAAGCGAGACGGACAAAGTTATGGCGACAAACGGGAGATACAAGCTGATTCGTCACCTCGCTGATGGGAACGAGTATCTCTATGATCGGTACCAGAATCCGGCAGAAACATACAACAGAGTCGCTGATTTCCCGGCGGTTCGAGCGGAGCTTGCCTCTGCAATCGACGAGCATCTCACACAGGTGCGTGCTCCGAACCAAAAGACGGAATCGGCCAGTCTCGAGGTCGGCGACGAGGTGAAAACACGACTTCGAATGTTAGGATATGACGAATAGCAGCGTACCGATTTCGCATCACTCAGTAGATGCCGCAGCCGATTCCGATCAGGCGGCTCTCGAGTGTCAACGGTCTTTCCAGCAAGCGGTGCTGTTGTCGCTTCGAAACAGTCTGTTCAAATCAAAATGCACCTACTACCACCTACGAAGCCGGCTTTTCGACCAGCAGACTCACACCAGTGACATCCACTGGGTCGATCCAGACGATATCACCTATATTACACGGTACGCTGGACAACTGGAGTACGGCCATCCGTATCTCGATGCCGGTGCGTTCGACAAATTCGAACGAACAGGAGCTGTTGTTGGAGGCACATGGGATCGGCTCACCGTCGAGTTTTCCGAGCTATACATTTATCAGGCACTCGACAACCACTTCAATCGCGGAGTGCCGTGGACGGAGACGACGTTTTTCAACGAGACGCTCGAGGCGATCGAAAGTGGTACTCGTCCGTGGGGATGTCGTTCTCGAGACGACCTCGAACAGCGGTGCAAAGACATCAGTCGCCTGTACGAACGCATCGAACGTACCGGGTACAAATCACAGCGTGACCTCGGGAAACATCCAGTCGATGAAGTAAATGTCAACATCGGTCGATACGGCGATCTGCTGTTTAATGATGGTCGGCATCGCCTTTCGATCGCAAAACTACTGAACATAGACGAGATACCGGTTCGAATTCTTGCCGTTCACGAGCAGTATCTCGATTGAAACACTGCATCTTTTGAGGTATCGAAACCAACAGACTGCAACGAGGTCGTCTCGCAACTGTTTGTGTACGCTCAAGCCAGTGACTCTGGGCATTCTACCTCCTCGAGACTTCCGAGAACCCCATCCGTGTACCCACACAAGCGTGGAGAACTCAGCCATAGCTGTAACCGTCTCAGAATCGAAGTTGAGCGAACGTCTCAGAGACGCCTAGCTGATAGTGTAACTGTCGTCGGCACCAACCTCTGAGGCGGTCGGAACGGCTCCGATCGTGGTAGTTTCTGTGATGTATTCGATCACGGAGTCTTCTGTGGAGTCGTCTTCCGAAAGCGCCAGATCGGTCTGGTCTTCGAGATTCCGGTTGGATCCAATCGTTGTCTCTACCATGTTATTCGTCGAGCCCATTTCGTTGTTGAAATAGTAGTATTCCTCAATACTCGAGGTGGCCGACGTATTGGAGTCGAATCCGTATCCCTCTACGGCAGAGATAGACCAGATCCGTTTTGCATCGAGGCGTGCGTTCTGTGTGAGATAAATATTGCTGCCGCCCGTTCTTGCATTGCCGTAGGCGACGATCTCTGCGTCCTCGGGGACGGTGTAATCAGTATCTCTGCCGAGTCGGAAGCCAAACGATTGGTTTCCCTCGGAGATGACATCCTCGAACACCACCTGTGCACGGTCGTCGGTTACAGCTTCTGTGCTGGGTCGTAGATACCCGTTGTAGTCGTTGTCTTTGAACCGAACACGCCGGTATGTCGCCTCGATAACTTGCGGGGTGGTTTTGGTTCCTTGTGCGTTGTTTTCACAGACACAGTCTTCGACGATGACCTTTCCGCCAGAGACATTGACGCCGTAGGCTGAGGTCTCTCCGTCTTGGCCGTTTTCGGTCAAATAGCAGTTTGTGACCTCAATTGGCGGGTCGTGTCCGTAGACGTCCGTCCACGAATCGGGTGAGATGCCATGTTTCGTGCAGTTCCGAACGGTACATCGGTTTACAACGAAGCCGCCGTGTCTCGGCGTTATGCCCGACTGATTACAGTTTTCGACCCAAACGTTCTCGATCAGTACGTCGACGGGTACCTCCTCGCTGTCTGCATTATACGAGTGAAATGCATGCCCACCGTTGCCAGGTTGGCTGTGCTGTTCGTCTTTGTTTCCATCGACGGCGAGATCACGTACTACGAGATTGTCATAGCCGCTATTAACCTCAAACCAAAACACTCGGTGTTGGCCTTCGTGGCCGCCATCCATTTTAACAACTGAGTCACTGCCTGCTCCTCGAAGAGTGAGATCTCCCGGAACGTCATCGCCGTCTAACTGGATGGCTGCGTTGTTTTCGTTCTCACCAACTGAAACGAGTGTCGTCCCTTCTGGGAAAAACACTGTTTCGCCGGATGCTGCAGCGTCGATGGCCTCACGAACTGCTTGGGTGTCGTCGGTCGTTCCATCTACTGCAGCACCGAAATCCCGAATATCCTGCACGGATTCGCCGATTATCCGTCCGGTACACCCAGCACCAACAACGGCTGCAGCAGAAAGAGATCCAAGCAGCGTTCGTCGTGAGATCATACGTCTTCGTTTCTGAGGATGAATATTGTTATGAGCAGCCGACTAAGAATAGATGCTCTCTACTGGTATGTGTTAGGATAACACAAGTAGTTGGTATCTGACCGCCAGTCTACCGAACACAGCCGAGGCGGTCGGACTACGTTACACACAGCGATAGATGGCTGTTAGAGCGCCGTACGTTCGCTGTGAGTTACGTTTTCGGTGTCATTCACAGACAACCGAACTTCATCAACGTCGCCTTGTACACGTACTACATGCGTGTGTTCGGCTTCAGTACCTGTAACTGGCGTGCTCTTTGCGGCAACCGTGTTGCCCTCGTACCGTAGTTCGGTGACGACAGTGTCAAGAGTTCCGTCGTCGTCTGTGACCAACCAGTTGATTTTGAATCTACTCCAGCGGCTGTTGCTTCGATCCTCTACATCAAACTGATTGATCATCGGGCCGTCTTCGGTTTCGACATCCTCATCGTTTTCAACGGTCACTGTCGTCGTAGAGACGGTGTCTGTCGAGTCGGTGAGGCGTGCTTCTAGCGTATAGTCGCCGTTCTCGAGGGATTGTGTATCCCATTGAGCTTCATACAACGCTGTGTCAGCATCGTAGGTCGTCTCTACCCACGAGTTGTCGTCGACTCGGTAGCTAACGGCTACTGAATCAGCTTCCAGTGTAGGCCCACTGTAGTCGATCTTGAGCGGGACGGTTCCACTCAGCGTTTCATTCTCGCTCGGCTCCACCCACGAGAGTGTTGGCGAGCGATCCGAATCAGTGCGACTGGCGGACTCACCGCCGGTTCCGACGCTGAAAACATCGGTCTCGACTGCTTTTGTGTCGAAGGCTCCGAGACCAACCCACCCAGAGGTGTGATCCGAATCGGTCACCTCAATAGACCAGTCAGTTGGCTCACGTTCGTCGGCTGGCCATACTTTCGCCTTGAGCTCGTCGCCCTCTGCTCTGAACCGGCGATAGAAGAACGTATCTTCGGCGGGAGTCCCGAACCGCCCGAGATTCGTTAGTTCACCGTCAGTATACTTTGCTAGCCGGAATGCATTTTCTCGAGCTTCGAGTTCGATCCAGTATCCGTTTTCTCTGCCCGCGTCCGTTGATGACCGAAGGTGGACTCGAGCGTGGAATCCGAGATTCTCATCTTCGGTAAACTGCGGGACACGGAACTTGTCGAGAACCTCGACGTCTACTGGGTTGCCTACGACGTCACAGGAGATTGCATACCGGCTCCGGTCGGAACCGTCGTGTTCGAACTTCAGTGCGTGTCCGCCGTCGAACTCAGAGCCAGTGACGACACTCCAATCGGCTGGGTCGGATTCCCACCGCGGTGTCCAGTTGTCGAACTCCTCGTCGGAGCCATTGGACTCGTCGTCTTCGTCGTCTGTTTGATCGGTCTCGGTCCATGCACCGACCTCGTCTTTAGTCGGTACGATGTCGATATCCGTCTTCTCGGAGTCAGAATCATGCTGAATACGTAGGTTACCGTTGTTGTTTATATCTCTACCGCCGTTATTGGAATAATAATAGTTGTTGAGGATACCAGTCTCATCGCTACTCCAGACGAACGCAGTGCGTGAATTCGAGTTCGCCACATAGATATCCGCATTTTCTGCATCGAGGGACGGTTCGTTGTCGAACCACAGATCTACATTGACGTTCTCACCGTTATCACTGCAGACGATCTCGGAGCCATCGACGATCCGGTGTGTGTCCGATGCCTTTGCGCGCATCGAGTGATTCCCACTTCCGGTGATAACGACATCCTCCCACGTTATCTGACAGTTGCCACCAGTATCGGGTCGCATAAAACCCGACGAACGAGTGTCTTCGATTCGAACACGACGGTAGGTCGCCTCGTTCGTCTGTGGGGTGACTTTCGTCCCGTTGCTGCAGCCAACGGCGACAGAATCTTCTAAAATGGCTTTTCCTCCCGACAAATCAAAGCCGTAGTATCCACCGCTCAGTCCACAGCGCTCTGCGAGACAGTGTCGAATTTCAGTTGGAGGGTCTTCGACACCTGAGTTGTCGTTGTCGGGTGAAAAGCCGTGGCGTTCGGCGTCTCGAGTGGTACACCGTTCGTAGACGACACCACCGTTGTTCGTACTCAGTGCCGAGCCGACGGTCTCGATTACTTCGATATTCTCGTGGCGAATATCGATGTTTTCACGCGCTGCAGCTGTTGCATCGCGAATCAAAATCCCATGTCCGACACCATCATCAACGAGTTGATTCTGTTTGTTGCCGTCCAACAACAGATCGTGGAACCGCAGTCCAGAGATCCCATCACCAACTCGCACCCGAATCATCTGGAAATTGCTGTCGTGGCCATCAGCCAATTTTATGACAGATTTTGCTCCATCACCGTATATCGTCAAGTCATCTGGATGGCGATCTCCATCTATCGTAATAATCGGACCGTTGTCATTCCTCTTGTCTTGGTGAGCAATACAGTAACTGTCGTCTGGTTCCGGAAGGTACACTGAATCGCCCGCGGACGCATCGTCGATTGCTTGCTGAATCGCTCTCGAGTCGTCCGTCTGTCCATCTCCGGTTGCCCCGTAATCCAGAACGTTCAGTACGGTCATAGTTCGCCCTCACTGAAATCCGTCCAGTATGTCTCGACCGCATCGTTTTCGGTGTCTTCTGCACGCACACCGCTCGTTAGAGCGGTGCCCATAGCGATCGCCCCAACAGAGAGATAGGTTCGCCGATCGAGAAGATACTGCCTGCTTGCTGTGCCCGGTCTATTTCGGGAATCCTGTTGTGGATCCCGAGGAGTATCGAATCCCATGCGTTCGGGCTGAACTACCAACTAAATATATAATTTGTGGTAATTGCATATATGATATTATAAATTTCACAGTAACTGGTAACTAACGGTATGCAATCTGTATTATTTATATAACGAAAGCTTACATAAATCGCGTGAGTATGTCGCGCTCGAACCATCTCGAGCAGACCGAGACCGAACTCGAGCCGGATGGCCTTCCGTTATAGTTCGCTTTGGGTTCCTGTCAGACGATACAGTTCGAAATCACCGTTGGCATAAACGCGTGAGACCGACCGATCGGATTCAAGCTGATCGAAGTTTTCCGGTGTGTACCGCCAGAACTCACGGTAGGAAGGAAACTGTTCGGGATACGAGCGTTTTCCCAACTCAGTGAGTATGAGATATCTATCCTCGGCATAGCTTTCTCCAACCGTGTCGTTTTCCTCGTAGCCGAAGCGGAAGGGGGGAGATGTCCCTTCTTGTCGAATTGTTTCCGAGGTGTCTATGGTACCGTAATGGAGGTGATGAAACCGATACTGTCTCATACCGATCTCATCGATGCGTAGTTCCTCGTCACGGTTGTCGAACAACCATGCAGTCCCTTCGATTTCAGCTTCGGTCACCTGGTGGTTCGTGTCTGTCGCCTGTGTAGAAGGATAGATTGTGAGTACGGTGAGCGTAGCCAGCGCGATGAGCACGAGGCCGAGAGATACCGAGACGACTGTGCGACGTCTGGAGTCGTCAACCCGCTGCCAGAGCTGATAAAAAAGCGACGCCCCGAGGAACGCAGCGAAAATCTTTGCGAACAGCAACGGCCGTTGGGCACTCGCAATAAGGTCTGTGATGAAAAACACACCACTGATAATTGCAAAACACATGAATACACCGCCAAACCAGAGTTCGGTCGTTGATGGCTGGTCTCCCTGCCGAACCCACGATATAACTCTGAAAATAAGATATCCGCCTGCGAGCGGGAACAGAAACGCTTCGATCCCGTACTGGTAGAACCCGATTGTTAACAGATCCAGTATCGACGGCGAATAGGCGCTGAGTGTCTCGGAATACGTATCGATTTGGGTATCTTCCGTACCCTGTCCGAGCACCGACTGGATGGCGAACTCGAAGCGTCGAACCACGCCGACTGACGTCAGATACCACGTCACAAAAACGACGACAGTCAACGAAAAGACCACCGTAGGTGACCGTCGTTCAGCATCCGGCATCGGCAGCCTCTCGAGACCACTGTATATGCCAAAGACGATAATGCTAAAAGCTGCTGTCAATGGATGATAGAGCACAAGGCCGATCAGTGACACGACGAGAGCAATCCGAATCGGAACCGCTGCTGTTCGATCTCGGCTGGTAAAGAGATACAACACGAACGGGACATACAACGCCGATAGCTCATATGGAGCAACGTCAACATGAATGCTACTCGCGATGGGGATCAACAAAAATGGGAGACAAAAGAGTGCCATCGAGCGTTTCTCGAATACGAACACAGCTGTATACCACAACCCTCCAAAAAACACGAAAGAAAACACAGGGGAAAGTAAATTAACTACGGCTGATGGCTCGGTACCCATTGCATGTGACAGCACATATGTCAGCAGGTGTGTCGGCGGGTAGATGCTGCCGTCGACACCCACCTGAGTGAGGTCTCGAACCAACCCGATGTGAGTAAGTAGATCTGCCCGGCCGTAGATCGGATACCCACGAATGAAGGGGATAAATAGCAAAATCGTGTTGACTGCCAGAAGCAATCCGATTCCAACGGGCCAAAACGTGGCCTGCGACCCTCGGTGTCGAATATTTTCAATTATAATTGCTTGACCAACGACGACCGCCCCGATCAAACACACCCACATGTACCACGGGTATACCTGATACACTGAGATTTCGTAGCCAACTGCTGGCGGCACTCGATGGAGCGTGACTACCACTACCGACAGCAAACAGACTCCGACGAGTGCGAGCAGTTTGAGTCGAGTGCGAAATCGTATCGAATTCATAGTAGCTCTCGCGTGTGCTCTCGACGTCTTCTGAGCGATTTAGACTCCTTTCTGAGACTCAGGGATGTGAGAGGTATAACAGAACCAACCCGAGAGACACAATTAGTAAACCACTTGCTAGCGAGCTAATTCTGATCAGGAGTCGTTTTGAGTAGAGAGTAGTATCATAGTAACAGCCGATACACAGACGATCACGCCGGTAGCAGTCGTATTATTATATCGCGAACGAGCGTAGCGTAGCGAGTGAAAACGACTTGGTTGACACGCCAGCAGATATCTCTCGACACAGATACGCAGTGGGTCGTGGGTTCTTTGATACTCTGGATAGTCGTTTCAGCAATCGCCCTCGCTGTGCTTGGTGTATTTACTGCGGAAACGTACTTCGTAACCTCGTATATTGGGCTCCTATCGATAATGCAGGTGTATGCACCGACCGAATCGCGGCCCGCTTGGTGGGTTGGTCTCAGATGGGCCGCTGCAGTCGGATTCCTCGTATTCGTGGTGGTGATGTATCTACAGATTTCTCCTCTCGTTCAAATCTAGTCCACGTGGAGCCGACACCACGATCCCGCAGAGAAATTAATTTCCGATCGAATCAGGAACATCGACCCAGATATACAACGACCGATAGGCGTTTTCAGTCGATGGATTTTCAGGCGGCGAATCGGCATACAGCAAGAATGTCATTCGCAGTCCCTCACCGATCATCGTTGGATCGGCCGATATGCGCTCTTCGTGCGATTCTGCATGTTCGAGCGACGTTGATTCCCGCTGGACCTCCTCTCGTTCGACAACAGTCGCATTCGAACCCGACCCCTCGAGTCGGTGAAGTTCGACGATGACCGTGTACTGTTTCTGTTCGTGTTCTCGGTTGGTGATTCCAACGAGGAATTCCGATCCGTCATCCAACGTTAGTTCCTCAGTCAACGGGTCGGCGTCCGTGTTATTCGCTGTTTGATCGTCGGGTTGGACGGAAAACTCGGTGTACTGCTCTCCGTGTCCCGGTGAAACAATCGCCGCACCGATGCCAACAGCGATAAAAACGACACCTACCACAACCAAGAGATTCAGGACAACCTCCCAGCGTGTATTGGCCCCACCCAGCCAAGACCAAATGGTATTCGGGGCCGACCGGACATTGATTGGGATGCAAAACTGCTGAGTCGGCGGGAGCTGGAGGCGACGAACCACAGCAGCACACACTAATGCCAGCGATAGCAGTCCTATTGTGTAAATAAGCACTGTCGGATCCAGACCCAACGCAGAGTAGTTCAGTATCAGCCCGACAGACGGAACCATCACGAGACTGAGACCAACGGCAAGCAAGAGCCGCTCACCGAGTGTCGGTAACCCGCGAACGGTCTCGTTCGGCTTGCCTGTCGTCGAGGAACCGGGAAACAGGACTGAAACCAACGCGTATCCGGGGACAAAAAACACGAACAGCAGCCCAAATACCGACTGAAGACGAGTCGCATCAGGACCCGAATCGATTGCGAATACCAACAGCCCTCCGGTTACGAGCGTAATCAAAAGGAGATCAACCGGTAGCTTGTTTCTCATCTGTTCGTTGATCTACGTACATCCAGCCACAAAAATAGCCAATGGCTACCAATTAGCAAAAAGTTAGTAGCAACGTACTACTCTGTTGAAACCCATAGTTATACTTCTGGCAGGAGGCGGCTACCTGGAAGTTGATACGTTCCGTCCGGCGTTTCGATTGCCGTGGGCATCTGGCCGTCGGTACGTAGGTCTACTGCCTCGAGTTCCTCTTGTGTGAGTAGCATTCCAATCGTTGCAATAGGACTCCCATTCGTCGAGAGTTCGACTACAGGACGTGTTATTTCAGTTCCAAACCGAGGATAATAATATCCGTTTGCGATGTCGGTCTGGGCCGGCGTCACTGGATACAGATACCCTGTCAGTTCGTCAGGAGGCACCTCGAGTGCAATTGGCTCGCCGACCGACGGATCGACCAACGGATGAAGCATCAGCCGACTCGTAACCGGGGCATTGCGGTGACCAGTTACGGTATCGTACACGAACCACCAGTCGTCACCGGCGTAGACGGCTCGGTGATGTGTGTACGATGGGCCGAACGGTGATGCTGAATCATAGCGTGCCTCAACGAGCGAGATATCGCCGTATGCGGTTCGAAGCTGGGGTGTTGGACGCTCGCCCATGAGGTATTTTCCGCCGATTTCGATTGGCTCGACGGAATCAACCTGTACCGTACTGTGGCTGCCAACGCCGCGTGCGTACGACCGACGTTCACCACTCACATAGCTGTAGGTTCCAGTGTCAGTTATGATCGGACGGTCATCAAGCCACAACAACACGCTTAGTGTATCGCTGTGAGAGTGCCCGGGCAGATGCGGTGGGCCTGTTGGGCCACCATCGAACAGCATTGCACCGCTGTCTGTTCGAAGCCACCGGTAGCCGGATTCACCAAGGGTGTCTTGTTGGTGTGGACACTCACGATATCCTGTCGAGATACCGGTCGCTGTTGCATACCGTAGACAGGCGCCGATCGGCAGTGCCTGTCCATAGACGGCGTCATTGAGCAGCGGTATCCTACCATTGGGCGGCCGTAGTGCTTGTAAGAATCCAGTTGCCTTAGCCGTCGTTGTTTCGATTTGACCAGGAACTGTGCGGTCATATCTCTCGAGTAGATCACAGGCGGTGAGAAGTCGCGTCAGCGTCAAGATGTGATACATCGGACTCCGCTCATAGTGACAGCCATCGTCGAGAAACTGTCGACTCGCGGTCTGTCTGAGAATAGCACTCCCGACATCAGCCCAGTCGGAGTCAGTGTCAGCGTAAAACAGCCCGGCGACAAGCAGCGCGATACCGTTCTCGACGAGATGGTTTCCGCCGACATCCCATTCGATGTGATTCCGGAGAAAAACCGCGTTCTTGTACAGTTCCTGGCTGAACGCCGTCTCGAACTGGGTGTTGGCGGTTGGCTCGCCGCTGACTGACTGTCGCCAGGCCGCATACCGAATCCATCGCTGCAATCGGAGCGAGACTGCCCACGGTGTCCAGGCCCGACGCAGATAGCGTGGCCGACCGATCTCGACGTTTTCGATCCAGTTTCGAATCCACCCATCGAACTGATCTCGGAGCTTTTGGGCCATCTCTTGTTGTGGATCGACACCGAACACCACGTCATCAAGCGGTTCGAATGCGTACAGTTTCAAGCGCCAGAGAAGCGGCAACTCCTCGAATCGATCATCATACCACTCGAGGGACGCTCCGTCTCCAATCTGGAGCGAGTGGTTCATGAACCTCACAGTACCATTCGCCGCAGCCTGAGCCGCTTTCCGGTGTTGCCTACGGGCAGATTCGTCGAGACATGACCGACGTACGGCGTTGTTTTCGGCGAGCGGACGGTGTTGAGTCCACGACGACATAGGAACGGATTGTTCGTAGTAGCTGTCGATATCGACTGGTATCCGGGAGGCGAGCCGTTCTTTGAGTGTGCGTTTGCACATCCCAATGACTTGTTGCGGCTGGAGTTTCAGCGCCGTCGCGCCATACAGATAGAGTGGCTTCGTCCACTCGGGGACTGAGTTAGGAGTCATAGTTCCTCGCCGTCTACGAGTTGAACAAACACATCGCTCAGCCGTGTTGCGATTGCCTCACGATCGTATCGGTCGGTGACGTATTGGCAACCCTGTTCGGCGAGTTGGTGTCGTGTCTGTTCGTCAGCCAACAGTGCGTCGATTTGTTCGGCAATCTGTTCGGGATCGTTATCCGCGTGCACACCGCCGCCGGAGTCATCGACGAATCGCTCGATCTCACCCGTTCCAGTGACGACTGCAGGAAGCCCACAGGCCATGTACTCATAGAGCTTTGTCGGCATTGCATAGGCTAATTCGTCCGACGGTTCGATGGGCGCAAGCCCAATAGTTGCTTCATTGAGAAGCCCCGGAATCGCTTCCCGTGAGACGACACCGGTGAACTCAACACGATCAGCCACGCCGAGGTCAGCCGCGAGTTGTTTTAGCTGCGATTCCCGATCACCGCTGCCAACGAGTCGAAAACACACCTCATGTGAGAGATGGGGAATCGCACGGAGACACGATTCGAGATCCTGTGCAGCTCCCAGATTCCCGGTGTATATTACGAGCGGTCGGGGACGATCTGGTGTCTCATCCGTCTGCGAAAATCCGACCATCTGATCGCTCCGTTGGGCCGTAGAACCGGAGTCAGTGATGGCCTCGAGATCTCGTGTTCCTGATGGATCGGTTCGAGAACGTGGCTCCTGTTGGAACCGGTCGATGTCGACACCGTTTGGGATCACGACGGTTTTTTCGCCGAGCGACTCGCCGTAGGTCTCCCGCAAGGAGTCGCCAATTCCATCCGTCGTAACGGTAATACGATCCGCCGTGTGCAACACTCGATGCTGGAACTGCCGGCTGACGCGTTCGATCGGCGTTCCAGCATCAAGGTAGCCAAGTGAGATCGAAGCATCAATCCAGAGATCGCGGACATCAACGATCCACGGTTTCCCGAGAAGGCTGGCAAGCAGCCCTGGCCCACCAGTCGAGATCGGTGGCGTCGAAGTGACCACGATGTCGTACTGTCGGCGATACAACAACAGCCAGATCATTGCATGAATCCCAAAAATGAGATAATAACACAACCGGTTGACCATCCCGGGATCCGTCTGTTGTGGCTGCCACGTCCACAACCGATAGACTGTGATATCCCCAACAGCGTCCTTTGTCGACCGCTGCCAACTCCGGTCGAACTCACCGGGTGGATAACACGGCGGAGGCGAGAGAACGATTGGTTCCCATCCTTTCTCGCCGAGATGCCGCACCGTGTCGTGAATTCTCGACGCATTGCCCCCTTTTTCTGGTGGGAACAATTGTGAAACGAAGACGGCACGACGAGTATCAGTCATCGGTAGGATGCAAGACGAGTGGTGAGTCTTCTCGAGGAGCGTATCGAACCGTTGGGGTACGCTGTCGGTCTACGGGCTGGCACAACTGAAAGTCAATATCAACATACCTGTCTATACACGGGCTGCAAGCAGTAGTATGGGTCATCGAGGCCAGCTACTGGCTGTGAGTATTTACTTATATTTCGACTATCTCAAACGGTGTGAACGGTACTCTGTATGTACTACGAGTAGTCGGCATCTACGGCGGTGTCAAATCGGTCTGCTGAATGGTGGTCTTCTGAAACGCACAGAATCAATCACTCACACGGCAAAGCTGGTTAAACACCCTTCAGTTCCGTAGACGGATTCAGTGATCGAACAAGCGAGAGGCGACAAGAGCTAAAAACGGGCGAGCCTCGAGGCACAAACAAATCGGCGTCGTCTCATCCGTCGTAGCCTTTATCCAGTGTGCTGAAGCGCGTCGGATTTGCCCGGTCAATGTCGTCTCGACAACGGTTTACCGTTGGGTTGCTGAACGCTGTAGCAGATCTACTCTGGTAGTAGCGTCGGTCTAAAAAACCACCGAGAGGATATATCTGATATCGATGAGACCAGACCCAACTGCGAGGAGTGCCCAGACAAGAACGCCGACAAAGACGACCGAAACCAATGTTACAATTCCACTGACCATCCCTATCAATAAATAGACAACTACCGACATAACCGCAGTTACAAGCAGTGCAGACCCGGTGTGACGAATGAGATACCGAACCCGAAAGCCAAGTTCAAGATGCATGATATAGAGATTTGCAACGGTAAAAAGCGAGAACGTAATGACCGTAGAAATAGCGGCTCCGACGACACCGATCAATGGGATCAAAAGAATGTTGAGACCGACATTCAGTACCGCGGTAATACCTTTGATGATCGCCCGCTCGCGGGCTCGTCCGAGGAAATCGAGGCCGTTACTCGTGATTTTCATGATGGCCCGCAAGACGGCATAGATTGCCATGACTTGGAGTACGATAACTGCACCCTGGTACTCTGTTCCGAACGCTTCGAGAACCAATGGCTCGGCGACTAACATCAAGCCTGCGGCAGCCGGAATATACAACAAGAGTCCGTGTGTGAGAGCCTCTTCATATATCTTGGCAGCAATCTCAGTATTCCCCTTGGCTTTCTGTGCCTCGTACGTCGGGGATAGTGCAAATCCAAGAGCCGCCATCGGCGTTTCGACGAATTGGATCACCTGCTCGCCAACGGTGTAGTAGGCAACACCGACCGGCCCTGTAAAAATCCCCACTAAGATGGTGTCTATCTTTTTATCGAGAACGTCTGCGGCACTGGTCAATGTAAGTGGAGCAGTGTACTCTACAATCCGGCGTCGAAGCCCTGTTTCGATTTCAGCCGAGGGTGACGTTTTGTAGAGACGAACGTACAGGTATCCAAGCCCGAGAACCGTAGAGATGGCGTAGCTGATAATATATCCTAAAAGTGCGCCAACGACACCATATCCTACGAGTACGAGGCTTACGGCGAATACGAAACGCAAACTGCTCGAGACCGACAAAAGCACCGAGGCCGGTTTGATCGCTTCGAACCCCTGAAGTAGCGTTCGAACGAACTGATCGAGGGTATTGAACAGGATATAACACACGCCAACAACTAACAACGGGCCGATCTCGGGTTCTCCAACGAGTCGTGCAATATGTTCGTATCCAAGTAGCACTGCGATACAGACGACACTGATCGTCACAACATTCAGCAGCAGCGAGAATCGGAAAATTCCCCGTAGCTGTCCAGGATCAGTCTCTTTGTACTCTGCGACGTAACGAGCCGCAGATTTTGCAATCCCCAATTTGCTGAACATTTCGATCATTCCGAGAACGGAGATTGCAAGAAACAGTAGTCCGTACTGATCTGGCTCAAGAAGTCGAGCAAGAATAACTGTGAGCAGCCCGGCCGAAACGACTGCGATGAGTTTTCCAGCGAACTCAGCTTTGAATCGGTCGCCGAGATCAGATGCGAGACTCATTGGAACCTACTGTTGTCGGTCATAACAGATCTGTCATGTCTGGATGGTCAGCGTACTGTTTATACTCCGATGACAGCTCCGAGAGCTGTTCTGCGGCTGCAATCCGTTCGCGCATCTCTTGCCATTTGGTATGTCTAACCAACACTCGAACAGGTATTTCAGGAATATCGAGGATTCTCGCAACCGTAAATCGATGCCGTCCATCAGTTAAAAACATCGTGCCATCACGGCCGATACTGATGACGACCTCATGATGGTTCGGGTGCGGAGTCGACCTACGTACAAATGGGCTCTCGGAAGACTGGTTGATAAGTTGCTTCTGACGCAGATACCCTAACTCAGCCATGTCCTCGTATAGCTCGTCGAGATGTCTCAGTTGTCGCTCGATTTTCTGTGGCGTTCCGTACCGGCGACTGTCGTTTTTCGATTCAACTTGGCTGAAAAAGTACTCATATATCGGAGTTTGTTCCCACGGTACGTCTTGTTCGAAATGTGTAGCAACGGAGTTGTAAAACTCGTAGTTCTCGAGAGCGATGATTTCAATCGTTCTAAATCCATCCAGTTTCCCTTGGAACGGTAATGTCTTTTCGGAGTACTGTTTGTCCCATGTACCGCCGACAACATTCGTATCAAACTGCCGTATATCCATTTTCTCATAGAGGATTGGAGCAATTATACTATTGATAGATTGAGGAGAAACGGTGATGAGATCGTATCGCTTTGGTGTACTTGCGGGGTATCGAACTTTGCGCTTGGCATACTGGTACCGAGCAGCAACAGAATACTCATATTTATTCGACATGAACGCAACCGTTGCACTCAAAAACGGCACTACCCCTTCAT
>LKML01000132.1 GCA_001563795.1 Haloferacaceae archaeon B1-Br10_E2g22 | reverse complement strand
CGAGATTGTGCCAGAGGTCTTCCTGTTCGGGGTTGATGCGGAGCGGTATCCAGAAGTTCGTCCCCCGACCTGCCTGTGGAACCCACCACGTAAACTCGTAGTCGCGGTCTGCTGAGTGGTCAAACTTCGCAGCTTGGTTGGTGAGCCGTATCGGGTGGCTATCGTCCAACTCTTTGGCGTTGTACGTCTTCCGAAGTTTCGGGACGTAGTTGCACAGAGCAGCTTTGGCCTGATACGGAAGTTCGTAGGGCGTCACGATGTCGCTCACTGCCGACATGGTACTTGCCCCGGCATCGAACGCCTCTTGCAAACCATCACGGTAGGTTTTGAGCAAGTCGTTGAGCTTTGCCTGCTTGTGCGCGGTAGGGGGCGCGAATGTCGCCTGCAACGTTTTCGTGACGGTCGTAGACATCGCTACTGATCCTCCACGTATTCCATCAGTACGTCGATGCTCACTTGTCCAGTGGTGGCGAGGAAGTATCCGGGTTGCCAGAACGCCTTGTCGAGCGCCTGCCGAACCTCGAGGTTCTCGTCGCGGATTTTGCGGGACGTGACGCCCTTGAGTGAGTTGATGAACTTGGTGAGGTCGGTCGTTGGCTTCGCCGTGAACAGGATGTGAACGTGGTCGCTTCCGCCGTTGACGTTCTGGATGTTTACGCCGAAGTCCTCGGAGATGTCGCTGGCAATCTCACCGATGCGCTCTGCGATTTCGTCGGTGAGGAGGTCTGCGCGGTACTTCGTGACGGTCACGAAGTGATATTGGAGCGCGTAGACCGTGTGCGACCCGGTTTCGAGGTTGTACTTCATTTGGTCGTGCTAATTTCTAGATACCCAATTCTAATAAGGGTTTGCAGTCGTGGGGTATTCGGCCTGCAACCGACGGTGGTTCGTGGGGGTTTGTCGGCTTCACGCCCGCGCTAAAGGGCGAGATTCTCGCCTTGAAAAAAGATAGGACGATTCAGGGAGCAACGCCAACCGTCAGCAGCGTTCCCCAGGTCCGATACCGGTCGACCATTTCCTCCCGTGTTTCCCAGTCGTCGGTTGGAAACGCCTCGGCTGGGGGAATCTCGATTTCCTGATCTGCAATAGTGTCCTGTTCGGCGACGTGAAAGCCGGCCTCGCGGAAGGCGTCGCGGTACTGGCTTCGATCCCAGCGGGTCATCTCGATCGAGATGTTGTCCTGCCAGGCGTGGCTTGCCTCGTTTTCTTCGTAGTAGTTGACCGCACAGTAAAAGGTGCCGCCGGGCCGGAGGATGCGGCGAACTTCTTCGAGCGTGTGGACCGGATCAGGGGCGTAGTAGAACGCCTCCATCGAAAACACGTGGTCGACGCTGTTCGTTGCAAAGGGGAGTGCATCAAAATCGCCGACAAGGAAATCGATTGCGCTGTCGTCAGTGTACGAGGCAGCGTTGCGGGCCATCTCTGGAGCACCATCGAGCCCGATACCGTGGCCGATGTCGGCCGTCTCGCGGAGGGCGCGGAGTGAATAGCCGCTGCCACAGCCCAAATCGACGACGGTATCGCCGGCTTCGAGTGGCATCCGGGCCAGTGCATGTTTGGCGGTATGCCAGTGGCGGTCTTCCATTCCCTTATCACGGCCAGTTGTGGCCCAACTGTCGAACTCCTCGCGAACGCTCATACGGTGAGTGGTCGACGAACGAGTAAATCAGTTCTCCTATGCGTGAATCCTTTAGTAGTCGGCCTGAATGGTATCGGTATGGACGTCTCGGAGCGCGAGGAACTGTCGACGCCAATCGAGTACGAGCCGGTTAGTGTCAAGGATGTACTTATCGAGATGAAAGATACGGCCGAACTACTCATCGATCTCTCGTACTCGGCGGTGCTCCACCAGAGCCAGGAGCTCGCCGCGGAGGTGCTTCGACTCGAACAGCGGATGGATCTGCTCGAACTACGAGCCCAGATGAGCCTGCTGATGGCCGCCCGGAACCCCTCGGATGCCGAACAGCTGGCTCCCGTGTTGGGAATCGTTACCGCCACTGACCAGATCAGCGACGCGGCCGGCGATATTGCCAAAATCGTCCTCGAGGAGATCGGGCTCCCTGAGGCGATGCGGTCGGCACTCCCGGAGGCCGTCGAGACACTGCTCCGTGGCGTCGTCGACGCCGAATCCGGCTACGCCGGTCGGACGCTCGGCGAGATCGATCTCGAATCCCAGACCGGAATCCGGGTGATCGCCCTCCGGCGGGGCGACGAGTGGCTGCTCAACCCCGGCCGAGAGACGACAATCGAGATCGACGACATCGCGCTGCTCCGCGGGCCGGAATCGGAGATCGGCCCCGTTTACGAACAGCTGACGGGGACTGACTACGAGCCGGTACCGGTCGAACCAACCGAGATGGCGGATCTCGAACGTGCGGTCGATGCTATCGTCCAGATGAAAAACCTCTCGGAACTAGGGGTTGATCTCGCCTACAGCAGCGTGCTGTTCGACGACGCCGAACTCGCCGAAGAGGTGAGCAACCTCGAAATCGAGGTCGACAATCTCGAATCCAGATTCGAGGCGTGGGTGCTTCAGGCGGCTGCTACTACCGACGATCCGGTGAGGCTCCGCGGGCTGATTCATCTCGGGACAAGCACCGAAATGATCAGCGACGCCGCCCTCGACATCAGCGAGGGCGTCCTCCGGGATATCGACGTCCACCCGGTCGTCCAGTTGGCCGTCCAGGAGAGCGACGAGATTCTCACCCGCGCGGAAGTCGCCGCCGGCAGCGCGCTCGACGGTACCGCAATCACTGGCGGCGTCGTAGACGCCGATGTCACCATGTCGGTTATCGCGATTCGTCGACCCGACGAGGGGTGGCTGCTGGTTGGGGATGCTGACGCCGAGCTTCGTGGTGGCGATATCGTCATCGGGAAAGGAACCCGGTCGACCGCCGAGCAGTTCGACGAGTTAGCACGATCCTAACCGACACACGCGACAGCTTAAAACCCGAGTACCAGCGACGAAACGCCGATGAAGATGATCATTCCACAGACGTCGACCACGTTGGTGACAATGGGGATCGTCGTATCGTCGGGATCGATGCCGAGTTTGTACGAGCCGTAGGTCGCCAAAATACTGAATACAACCGCGATAACAGCGACTGCCATCCCACTGGTGAGCGAGATAACCAAGAGCGTCGAGAGCGTGAGCACCGAGCCGATAAGTTGGCCAATACCCCACGCGCCGACCGCCAGCGTCGTGAAGATCGTCGCCGCCAGCGCGAGCACCGCGGCG
Organism: Haloferacaceae archaeon B1-Br10_E2g22; assembly: GCA_001563795.1. Lineage (GTDB taxonomy): Archaea > Halobacteriota > Halobacteria > Halobacteriales > Haloferacaceae > Halohasta. Next base: position 2,847 of record LKML01000132.1, on the reverse strand, counting down.
ATATTGGTCCACAACTCTCTGTCGCGGGGGTCGAACTCGGTGGTTCCCAGATGGAGCCGGGTCGACAGTCGAGAGCTGAGAATCGCACCGAGGTTCCCGCCCATGTCGACCATTGTCGGCACCATTACCGCCAGCAGGCCGTAGGTTTCGAGCAGTTCCTCGGCGTCTTCGAGGGTGATTCCCGCCCACAGCACGATGATACAGAGGACGACCAACAGCGGGAACATGTTGGTCACAATGGATTTCGTCTCCCACGAACCGAGCGAGCCGCTTGGGACGACCATCAGCCGCCCACCTCCGTTCGCGCCATTAGAGCATCACCTCGATGATAGCCACCGACAGAAACAGAAACGCCATCCCGAAGATATCGCCCAGCGTGGTGACGATTGGGCCGACGAGGTTGTCCGGATCGTAGCCCAGCTTATAGCCGGTGAAAATCAAAACCAGGAGTCCACCGATCATCACAAATGAGGTGAGCACGCCGGCGATAAGCATGATGCCAACGAGTTCGGCGAAAGCAGCGGAGGGCCGGCCCAGAATCGCAAGCGCGCCCCACGAAATAACGCCGATCACGATAGAGATCCCGATGCCATTGATAAAGGAGGCGACAACCGCGTTGACGAGTCGGTCGTTCCACTCGAAGCGAGGGGCCAACAGCCCTTGGTGGAGGCCACTGGAGATGCGGCCCCCGAGCGCGCCGTAGACGTTTCCCCGCGTGGCAAGAAAGACAGGGACCATGACCAACAGCCCCGGAAACCGCTCGACGCTTTCGAGCATTCCCTCAAGTACCAATCCAGCAAACAGACCGCCGCCAAGCGCGACGACGAGAATCGGTAGTGTCTCCCGGTAGATCGACCAGAATTCACTCCGAAATTCCATATCTAATACTGCCAAATATGCGGATTAAAACTACCGGAGTCTGTCGACCATCCGACTGCAAGGGCCGGACGGTCCGAATACAGTACAAAATCCTATTAACGCACACTGTCTGGAAAGTTGTATGAAACCCCGGTTTCGGCTGCAGGCGTTTCGGGCGCGTCGACGGCGACGGTTCAGAATCGCCGACTCGGCCCAACAGATCGTCGGCGGCTTTCTGCTTGCGGGGCCGTTCGTCGTCACCGAGGAGGTCTGGCTGTTAGCCAGTAATATGAGCGTCCTACAGGCGGTTTTGACGGTCGGTGTCGTCGGTCTCATTGGCTATGCCGCGCTGTATCGGGCCGATACGAAACGTGATCCCGAAACCGAACAGCAGCTCGCCGGCGTGCCGGTTCGGTTCATCTCGTTGATGGTCGTCGCCTTCGGCTCGGTGACGATTCTCGCCGTCCTGTTCGACGCACCCGATACGTTCGTCGGAATGGCCGGCGAGCTGTCGACCTTAGAGATCCTCACAGTTACGTTCAAAGCCGTCAGCGTCGGCGCGGTGTTCAGCGTTGTCGGTGCGGCAACTGCCGACAGCGTATTTTGAACCTATCCGAGCCACGAGCGCAGTCGACCGATGATCCCCGACGGTGGGGGCTGTTGGCCGTCGCCGTACGTTTCGTACAGATACGCCACGATATCGTCGCTTTCGGCCATCCCCTCGATGCCGTTGGCGTGGTCGACCAGCACTGGAACGCCGTACTGGCCGCTGGCCTCGTAGACCGCAGTACGGTCGGGTCGCGAACGCGGGACTGAGTGGGTTTCGTAATCGAGATCCAGGTCGGCGAGTGCTCGACGAACCGTTTTGCAGTACGGACAGCCATGGAGGTTGTACAGTTCGAGATGTGGATCGGTCATACCGTACTGAAGGGGTCGACGGTACAAACAGGTTCGGCGTGTTCCGACCACGAGCACACAACCAGAATCACACGAGATGGTCTGGAGTCCGATTTTTATACGACCACAACGACAACCGCAAACAGAATCAGCACGCCCGTAATGTCACAGAGATTGGTGACGATGGGAATCGTCGTATCGTCGGGGTTGAACCCCAGCCGGTAGGAGGCAGTCACCGAGCCAACGCTGAGCACGACAACCAGCAACGCCAACAGCATCCCGCTGACCAGCGAGATCACCAGCACCTGAAACAGCGAGAGTGTGCCGCCGAGAACAGTGCCAATCGCCCAGGCAGCGACGCCGACAAGGCTGAACACGGTCGCCGCAAGTCCGAAGACCGCAATCGAGTTGGCCCGGACTCCGGGGTTCGACGCCGAGAGTTCGAACGTCCCGAGATGGAGCTGCGTCGAGAGCCGCGAGCACATAATCGACGCCAGATTGCCGGCGGTGCCGATCTGGACCGGTACCAAAATCAGCAGCGACGGGTTCTCCAGAAGGGTGTCCTCGAAGGTCTCCAAAACGGTGCCAGAGGCCATCTGGAGCAGCGACAGCCCCGCAAGCAGCGGCACCATCGTCAGCACCATCCGGCGGACCGACCACTCGGCGTCGAACTCCTCGGTGATCGACTGAGTCTTGCATTCTTCCCGCGCACGACTTGCGGCGCAGTCTCGCATGACAGTAAATCGAGATTAGAAAATAACACTTGGTTCCGACCTATTGGAATGCCAGTTCTGATTGACGCTTTGTTAAACAAACCGTTAATCGGTCGGTAAGTGATTTCGTGAATCGGTCGATATTGGCCGTTTCAGCGGGTCAGGTACTATCAGACCGCGGATATTATATATTGGTTTCTCATGACAAAGCGTATGCGCAAGGAACGAACCAAGGCAAAGCAACGTGATTTATACAAGGTTTGGCTCACGGATGACGAGGTAGAGCAACTCCGTCGAGCAGCGGTTTCCAGACGTGATGATCTCATCATCCAACTCGGGGCATTCGTCGGTCTCCGAGCTTTTGAGATCCCACAGGTCT
>LKML01000131.1 GCA_001563795.1 Haloferacaceae archaeon B1-Br10_E2g22 | reverse complement strand
GGTTCGTGCTCGTAGTCGAACGCTAAGACGGCTGCGACCTCGCCGTCGACTGATTCGAGTTCGGCGTGGGCTTCGATATACTCATACATTGCCTCGCGAACGGCCCGTGAGCGTGAGTCGAAGCCTTCGGTTTGCCAGGTGTCGTCGAACTCGGCGAGCAGATCATCGGGGATATTGAAGCTCGTCCGCATTTGGAGGTTGTTTGCTACTGTGGCCCAAAGAGCTTCGTGTTTACTTGGTAGTCAACGACTACCCTGTGTCGGTGTCGACCGGCTGTCGACGGCTGCTATCGAGTGCGCGTGTGAGCGTTGTGACCAGCACATGTGCCAGTTTCTTGTCTGTCGTATCGAAGCCGTCGACGGTGGTTGCCGCCGCGACGAACACGCCGTGGTTGCCAGCCGGAATCAGCAGTTCGCTCCGGATCGGCGTCTCGTCGTTATAAACGCCTGCATACTCTCTGATATCGTCAGCGAAAATCGCCTCTTCGGACTCATACACCTCCCAGACGAGTCCCTCTCCACGTGTGATTGTTGGCGATTGGCCCAACACATCCGCGACTTTCTCAGTAGCGTAGGCCGCAACCAGTCGGTCAGCGGCGTCTGTTTCGGGAACGTAGAACGCCGCCAACTTCATCGAGAGGATTTCTTCGGCGGCCTGAATGGCGACCTCGACGGCTTCCGCAAAGCTCCCAGTGTCGATCAGCTGTCTGGTTGTTGCCTGTAATGCCTCAAGTCGCTGTTCGCGCTTGCGGCGGTCCGAAATGTCTCTGACGACGCCCACACTGCCGTCGAACTCGCCGTCGGCAGTCGTCACTGGTGCGATATTGACCTCAACGGGTACCGTACTGTCGTCGACCGTTGTGACTGTCATTTCGTAGGTCGACCAGTGTGTGTCGGGGTCTGCACGAATCTCTTCGAGTAGTTTCATGCCGGTCTCGTAACTATCGGCGTCAATGAACTCCCGTACGTTCATGCCTGTCACCTGCGAGCGCTCGCAGCCAAGCATCTCGGCGAGTGCGTCGTTTGCCAGTGTGATGTTGCCGGTGTCATCGAGAATGTACATCGGATCGCCGACGGTTTCGACGAGTCGCTGGTACTGTTTGAGTTCGCGCTGGGTCTGAAAGCTCTCGACAGCGTTCACTACCCGGTTTGCGAGCAGTTGGTACTGCTCGGTGCCGGTCTGTTTCTGTAAATAATCGGTCGCTCCTGCCGATATCGCCTTACTGGCAACTGTCTCAGATCCTTCGCCGGTAAACAGAATAAATGGCAGTTCCGAGTGGGTCTGCCGGACGACTTTAAGAAACTCAATACCGTTCGTCTCAGGCATCTGGTAGTCGCTGACGACACAGTCGACCGACTGTGCTGCAAGAACCGCCAACCCGTCTTCGGGACTCGTTTCGGTGAGAATCTCAAACCGGTCGTCCTCTTGGGCGAGAAACTCCGCGGAGAGTTCCACAAACGAGGACTCGTCGTCGACATGGAGGATGCGAATCGACTCCGACATACCCCGTATATCACCCTACTACCTAAGTAATTGTTCTGGTCAAGTGAATGGTTTGTTGTCACATTCGACGACCGAGTGGATCGATCAGCGATCAGCGATCGGGGTCAGGTGGCGACTCGCGGCCGATATGAATCTCTTGGCCCTCGATATCTTCGAGCGCTGCCACTAACCCACCGACCTCGATTCGACCTTCGGCAGTTTCGAGCGTCAGTGCGGCGACCTCTTCGGACTCCTGGATTGCGACGTCGACGACTTTTCCGGACAGCACGCGTGGCTCTCCGGTTTCGATATCACGGCCCTCGACAGTTGCATAAAACTCGCCGCCGAGTCCTTGGATGTCTTTGACAGCCCGACGGATCGACGCATATCGCCGTGGGAACGGACGTTCGGCGGTGTCGACCGCCAGAGTCTCTGCGGTCGTCCACAACACCGTGCCGAAAAACCCGGAGATAAGAAATCCAAGCGCCGACCGGTTGAAAATGACGCCGTAGCGCTCGCGGTCGTCACGCAGGGCGTCCTGTGTGGCATACACTGAGTGTTCGCCATCGGCAACCGCCAGAACTGGTGTCGTGATTCCCCGGCGGGTTCGGACGGTCGTTGCTACCGACAGATAATCAAATGTCTCTGGGTCCGGTGCAGCAGTCGCTGGTGTCACCAGCAAGTCGATGCTGACACCGTCGTTGATTCGTGCGGCCAGATCATCGGCGAACTGTCCCAGCAACTCCGGTGTTAGCGAGATGGCGAGTTCGTACTCCGCGTTCTGAATACACTCGTTGAGGTGTCGGATAATCGTCGACCGGGATTTTACAAGCGAGACGGCCTCGGTTTCGCGGGGTGGAGCGGTATAGCGGGCGGCGAGTTCGTCGACCATCTCGGTAAACGAGGTCTGGACCTTCCCAAAGGCGTCTTCAGGGTCGATTGCGACGATCTGCATCGGCCGGGACTCTCTGAGCTCGACGAGCCCACGGTCAGCGAGGCTTCGGACTGTATCGTACACCCGTGGCTGTGGAATGTCCGTGCGGTCGGCGATTTCGCTGGCGGTCAACTGCCCGGATTCGAGTACGGCCAGATAGGCGTCTATCTCGTACTCGCCGAGGTTGAATCGCTCGCCGACGGTATCGAGCGTTTGCCGGAGGTCATCTGCCATACTCGACTGTACGCCGCAGGTGGCATCAAATTTACTATCAATCGAGTTGCACCGTATTTTGCAATTAAGTATCTACAGCTGTTGGTGATACTCATCGGAGGAAACGCTTTTTCGCACGGGCTGTCTGCGGCCTATATGCATCGTTCGGGGCTCCCGCTGCAGACGGTCGACAGCAATAGTGCGGCGGATTTTCTGGCCCAGCATCTCCCGGGATGGCTGCAGTTCCCCGGCCACCGGCTGCTGGCAGCGATTCTCATCGTCGTCGGAGGCGTCTGGCTTTCGAAACTGCTGGTTCGACTGTTGGGTCGGCCTGTCGCTCGGCGGTTCGACCGACAGAGCGTCGCCCAGACGGTTCTCGGCGCGGTTCGTGGGTTCACTATCGGCGGTGCGGTGGTGCTGGCCGCCTCGCTGGTCGGTCTCGGCGTCGGTGAGTTCGTCATCTCTGCGGCCGTCTTCTCGGCGGTGGTCGGTATTATTCTCGCACCAATCGTCGGTAACATCATCAACGGCGTGTTCGTGTTGGCCGACCAGCCGTTCGAGATCGGCGATATGATCGAACTCGACGACGGGACACAGGGATTCGTCGACGATATCACAATCCGGTACACCAAGATATTCACGCTCGATAATACGTTTCTGGTGATTCCGAACGGCAACATCCGCGACCGGGATGTAACGAACTTTTCGGCCGAAGACGAACGGACACGGCTCTCGCTGGATGTGTTGGTGACCTACGAGTCGGATATCGACGAGGCGCGTCGACTGATGGAACGAGCCGCCAGAGACACCGACGACGTGATCGAAGGCGGTCCCGACATTCGGGTCGGTAGTGCGCGCTATCCGGCGAATCCCGGCACGCTCATCGCCGAGTATGGCGACAACGGGGTGCTGCTTCGGCTTCGCTACTGGATTAAAAAGCCGTACAAAATCGGGCGGGTTGAATCGGACGTCCGAACCAATATCTGGGAGACGTTTGCAGCCAGCGACGCCACAACCGAGATGGCCTACCCACACCAGCATCTCGTGTTCGACGACACCAGCGGCGAGGCCCAAGTTGCCGTCCGTGAGGCCGCTGGATCGACCGCCGAGTCGACTCCGATTCAGCCGGAATCTGCCACCCCGACTAACGGCAAGTCGACCACTGCAGCCGCCCAATCAACCACTACAGCCGCCGAGTCGACCGACCCAACCGACGGTGAGCCCACAGAATCGGTCGACCGTGAGAACACGAACTGATCAGGGATATGGGTGGTAGGGGCCGTTGAGTTGTGGCTCGAAGCCGAGCGACTGTGGCACCGACTTGGCGCGCTCGCCGAAGTACGGCTCGCCGGTAAACAGCGGCTGGGCCGACGGCACAATGACCCGAACGGCCTCGAAGCCCAACCCCACGACATCCCGAGTCGTCAGCCGGGCCGCATACGCATTCAGCCCAGCGTCGTCGACCCGCTCACAAACTCTCTCGAGTTCGTCACCTCCCGAGCGTTCGGGCTCGCCCAGCGAGTCGGCTGGAATCCGGCTCTCGGTGTCGACGAACGCCCGAGCGGGCTCCGGAAAGTCAGCATACTCGCCGATAGCGGCCTTTTCAGCGGCGGCCTGTTCGGGGCCCATCGCGCGCAACTCCATCCAGTTTTGGAGGGCCTCGGCGAGCCCAGAGCGAGCGGCGGCGATAGGATCGAGATTCGCCCCCGAGCCAACCGCGAAGTTGGGCCACTCGCCGTCGCGGTGAACTGCCACAGCGACCACTGGGATGTCTACATCCTGAGTTACCAACAGCGGCGTGACGGCCAGCGATTCCGCGCTGGCTCGCTTTTCGAGTTCCGCAAAGACGGGATCGTCGACGGCCAACCCCAGCGGTTCGAACGTCGAGTACCAGCCAATCATCGTCGCATCCCGTTCGATGACCTCGTACAGTCCTGATAGTACGGCCTCGACTGTCGAGTTGCCGAGACCGAGGCCGGTCGTGATCGCCGGGCGATACCGTCGACTCGGTGGCGGGAAACAGACGAATTCGGCGGGCAGCGAGACTGATTCTTCGGTGTGAAGATCAAGTCCGTCGACCCACTCGATGCGGTCCTGTGGGTTAGGGGTCTCTTTGCTGTCGGGTCGAACGAATCGCCGCGGTGAAACCGGGCGCGCGAGCGTCTGTTCGGTGCCACCCCGCAGGTCGCTGCGTCGATACACGCCGGCTGAGTAGCGTTCGAGGCCCTCGCCGATGGCTTTCATATATGCTTGATCCCAGTCGACATCGACGCCAGCGGCGAATTGGGCGGCGCTGTGGTCGCTGAAGCCGCTCGTGTCTGCTGTTTGGGCGATATAGTACGGAACTGGAAACGACTCGCGTTCGCCGACTTGGTTCAGGAGGCCGAGTCTGTCGTCGACCGCGCGCTCGCCGCGAGCAAGCGCGTCCTGAAGGTCGACCGACCGATGCGACAGCGAGAGTTGCGTTGGTCGAGACTGCTCGCACGCACAGCCGGGCACCGCGAGCAGTCGACGCGCTCGCCACGGAATCTCGACAACACGGCCGCCAGATCGATCACCAGACAGCAGACCAATCAACTCCCGGGCAGCAACCGAACCGGCGAGACGCACCTCACTGCGCGAGCCACGGGCCTCGCCAGCAGGTTCGCCGTCGGCGTTGGCGTGTACACGCTGTCTGAGACATCGATAGCAGCCCGATTCCGGCGCATACAGCGAGACGGTCGCGTCAATCGACTTGACAGGTCGACCGCCGATGCCACCGATTTCGACCGCCACCCACCGATCAAAAGCGTCGGTGGCTGCCTCAAAGACGCCCGCGCCGACAGGGGCGACGACCGCACCCGTCGACGGGAGGTCGTTTTCGTCGCGCAGTGAGGCGGCATCGTACTCTTGGACCGAGAGGTCGACATCGCCACAGCCTGCGGTCAGTGCTTCAGCAGCGGGGCCGCTGCCAACGAGACCGAGTTGCATGGCTCACTCTGTGTGTGGAACGTACAATAACACGGCGATGGTCGGCGGGGACCGACTGCTGATTAGTTGAGTAGGTCCTGACTAACCGCAGCGAGCTCGTCAGCCGATGCCTCACGAAGGCGGTCGTCGCCGAGTTGGAGTCGGAGTCGGGGCCGACCGACATCGATGGGGACCTTTTCGGTGGCGATGAGTCCGTTGTCTTCGAGTTTGGTTTTCGTCCGCGAGAAGGTGGCTTTGCTTGCGATGCCGACGTCTTCGCCCCATTTCGAGATATCGTACAGCAGCACCCCGTTTTTGGCGGCGACAAGCAGCGACACCGTCACCTCGTCGAGTCCATCTCCGTTTCCGCGGGCAGTCTCTAACCCATCGAGAACCGCATCGAAATCCGCTTGTGCCTGCTCGCTGATCTCGGCTGCCAGCGTCTCCCGAACACGACTGATTGGAGGGGTCCGAAGGTGGAAGTCGTCTGCGTCCTCCCACTGTCGACCGTAGGTTTCTCGGGCCTGTTCGACGAACTCGCCGTTCTCGGTCGTCAGCGCGGCGATTCGGTC
>LKML01000007.1 GCA_001563795.1 Haloferacaceae archaeon B1-Br10_E2g22 | reverse complement strand
CGGTGCCGGCCAACACCTGGGCTTCGTCGAACTGGCCGGCGGCCTGGAGTTCGATTGCAAACAGCGTCGCAATGCTGGCGGGGATAATCCCGCGGGGGCCGACGAAACTCAAAAACAGCTTTTCGTTTCGGGTGAACTGCCGGTCGCGGGCCGACAGCGCGACCGCAATCGGCCGGATGACGAGTGTGACGATGACAACAACCGCCAGCCCAGCGAGGCCAAGGCCGAACAACGCGTCGAAATCGATCAGTGCAGCCAGCGAGATAAAGACGATTGCCAACACGATCAGCGTCAGATCTCGGTTGAACTCGTGGATCGACTCGCGGTGTGGCAGTTCCATGTTCCCCAACACGAGTCCGGCAGCCGCAACCGCTGCAACCCCGGTTTCGGTGAAAAGAGCTTCCGAGGCTCCATACGCGAGTATGACGGCCGCAAGCACAACGAGGCGGGCGACACGCGGGGCGTCGTCCGCTGGAATCGCCATCCGGGTAAGCAGCGTTCGAATGCCGACTGCAACGGTGACGCCAACGCCGACGCCGATTACCAGCCGCAACAGGAAGTCACCCGGGATTGCGGTCGGCGTCGACTCGACGACCAGCGTCTCAAAGACAACAATCGCCAGAATGGCGGCAGTCACATCATTAAAAATGCCTTCGGCCTCGAAGGTTGTCTCGAGATGCTCGCGGACAGTGATAACTTCGAAAATCGGCGTGATGACTGTCGGCCCCGTCGCAATCAACAGCGCGCCGACCAGAAGGGAGACACCCCAGTCAGTCTCAAGAAAAAACCGAACGGCGAAGGCGGTGCCGAAAAACATCAACGCTGCTCCGATTGTCATCAATCCGGTGATTGCCTTCGGGGCGAGTTCGAGTTTTTCACGCCGGAGTTGAAAGGCTCCATCGAAGACAATAATCGCCACGCTGAGGCCAACGACCGTCGACAGTCCGCCGCCGAACGTCTCGGGTGTGACAACTCCAAGCACCGATGGGCCGAGTGCGACACCGATCAGAATGAGAAACAGCACACTCGGTATTTTAAGCCGCTTGGCGAGGACTTGGGCTGCGATCCCGAGAGCGAGAATAATTGCCGTAACAGTGAGTACATTGACGGCCACGAACAGCCGAAGATAGGTTTCCAAAGAGTATAGTTCTTTGCGACAGTCACTGAGGAGGCTGACAGCCGCTCGTCAGACGCTCCCCGTGGCGTTTATATAATTCGGCCCGAGTATCGGATGTATGGTAGACATACTTGCCGAAAACCTCTCTGGCAAAGCAGTAATGGGGGCAGACGGCACCGAACTCGGAGACCTGTACAACATTACAATGGAGATGAAAACCGGTGGGCTTCAGAACCTGCTTGTCGTCCCCAACGAAGGAATTTCGCCGCATTCTTCGGGGTTCGATGACGACGAAGCAGGTCGGCTCGAGATCCCGATCAACAGCGTCCAGGCCGTCAAAGACTACATTGTCGTTTCTCGTTAACGAATGCATATTCTCGATACGTCGGCGTTTATTCACGAGTACCATACTGACGAGGATACGGCTTCAGTTCCCCAAGTTCACGAAGAACTCGAGGGCGAACACGCCTTCCGGTTCGATGCCGAAGAGGGCGCGGGAATGCACATCCATATTCCCTCTGAGGGTACCGTCGAGCGAATCACCCGCGCAGCCAGCGAAACCGGCGACGCCGAAGAGCTTTCGGAGACTGACCTGCTGCTTGTTGCGGCTGCGTTCGAACTTGACGGCACACTCGTCACTGACGATTATGCCATGCAGAACGTCGCCGAACGGCTCAACGTCGACGTCGAAGTGATCGCCCGCGATGGGATCACCGAACAACGCGACTGGCAGTTCCAGTGTGTCGGCTGCGGCCGAACCTTTGATGAGCACCACGACCGCTGTCCGATCTGTGGCAGCGACCTGTCGCGAAAAAATCCGGCTTGAAGCTTATATCAGGCCGGTTTCAGTGATGTATAGCAAGCCGAACAGCGTCGCATTGTACGCGCCGTGAATCAGCGATGGGACGAGAATGTTTTGGGTGTACTCATACAGATAGCCCAACAGCAATCCCAACACGCCGACCAGCAGTGCATAGGAAAGTTGGGCTCCGAAACCGCCGGTGATGGCTGGAATATGCGCCAATCCGAAAAGAACGGTTGCGGTCACGATCGCAGGCCACATGCCCCACGACTCCCGAAGTCGACCCTGGACGGCTCCACGAAACAGTAGTTCTTCGGCCGGACCGACAAACAGCAGCGAGACCGGAATCATTACCAGAAAGTAGGTTGGATCGCCAACGCCGGCCAACACAGCCTGATTGGCTCCCGGTGCAAAATCCATCCACTGGAGCAGCCGGTTTATAATGAACTGACAGCCGAGAAGAAGAATCGTTCCACCAACGATGAATCCTACTGCTCGTCGGTCAGGTGCTCGAATCGGAACCAACGCAGCTGTGTCGAGAAGCCAGGCATAACAGACGACCACACCCATCATCACCGTAAACTGGATCACCGTCTGGACGATCATCGTCGTGTTATCCCAGGCGACGGCTACGGTGAGTCTGCCGACCAGCGGCTCGAGCAGGCTGATCGCAAGACTGGCACAGATGTAGGCGATGACGATGATGACGATCACTTCGCCGACGTGTTGGATTCGCTGGCCGACCAGTGACGGTTCCGATGACTGCTCCATCAGTACGACTACTACCGCCCGGTCCGTGTTAGACACACCGATTGTCGGCGGCACATGAGAACGATAATCTGGGTTGTGTGTTATTCGATTGTGAACTCGAGTTTGTCAGCGACGGCATCAGCCTCGGCGAACTCGCCGCCACCAAGCAGTCCACGGGCGGCCTTTTTGCCCCACTCGACCGCAGGCTGGGTGAACGTCGAAACACCGGCCAACTCGCCGTACATCACGGTGGCGGCCTCCATGCCATAGAGGAGTTCGCCGATGCCGTGGGCATCTATGCGGTCGAGTTCAATCCGGATGTTGGGGATGCCCTCGACGGCCAGGCTTGCCTCTGTGGCCTCGAACTCTGCGTCCAGCAACTCCCCGAGGCCGGCCCCGCCAAGATACGACAGTCCCTCTAAGTCCGTCTCTGGGATGTCGATATCTTCACGCTCGCGCGGTCGAACGAGCGTAACGAGTTTGTCGCGGGGGCCAGCGCGATACAACTGCAACTGAGAGTGTTGGTCGGTCGCCCCCAGCGCGCGGGCTGGCGTCTGGCCGAGTCCTTCCTTACCTAAGCTTTCGGCCCACAGTTGGGCGAACCACTCGGCGAAATACTCGAGGGATTCGGCATACGGCATCATCGCGTTCGTCAGCGCGCCGCGTTCGGCGAGACTGTAGCAAACCGCACCGTAGGCGTAGCCGGGCGAGTTCTGTAGCGACCCAGAGAGTTTGGCTTTCTCGCTGGCGGCTCCCGCTACAACGCTCTCAATGTCGAGTCCTTGCAGCGCCCCGCAGGCCAATCCCACCGTAGAAAGCGCCGAAAATCGCCCTGGGACACCGTCAGGTACCTTGAGTGACGGCAGGTCGTGTTTGTCGGCCAGATTCCGGAGATTACCCTCCTCGCCAGTTGTCACGAACGCCTGTTCGGTCCAATCGACGCCCGCATCCTCCATCGCCTGGCGTACGACCAGGAAGTTCGCCAGCGTTTCGGCAGTCGTTCCCGACCGTGAGACGACGTTGACAACAGTCTCTTCGAGTGGGAGTGACTCGAGCAACGCGGCGGTGTCTTCGGGATCGACGTTATCCAAAAAGTGTGCTTCTACGTCTGTCTGGTCGGAAAGGGCGGCCGAGATCGTCGCCGCGCCCAGCGCGCTACCGCCGATGCCAACAGTCAGGACGGCCTCGGGCGTGCCAAACGGCTCGACAGCAGCCCGTATTTCCTCAGTATCGACGGTCTCTGGGAGAGAGAGCGCGGCATAGCCGTGTTCTTCGGCTTCCATACCGGCAGCAATTCGTTCGTGGGCGATCTCGACGCGTTCGTCGAGACGCTCGAGCGTCTCTTCGGTAATGCCTGGCGACGTCTCGAGGACGTTGCCAATATCCAGATACATACCACAACGAGCGGTCGGCTATGATAAAATCGTTGCCGTCGGGTTTCGGCACGCGACGAACCACAGCCTCACTGGATATTGGTTTTGTCACAGAACACAATACCAATGCAGTACGACACCAACGAGTCGATATGGAACTAACAGTCCACGGACCGCTTCGGGGCGTCACTGGCAGCAAAACAGTCTCGATTTCGACTGCCGACGACGGCGAGTCAGTTCAGGCCGTCCTCGAGCAGTTTGTCGAGCAGTATCCTCGAGCCCGCACACAACTGTTCGACGAAGACGGAACGCTCCGGGGAAGTGTCCGTGTGCTCGTCGACGGCGACAGAGCCGACCCGGAGACGGAGTGTCTGCCGACGACCGAAATGTCGCTGATTCCGGCCGCACAGGGTGGGTAACGAAAGGCCGGCCGCCCAAGAAAAAGACAGCGACCGAACTTACAGATTGTACTGTTCGCGGACGACTGACGTGAGCCCGAGGTCTTCGAGAATCTCGGTCGGGACGAGCATCGAAAGCTGGACGACTCCCGGCAGGCGAGCGATTTCGACGCCGCCGGTGAACGTACAGCGGGCTCGAACTTCTCCTTCGGTCATCTCAAACAGCGATCCAGCCCGCTCGAAGGCGTTGTCAGTTGCTTCGTTAATGGTCGCTCCTGAGCCGATAATCTGCAGCGGCAGTGCATCCGATACGGTCTCAACCCCGTACTGCCCGGCCAGCGCGTCGCCCGCTTCGCGTTCGTCCTCGGAGTAGGGTTTCGCGATGTTTGGGAGGTCGGATTCGTTCGGCAAAAGCAGCGGTCCGTCCATCTCGAGGTTTTTGATCACCTCGACTTCGAGTTCGGTTGTCCCACTGACGTCTGTTGTGTGCAACGACAGTTCGCCGTCGCCCTGGTTGGCGTGGAGGTCACCAACATAGAGCCCACCGCCGTCGACTCGAACCGGACAGATGAGCGTCGCGCCTGGTCGGACGTCGTTGGAGTCGAGATGGCCGTCAGTACGTGCCTCGAGTTCGCTTTCATCTGTGATTCCCCACGCATGTTCGGCTCCAATAAGGAACTGACCGAAATCACCGGCGTTGTGTGAATCCGGCAGTTCGACTGCTGGGGTAGTGCCGATGTTGCCGATAAACGGTGCGAGATGCCCGAGTGTGCCAGGAATCTCATCCGGCTTGTACAGCAAGATCGGATGCTGCCGGGAGTTTTCGGGCAGTGCCATGTTCTCGTCGGCGTTTTCGGCCAGTTGGTCGGCTCCCTCAGCGCCGACAGTCAGCCCAACGGTTCGATCCTCGTCGAAAACAACCGTATACCCGTACTCAAACCCGAACGAAGAGGCGTTGGCTCCACATTCGGCGCATCGAATTGCGTCTTCGCCAGTTCCCTCGACGACCGTCTTGGGCCATTCGGTGCCACACTCTGGACACTGGTGGTCGATGAACGGATCGTCGCCGAAGGCTTCGCTTCGTTCGGCCATACTGCCGGTGCTGGTGGCAATGCTTGTCACCTGTACGTCTTTGATTTTGACGACGAGCGCATCACCGACTTCGGCGTTTTCGACACGGATCGGTCGAGTGACCTCATGGCCGCCACGAAACGAAGGAGTGATCATCGGCCCCCAGCAGCCAGCAGGCGTATGGGTTCGAACCGTACCGCCGTCGGCGACGGTGCCCGCCCACTCCTGGTCGGGGCCGACTAATCCACGGGTAAACTGATCGACCTCGAGTTCCTGTTGAATCTGTTGAGACATCAGGTTGGTGTATGTGACCAACCCACATAAGGGGTGTGTGGGGAGAGTGGCTTGTAGATGACGTCAACAACCTCGGGGTCAAGTGGTTCGAGACGCTTTGCGTCTCGTCATTGCCAGACGCAGTCTGGCAGGCAGCCAGAAATCTCTGATTTCTGGCCACATCACGGAAATCAAAGATTTCCGGACGACCCCGTGGCATCCGCCTTGAAATACCTGTAAAAACGCGCTTTCGTCGAGTCCGTGACAGTGGATCCCCTGAGACGGCGTGGTGGACGGCCTTCTCGAGGCACATCTGAAACCGCCACTGCTGGCGAGTCCGTTCCAATGGCGTTAATTCAGTCGACGACGTAGGCCCACCAATGGCAGACGGCTACCGTGGGGTGTTTGGGGCGTTTCCCTACGCCTTTCGAGAAGGCGATTCGCTGCTGTTCAAACTGTACGTAGTGTTCGGCACGCTCGCCGCAGCGTTCGTCGGCATCCTGTTTACGTTCAGCCTCATTGTGTGGATCGCCGAGACCGCTGGCTCGCCCGGTGGCTCGCTGACGCTTTCACGGACGTTCATTGTGGTCGTTGGGTTGTTTGCGGCTGGCCCACTGATCGCACCGGTTCTGCTTGTCGCTCGAAAGCACCGCAAAGGCCTGGGCTATCATCCACGCTACGATACGATCATCGCACTCACCGGGGTGGCGTTTCTGGTATCACTCTATGTGGCTGCAATCATCTCGATGCCCGAAAGCTTCGAACTCGACGGCGAGACCATCGAGCGGCCTCCGGCCAGCGGCATCTCTGGGCCTCTCGTTTCGGTACTGTACGCACTGCCACAGCCTGCGGCTATCGCCCCACCAGCGATCATGCTGGCTGGGATGGGTCTCGCTCACTATTTGCTTTCGCGGTGAGTCCGTGACGAAACGCCGAAACCCTTTCAGGCCAATCAGTTGGTAATGACACCCTCTGTGAGTCAGAAAGACGGCACGTTTCTGGTTACCCACGCCGACGACGAGTCGGCGATTCTGAAAGACGTTGCGGACGGACAGGTACATACGCTCGCCTCGAATCCGGGCGTCGAGGTCGATGACGCTGTTGAGGGCACTGTCTCGCCGGACCCACCGCTCGAGGTGTCATGGCAACTCATCGAACTCGAGGCGCGTCGGCCCTTGTCGGTCGAACACAGCGAGGAACCGCCGACAAGCTATGAACGTGAGATCGCAGCCGACCAGCCAGTGGGTGAGTTGACGCGTGAACCACGCGCAGGCATTGGTGAGATACACGTCGTGACCGTTCCAGAAGACGGAACCGAAGCGGCCGTTGACAGCGTTCTCGACGACCGCGAGGGGACGCTCTCGCGGGCCGCACGGTTGGGCGTCAACCGGGTCGAGATTCGCTCCGAGCCAGGCGTTGTAAGTATTCGGTACCTGCCGTAGTTCCGTCGGTCGTTGGGGCGTACCGGACTGTCATAGTCACGGACATGAGAAAGCTTATCCAACGGCCTGTCTGAGCACACCGTATGGTTGATATCGCTGTACCGGAAGTCGACTACACCCAGTATTCGAACCGTCAGTTGGTGGCTGTGCCGCTGGCGGTGCTTGCAGTTTCGCTGTTGGTGATTTTCGGCTGGTACGTGATGACGGGTGCTCCAGCGAATTTAGGACTGGAGTTTACAGGAGGCACGGAGCTTCAAATCGAAGTAGAGGGGGATAATCCACGCGAACAGATTGACGAGGCGTTCAGTGCCGAACCACAGTCCGTCCAGCAGATTCCGGCTGATGGGTCGTATCTCGTCTCCTTTGGAGATGGTGAAGTCGATTCAACACAGTTAGAATCCGAAGCGAATGACGCTGGCTTTGAGATATTGACGATTGATCAGGTCTCACCAGCGTTTGGGTCTGATACCCAACTGCTTGCACTCGGCGGCGTTGCCATCGCATTTGCTGGCATGAGTCTGCTTGTATTTGCGATGTTCCGGACGTTCGTCCCGTCGATTGCGGTGGTCGCCTCGGCGTTTTCCGATATCATGATTCCACTGGCGATGATGAATCTTCTCGGCATTGATCTCACACTCGGAACTGTCGCTGCGCTGTTGATGTTGATCGGATATAGCGTCGATTCGGACATCCTGTTAAACAACAGCGTGCTCAGACGAACCGGAGACTTCTATGAGTCGACACACCGTGCGATGCGAACCGGTGTGACGATGACGCTCACCTCGATGTCGGCGATGGCCGTCATGACTGTGTTAGCCTACATCTTCGGTATCCAGATCATGACTGCCATCGGACTGATACTGGTGATCGGACTGATGGCTGATCTGATGAACACGTATCTGTTGAACGTCTCGCTGCTTCGATGGTACGTCCACGAGGGAGTCAAACGATGATCGCGACACTCAAAGAAAACTGGCGGCTGGTGATGCTGATAGTCATCGTACTGGCAGCGTGTTTCGCACTGTTCTCGCCGACGATTGGCGCACCCGATGACGACGAACTCGGAAACGAATCCCAGCAGGCAGAAGGATTTACCAATCTCGTCTATGGCCTTGATCTGGCTGGCGGTACACGAATCCGTGCGCCATTGATCGGTATGACTGCCGAAGACGTCGAGTTTGCCGCTGACAACGAAGCCGCCGTAGCTGCTGCAGTCGCAGATGAATTACCCGATACGGATACGACTGACGTAATCGCTCGCCAAGAGTTCGAAGACGAACCTGGCACCGTTGAGGTTGTTGATCCAGATGTCTCTGAATCGGAGTTCGCCGAAGCGATGGACGCCTCGGGCTATGAGTACGACGAGATCAGAGACGGCGTCACTGCTGCAACCCGTGCGGAGGCCATCGAAGTGATCGAAGGCCAGGTCAATCAGGCCGGACTGTCGGGAAGTACAGTCCAGGAGGTTTCGACCGCCACCGGGGAGTTTTTCATCCTCGTAGAGGTGCCCGGTGAGGGCCGACAAGACGTTATCGACCTCCTCCAGGAACGCGGCAACGTTCGAGTCGATATCTACCATCCCGGCGATGATGGCAACTACACGACCGAACGCGCGGCGCTGACACGCGATGACTTCCAGAGTATCAGTACTGCGACCCAAAACGACCAAAGCGGCCCACACGTACCGGTGACCGTCCGCGAGGACTCTGCCGAGGAGTTCCAACAGAAGGCAGTCGACACTGGCCTCGCAACTGAGGGAGGTTCACGGTGTACCTACGACGAGGATCCCGAAACCACAGATCCGTGTCTGTTGCTTGTCGTCGATGATGAGGTTGTCAACTCCTTCGGAATGAACCCTGATCTCGCCCAAAGCATGGCTGACGGTTCATGGGCTCAGGATCCGAATTTCATCCTAACGACCACCTCGTTCGATGAGGCCCAGCGCATCTCGATTAACCTGCGTGCCGGGGCGCTACCGGCCGAACTCGATGTGCTCGGTGGCACCACTTCGTTCATTTCGCCGACACAGGGTGAGAACTTCCGAACCAATGCGCTGCTCGTCGGGATTCTGTCGGTACTAACAGTCTCGGGTGTCGTCTTTCTGCGATACCGCGAGCCGAAAGTCGCTCTGCCGATGATCGTCACCGCCTTCTCGGAGGTGATTATCCTGCTCGGCTTTGCGGCGTATCTGGGCTATCCGCTGGATCTGGCTGTGCTTGCAGGCTTCATTGCGGTGATCGGTACGGGGGTGGATGATTTGATCATCATCGCCGACGAGGTGATGTCCGAAGGTGACGTCTCGAGTCGGAAGGTCTTCGACTCACGGTTCAAGAAGGCCTTCTGGGTGATCGGGGTCGCCGCTGCGACGACGATTATCGCCATGTCGCCGCTGTTTGCGCTTCAACTCGGTGATCTCAGTGGCTTTGCCATCTTCACGATCCTCGGTGTGCTCGTCGGTGTGTTAATCACCCGTCCGGCTTACGGTGACATCCTCCGGCGGCTGCTGACCGAACGCTGATCGCCGACGGAACTCTCGGTTCGAAATCATTTTTTAGCCAATCAACGCTGTTGTGGCGCTATTCGTGCGTAGAGAAGCCATATCGTCTGACAGGCGGCATACAGAACCGATAGGTTTTCTATCTGGTACACAAAGAAGATATAGATGGCATCCGACTCACGGGCAGATAACGCTGCGATACGCAGCCCTCGAGCGGTAGTCACGAGGCTCATCTCACGGCTTTCACGGGCGATCTTCGGTGTGTGTGCTGTTGCTGTTGGGCTCATTGGGTTGTTTGTCGGTGCTGGAACGACCGGTGATTCGGCCACCGTGTTTCTCATCGTTGGACTCGCCTCTCTCCTGGTAGGGTTTGTGACAATCAGTCGACTGCCGAGACCGCCTGAATCAGACGAACCAATCGAGAGACAAACGGAGTCGGCAGAAAATACCGATTCTGCGGCCGACCGCACAGAGACCGACACAAACACAGCCGACCGTCACCGCCAGCGGGCCGACTAACCTTAGAACTCCTCGAGAGCCGACTGTTCGGCAGCCGCCAACAAATCCCTACACGTCGACCACGACCGGCGGGCGCAGTCGGGGATCTCATTGTGCGTCTCGATGTACGCGGCGAGAAACGCCCGTGTCGTTGGATCGCTGGGATAGCCACTCCCGACCGGCTGGTCGTACTGCATGCCAATTGTGTTCATCCACTGGTCGCGTTCGACTTTCGCGATAATACTCCCAGCAGCCACCAGCGTGTAGCTGTCGTCCGCTCCGTGTTCGGCCGTCACGTCGACATCAATATCTTCGGCCGAAACGCCCTCGGTGATGCGACAGCCAAACCGGCTTTCAGAGACATCACCGGCATCAACAATAATCCGGTCGCCTGCCTCCGCTACCTGCTTGATCGCCCGAACGTGTGCGGCGACTGTTAGCTGGTTCATATCCGTCTCAGGGTCGTCTATTTCCTCGACGGTAACAACGCCAACGCCGATAGCGAAGGCAGGGTTTTCCCGGAGTTCGGTGGCCAGCGACTCACGTGTGGTCGCCGAGAGCCGTTTTGAATCTGCGATTCCATCCGGCAACTCACTCGTCTCGCCGCCGACAGCGGCCGCAACCATCGGCCCTAAGACGGGGCCTTTGCCGGCCTCATCGACGCCGATACGGTACCCAGACATTAGCTGATGAAAAACTCCTCTCTTTCGAACGGTTCGTCGACGCCTTCGACAGCTAAGACATCAAGGTCAGTGACGACTGCGTTCACACCGAGTACGTCAGCAAGGCTTGGTTCGGTTCGACCGTCGTCACCCGAGATGAGTTCCTTGATGTAGAGACCACCTTCACCATGGATGTCGACGACTGCGTGACGGGCGTCCTCGAGTTCCGCGCTCGCAGCGAACACCTCACGAACGCGGGTGAGCCCTGCCCGTCGGTGGTCGACGCGTTTGGGAGTATACTGTTCGATTGTCGCACCATCTAGCGTCTCAATCGCCTCCTGTAGCTCTGCGTCAGTCACCTCGGCTGCGAACTCGACGAACGCACGGTAGGTTTTCGAAGCGTCCAACTCCTTGATGCGTTCGACCATCTCGTAGCTGGCCAGCCGCAGCCCCTCGACTTCGGCTTTCCCCTCGGCGAAGGCGTTGATATCGCCCTCGAGTCGCTCTGTGTCAATTCGTCGGCGATAGGGCTCTTCGACCTCAATTACAAAGGGCCGACCTGTCCCCAGCATGCGGGCGTCGACGTCTTCGCGTCCCGCGCCGTGGAAGGTGGCTTCGGTGCCGTCCATGACGTCCATGACCACGGGAGCGGTCAACTGCTCGATGCTTTCGGGGTACAGATAGCCCGTTCCGCCGCAGTGCTCACAGGACAACTTGCCTTTGTACCCGCTGGCGTGACATTCTCGGCAGGGCCACTCGGTTTGGGGGATATCGCGCTCGAGTTTACGGTAACGGCCGTACACAAACGCGGAGTTAAGCTTCGTCTCGAGGCGGTCACCGTCGAGTTCGAGCGTGATCTGTACGTCGGGACGGCCGAACTCGACGTCCGTTCCGGTTTGTCGGCCGATCCGCTTGCCGACCTCGCGGTTCATATTCGATTTGAATAGTTCGCCCGCATCCGTCTCGAGGCCGGCGTCCATTCGGAGCAACTCGTCGTTTTCTTCGATCAGCGGTGGGGTTTTTGTGCCGACCTGGTAGCTTTCGAACTCAGAGTCGCCGATAGCCGCAACTGCGCGGTCGGCCCACTCATCGAAGCGACCGCATTCGCCCTCACAGACCCAACACTCTTCGGGGTCGACTGATTCGTACGGTTCGTCCTTTTCGAGAGCGACCGCCGTTCGGAGCCCACGACCACGTTCGGCGTTCGACAGTCCGAAACTCCGGTCGGCAAACACCCGCCCCAGACAGCTATCACAGACCGGGCCAGCGTTGATGACGGCCCGGGCGTCGGCTAAGAGACTCATACTCGGATACTCGGCGGGGGCGATAACTGTCTTGTCCTTTCGGTGTTTGTACAGCGTGGTCGGTTCTGAGAGCGCCGCCGATAGCAGGTATTGTTTTCTACACAATTTGCCCTTATCCAATTAGAATTATATATGGATTAATCACACCACGCGAAGCCCTCAAGAGGCTTGAGACCCTCTCTACACCTAGAGGCGTATCGGCGTTTCACCCTACCAATGAGCCACTATACAACCAGCAAACGCTATAGCGACAGCTCGGCAACTGACCAGTCGATATCGACCGAACTCGAGGCCAACTACGAAGAAATACACGTTCCCGCTCTCGTCATTGGGGCCGGTGCAGCCGGCGCACGTGTTGCCATCGAACTCCGCCAGCAAGGCATTGAGCCGCTGGTGATCGGCAAACGTGATTACGGCGATGCCCACACGACGTGGGCTGCCGGTGGAATCAACGCCTCCCTTGGGAGCCGTGATCCCGAAGACAGCTGGGAAATTCATGCCGCCGACACGCTCGAGGAAGGCCACTTCATAAACGACCCCGAGGCAGTCGAACTCGTCGCTCGTGAGATGCCCGAACGCATCCGCGAACTCGACGAGTGGGGCATGGCGTTTGCCCGCACCGACGACGGAAAAATCCAACAGCGCTACTTCGGCGCACAATCGTTCCGCCGAACCTGTTTCGTCGGTGATCGAACCGGCGAGGCAATGCTCGATACGCTGGTCGAGAAAGCCCAGTCGCTGTCGATTCCCTACCGCGAGAACGTGATGATCACTCGCCTGCTGTCGGATGGTGAGACGGTCTCAGGTGCGGTGGGCTTTGATATGGAGACCGGCGAGTTCTTGGTGTTTGTCACAGATCACGTTGTCCTTGCGGCGGGTGGCTCGAGTGCGATCTACAACCGTCATTCTTCGCGCGACGAGGAGAACAACGGCGATGGCCCTGCTCTCGCGCTTGATGCGGGTGCGGAACTGCTCGATATGGAGTTCATCCAGTTCCATCCGACCGGGATGGTTGGCGCACGCTACGGCGACGACTGGGACGGCCGACTCGTCACCGAGGCTGTCCGTGGAGAGGGTGGTCGGCTATACAACAGCGACGGCGAGCGGTTCATGGAACGCTACTCGCCCGACCAGATGGAACTTGATGCCCGCGATGTGGTCGCCCGTGCGATTGCCCAAGAGATTCGTGAGGGTCGCGGCACCGACAACGGCGGCGTCTATCTCGATATCTCCCACCGTGATGATGAGTACATCCGCGAGCGACTCCCACGGATGGTCGAACGCTTCGCCTCGCTGGGCGTCGACATCACTACCGACCCGATGGAGGTCGCCCCCACCGCCCACTACACGATGGGTGGAGTTGACATCGATCCGCACACGGGCGAAACCGCCGTCGACGGACTGTACGCAGTCGGCGAGACGACCGCAGGCGTCCACGGAGCCAACCGACTCGGTGGTAACTCGCTTGCCGAGACGGTGGCGATCGCCAAGCCGGTTGGACAACATATCGCGGCCGAAATCAACTCTGCCGGAGTCGCCACAGACGGCGGCAGCAAGACCATAGCCGAGACAGACCGCACGCTTTCGGATCTGATGCGTACGCAGGCCGCCGAGGAGTTCGCCGCGCTCAGACGTCTCGAGGATGCCGACGGCGAGGCTACACCCGAAACACTGCTCGAGGAACTCGGTGCGTTACTGTGGAACCACGCCGGGATTATCCGTACCGGCGAGGAACTCCAGGCTGGACTCGATAAACTGGCGGTGCTTCAACAGCGTGTTGCGGATCTCGCGGTGGCGGGTGACCGAACCAGTCGGTCGTTCGAACTCGCAGTTGATGTCGGCTTTTCGCTGACAGTCGCCGAAACAACGCTTCGCGGCGCACTCGAGCGTGCGGAATCCCGCGGTGCCCACTACCGCGCAGACTATCCTGATGTTGACGACGAGTTCCAACAGAACATCTCTGTTTCCGACAGCGAGAACGAACTGGCGCTTGACAAACGTGCGGTTGGCCAGCCGAGCCAGGCGGTTCAAACCGCACTCGATGGCCACTACGAACTCGATTACCACCATCTCGAGTAGCCGCTCTATGCATCCAAGCGGCTCTCACAGCGCGGTTCGATCACGCAGTTTTTAGCCGGCAAACTCATATCGAACAGTATCGATATGACAGACTCGACAGTGTCGGCAGCCGATTTTCCCGACTCGCTCGACCGACTTTCTGCGAATCCTGAAACGTATGCGGCAACGCTGCGGGAGCGCGCCGGTGATCCTGCTGTGGCCCAGGCAGTTTCGTGTATATTTACCGCACTCTCGAACCCGCTGCGGCTTCGGCTGTTGTGGACGCTCAGAGACGGCGAGTGTTGTGTCTGTGAGCTACAGACTGCCCTCGAGGCACCACAGTCGACGGTTGCCAGCCATCTCCGCTGTCTCACTGAGGCAGGGCTTCTCACGACGCGAAAAGAAGGCAAATGGAGCTACTACGGTGTGGCCGACCCAGCAGTCTTCGAGTTGATCGACCACGCCCTCGAACTCGACGACCAGGAGGCTACTGAATGAACCAGCCCGCCCTCGAAATCGACGGGTTGCGAAAGGAGTACGGAGATGTAACCGCTTTGGATGGTGTCTCGCTAACAGTCCCTGAGGGCAGCTTTTTCGGCCTGCTCGGGCCCAACGGCGCGGGCAAAACGACGTTCATCAGTATTCTCGTCGGGCTGGTCAGACGATCCGGCGGCACTGCTCGCGTCTTCGGCCACGATGTTGAGACCGACTATCAGGAGGCACGAAACGCTATCGGACTCGCACCTCAGGAGTTCAACGTTGATCGGTTTTTCCCGATTCGTGAAGTCCTCGAGCATAAAGCCGGCTACCACGGAATTCCGGCCCACGAAGCCCGCAAACGCGCTGATGCGGTACTCGAAAAGGTAGGCATCTACGACAAGCGAGACACGCGGTTCGACTGGCTTTCGGGTGGGATGAAACGCCGGTTTCTGCTGGCTCGAGCACTGATCACCGATCCAGATCTGCTTATTCTCGACGAACCGAGTGCAGGCGTCGACGTTCAGCTCCGCCGAGATCTGTGGGATCTCGTCACTGAGCTCAACGAGCAGGGAACGACGATTTTGCTGACGACCCACTACATCGAGGAGGCCGAACGTCTCTGTGATGAGGTCGCCATCTTGGATTCTGGCAGCGTCCGAGCAGTTGCCACACCGGACGAACTCAAAGGCCGCGGTGCAGACCGGATCATCGTCGAACTACGCTCACCGCCGGCTTCCGTGCCGGAGCTGCTGGCAGACGACGACCGCCTCGAGTCGGTCGAACTCGACGGCCACCAACTCGAGGTCACCGCTCACGAAGGTGGATTGGTTGCACCGGAACTCGTCCGCGAGTTGGATCGGGCCGGCTTAGAGATTGTAGATTTGGAGATTGCCCGCACTTCTCTCGAGGAAATCTTCGTTGAGATGACCCGAACTGACGAATCGGACGCCGGCTCCGACACACAGATGACAGAAGCAGCCAACGAGGACGACACAAACAAGCGTCCGAACCAACCGCAACTCGCCTCAGACGGAGGAGCCCAATGAGTGTCGTCGACCGTGCGGCCGCCTCGATTGGCGTTCCCACGGGATTTTATACACTGGTCAAACGTGAGATCCTGCGGTATGTACGGCGGCCGAAAAACACGTTCATTCCGCCGTTTATTACGAACGTGCTGTACTTTTCGGTGTTCGGCGTCGTTCTCGGCACGCGCGTCGGTGAGATCATCGGCGTCCCCTACATCCTGTTCATTCTGCCTGGTCTCGTCGTGTTGGGTGCGGTCTCGAACGCCTTCGAGAACGCCTCGTTTTCGATCTTTCACGGCCGCTGGAACGAATACATTGATGAAACGCTGACCTCGCCGCTGTCATACGCACAGATGGTCTGGGCGTATCTGCTTTCTTCAGCCTTGCGTGGGGTGCTTGTCGGCACGCTCATCGCGGTGTTGGGATTCGTCATCATTAGCGGACTCTACCAACCAGTACCGGTCGAAGAACCACTGTTTTTGGTTGCGTTCATGCTCGTGATCACGCTCCTGTTTGCGAGTCTCGGCATCGTCGGGGGGCTCGTGGCAGATGATTTCGACGATCTGACGATGATGAACCAGTTTCTGCTGCGGCCGCTGGTGTTCTTTGGGGCCGTCTTCTACTCGCTGAACGATCTGACGCCGCTGTTGCGAGATATCTCGCTTCTGAATCCGATGGTGTACATGGTCAACGGCGTCCGCTACGGCTTTCTGGGTGTCGCAGAGGTAGACCCGCTTGTCTCGCTGGCAGTGCTGTCGGGAGCCACTGTCGTCGTCATTGCCGCTGACATCGCGCTGTTTAAACGCGGCTACGGGCTGACTGACTGAGAGACCGATCCCAACGGTTCAGTGGCTTTTCGGTCGGTGAGTCACAAAACAGCACATGCAACGGCTTCGTGCGCTACTGGCTGGTCTCGCAGTTGCAGTGTTGATCTACGGCGGATTCATCGCCATTCGCTGGCTCACCCGCTTGCTGTGGGTGACTGTCAGATTCGCAGAAACAATGGGATTGCTGTTGTTTTCGGCACTGCTGGGGTATCTCGCCTACCGCGTGCTCTGGGGTGTCTCGGACGATCCGCGCCGACAGTGAACTACGGTGAGTCAGTAATCTGCCGACCGCGATCTGTGAGCCGATAAATGACTTCGTTGCTGACGGGTTCGAGCAAGCCGATGGCCTCGAGTCGCTTGCAGCGTCGCTCGACCAGTGGGATATGAAGCCCAGTGTGTGAGGCGATTAACGCGGGATACTCCGGGCCGCCCCTGAGATACTGCAAAATACGATGGTCGGCGGTGGTGAGCGTCTGATCGCCGCCAGTGGCCCCACTTGACATACCATATACTGGGCCGAAGCGTACAAGAAAACACCGACTTCGTATTCACTGCAAGTGGCTACGATTCGTCGCTGACGGTCGAATCGTCGAACACACCCACCGGCAGATCCGGATCTTCGCCGGCCAGCCCCTCACCGTCGAGTTCGCCGAACCCGTCTTCGGCATAGATGCCCACTGGAAGCGGGGTTTGTTCCGCAGAGCCTTCCCGCACGGCGGCTGCGAGTGCGTTGAGTTCCGCAGCGACGGTTCTGTTGTGACCACCGGCACGCTCGGCGAGCCAGGCATGAAGATCCGGGTCGAGTTCAACGCTAATGGTTGGCATACCGTGGTATACGTCAGCAGACTACTTGTATGATTTCGTCGCTACCACTCCATGCCGCCGTTGACGCCAAAGACCTGGCCGGTCATGTAACTCGAGTCTTCGCTGGCCAGAAACCGCACAAGGCCAGCGACATCCTCGATATCGGCAAACCGGTCGAGTGGGATTCGCTTGCGGATCTTATGCTGGACGCGGTCGGGAACTTTCTCGAGCATATCCGTCTGGACGAATCCTGGCGAGACGCAGTTGGCGGTTGTGCCGCTGTCGGCCAACTCGAGGGCGATCGTGCGGGTAAAGCCGAACAACCCGCTTTTGGTCGCCGCATAGTTCGCCTGGCCGTAGTTGCCCTGTTGGCCAACTACGCTCGAAATGTTGATCAGCCGACCCTCGTCGGCGGCTTTCAGATCATCGAAAAAGGCGTTCGTACAGTTGTAGACGCCGCCGAGGTTGACATCCATGACCGTATCCCACTCTTTGCGAGTCATCTCTTCGAACTTCTTGTCGATGGTGATGCCGGCGTTGTTGACCAACACGTCAGTCGATCCGAAGGCGTTTCGCACGCGGTCGGCCATTGCCTCGACTTCATCGCCTTCTGTGACGTCTGCCTGGATGGCAACCGCTGTGCCGCCGTCGGCTTCGATTTCTTCTACCACATCGTATGCCTCTCGCTCGGAGGTTCGGTAGTTAACAACGACGTTCGCGCCATGGGCGCCGAGTTCGGTTGCGATTCCGCTGCCAATACCGCGCGAAGAACCGGTTACAACACACGTTTGAGAATCCAGTTTCATGATACGGGGACTGCGGTCGCCGGGTGTGACAACTGCCGGAGTTGAATCGGCCTGTGTGTATTTTGCTGTGGAGGGAACACACCAGTATCAACCGCGTGTGTGAACTGTGCGGCAAAATCGGTATTAAATCTTGTTGCGGCCGAAACGACAGTATTGAATTCGAACTACTCAGCGAACAAATAGAGGCTCTGTTAGGACTCTCTGTGGTCTATCGCACTTTCGATCCATTCGGCCGCACGGTCGGCCGAGACACCGACAGCGTCGGCCAGTGTGTCGGCGTCGGCTTCTGTGAGCGCATCGATGCTGTCGATACCTGCCTCACGGAGCTGTTCGGCGTAGTGTGGGCCGATGCCGTAGACTGATTCTAACGGCTCGGAGCCTTTCGAAAACCCTGGCTCGCCGCTGGCCTCGCGCTCGTCCGGACTCGAGTTCGTGTCGTCAGTAGCCGATTCTGCGCTATCGCTCACAACCTCCGTTTCGGCTTCAGCTTCAGTTTCGGACTCGAGGTCGGATTCAGCCGCAGCCTCGGGTTCGAGTTTTGCCTCCGGTTCGTCGCTGACCTCGAGTTCGGGTTCTGCCTCAACAGCAGTCTCTCCTGTAGACTCGGTGTCCGAATCGGCACCATCCGCAGTTGCTAGTTCGGCGTCATTAGCCTCCTCGTCCGGTTCGTCTGATCGCTCAGCGAACCAGTCGGCGACGGAGGGCCACAACTCCTCGTGAGAACTCGAGGAGACAGAAAGCCCAATATGGCCGGTTTTGGCATCGAACGTCGTTACATCTTCGCTCGCTACCAGATCGTTGAACGCAGTGCTCGATTCCGGCGGGATGAGGTGGTCGTAATGACCGACAATCTGGATAATTGGCATTTCGATCTCGTTGAGATCGACGTGATCGTCGCCAAGATAGAACTCGTTGTGTGCGAGTTTGTTGTCCTGATAGATGTCTTCGATGAACTGTTCGTAGGTCGCACCCGCCACGTCGATTCCCTCGCCGAGCCACCGTTCCATGCGGGCGAAGTTCTCGACGAACGCATCGTCTTCGACGTTGTCGTACAGGCGGAGATACTTACCGACGTAGTTCGAGACCGGATCCATCAGCGCAAAGCCCACATCCAGAAAGTCCGCCGGGACGTTGCCGAAGCTGTCGGTTACGTTCTGGGGGTCGTAGTACGGTTTTTCGCCCCAGAGTTCGAGGACGCCACCGGTGTCGTCGAAACAGAGCCCGGCGGCCATCAACCCGAGATTCCGAACCTTCTGGGGAAACAGTGAGGCGTACATCACACCCATCGTACCACCCATACAGTAGCCAAGCAGATTGATTGATTCTTGGCCCGACCGCTCGCGGACGACATCGACGCAGTTGTCCGTATACCGGCAGACGTAGTCTTCGAGCGTCAGCGACGCATCGAGCCGTGAGGGTTCGCCCCAGTCAATCAGATACACCTCGAAGCCGGCCTCGAGCAGCCGACGGACGACGCTCCTGTCGGCCTGGAGATCCAAGATGTAGGGTTTGTTGATCAGCGCATACACGATCAGGATTGGCACGTCCTGGGCCGTCTCGGGATCGGTCCCTGCCATTTCTGGTGTGTAATGAAGCAACTCAAGTTTGTTTTCGCTGTAGACGACCTCGCTGGGCGTGGTTCCAACCTCGATGTCGGCGACGCGTTCGACCTGTTCGGCGAGTTTCGGCACCCGCTCGAAGTACTCCATAGTCGCCTCGAGGGTGCGTTGCTGGGCATCAACGGTTGCAGTAATCGGGTTCATGAGTCGTCTTCGAGCATCTCGATTACCTGGTCGAGTTTCGTTTCGAGTGTGTGCTGTCGCCGTTCGAGTTCGACCAGTCGCTCGCCGACCTCTGTAATGTCGGCTTCTGTCGCAAAGCCAACTGACTGCAGCGTCTCGCGGTTCATTGCTTCGAGTTGTTCGCTGGCCTCGAGCATCTCACCGACAGTTTGGCCAGTTGCGGCAGCAAACGCGGTTGTTCCCATCACCTCTTTGAACGCTTCGTTGGCTGCATTGACATAGAGATCTCGGAACGTCTCTAGCTCGATGTCTTCGCCGCGAAGCGAGTCGGTGATGAGTTCTTGCTGGGCGTCGGCTGCCTCCATCCAGACCTCGTAGGCTCGAGAAACACCGGCCATTCCGTCGACGGTCTGTTCGTCAAGACTGCTTTCGTCGAGCGACTCGCGCCATGAATCAAGAAACTCCGTCTGCATTCGCATGTTCTGCTCGAAGGCCTCGGCGAACGACTGGTTCAACTGCTCGAAGTACGCTCCGAACGGCTCACCGGTCGCTGTCTGGGTAGTATCTGACATCGGAAATCAGTGTGGCGATCAGGCCATCTCCTCGTCGTCGACGTCGGTGTCCATCCGTGTCGTCCCGACCGGATCGCCGGTTTCGACGCCGAACTCCATTTCTTCGACATCCGATTGTACGTCTTCGAGCGACTCGACGAAGGCGGTCACCGACTCTTCGGTAAAGGAGCTTGATTGGTCGACGAACTCGACAAACGCGTCGGTGTTTTCCTCGAGTTGGCTTTCGAGTGCCTCCCAGGACTGGTCGCTGATCTCTTCGACGGCCTCGAACTGGTCGTCGAGTGCCTGATGGAGACTTTCGAAGGCCGCATGTTGTCGTTCTTCGGCGTCGGTTTCGTCGTCGATATATGGCTGTTCGCTCGGAATGGATGCCTGCATCATCTCGACCATTCCTTTGGCGAGACTCCGGCTGGCGGTGAGGCCGGTTTGTTGGACAGACCGCGAGGAGTCGATCGCGTCTTCCATAACACGGGGGAGCTGTTTTTGAGCGTCCATGCTTTGTTGCATGAACTGATGGCCCTGTTTGATTGATTGTCGCTGGAGTTCGAACATCGATACCATTGGGTTTGTGGGGGACTGTGTGTTACTCATCTGAATCACTGGAGGGTTGAGTGAGTGGAATGACGAACGTCTGGACGATATCTCCGTCGTCGATATCCAACACTTCGCGTTCGGCGTCGGGAATGCTGATCCGGCCGCCGCTTTGGACGCGGGTTTTGAACATCGCCATCTGGCTGCCCATCGCAGCAAACCCCGTCGGGTCAGATCCCAACTGGGTTGGGTCTGTAGACGACAGCAGTTCGGTGACCGCCTGCAGCTGTTGGGTTGTCATCGCTTGGCTGGCCTCCTGCAGTTGTGTTGCAAACTGCAGTGGTGACCACATCATCTCTTCAGAGCCGTTCGTCATCTCGTTTGCACAATCGGCCGAGTCCTACTTAATGTTTGTCGCCATTCACCAACAGATACCATCTGCTGGCAACAAAAGGTAAATAACGGGGTGACGTATCGATAGCCGACCAGCGAGTGCTGACCGAAACGCCTAAAGGAAGTACTCACTGACTGCCGCCTATAGCCAATCATGAATGGTGAAGAATCTAGCACGGGCATCGAAACGGTACCGTACAACATGGCAGATGCGTGGGCACGGGCAACCGGCCATCTCGTCAAAAGTGCTGTCGAAGTCAACCGCGCAGCACTCGCTGCCTCGGGGTTCGACGACAGTGACCGAACCAGCGGCGGGCCGTCTGTCGCCTACGCACGCCCCGAGTGGGAACTCGAATCGGAGGCTGCCGACCCCACTGAACTGTCCGTTGGGGATCGGATCACGTTTTCCAAAACGCTGACTGACGAGGACGTGAGTGCGTTCGCTGACATTTCGGGCGACACCAACCGGTTGCATCTCGAGGCCGAGTTTGCCGAAGAAAGTCGATTCGGCACCCGGATCGTCCATGGCACCCTGGTTTCTGGGCTCATCAGCGCGGCGCTCGCACGGCTTCCCGGATTGACGATCTATCTTTCCCAAGATACGACGTTTCTGGCTCCCGCGTTCATCGGCGACCGGCTGACCGCAACCATTGAAGTCGTCGACGACCTCGAAGACAACAAATACATCCTCTCGACGACCGTCCACAACGACGACGACAAACAACTTATCAAGGGCGAAGCGGTCGTCCTCATTGATCCGGTTCCAACAGTCGAGAAGGCGTGACATCCTCCTCGCCGTAAACGGAGAGGGATCGAAGATCCCTCAGGCAGTCGGGCGACGCCCGACGACGGCGAGGCTTCCCACCGCACTAGGCGGTTGGTTTGGGAACCTCGGGTTGACACACCGACGAGTGCTGGGAGTGTCGTTCGAAAATCAAAGATTTTCGTGATGTGGCCAGAACGCTCGCGTTCTGGTGACGTCCTAAAGGACGGGATTCTCTCGTTGAACCAGATAGACCAGCGACGTCGACTGCGGTGAGTTTCTTTTATTCGGCATCCAACTGTCTTAGCGTACAGAACGTCGGCTGTGAGGTCGGTGCGTTATTATATACCGCTGGTGGGCGTACCGCTCAGATAATGATCAGCGAGAGTGAGAACACGAACTACACAGTGACGTTGTTCGTCCGGGCAGATCCCGAGCTGGGCTGTGAAAGACAAAAACAGGTGGTGATAGAACAGCTCGAGACACTTGATGCTGAGGGTCGAATCGCGGCCTATGAAATCCACATCTGGACCAAAGCGATCCGGCTCCGGGGGCCGCTCGAGGGGACGAGCTACTACCAGCGGGTACTCGAGCATGTCGAGGCCTTCCAGCAGTGGGCCGACGACGAGCCAGTACGACTCAATCCTGCGTTTAAGATTCAGACGGTCGACTGTGAGATTACCGACGAGACCTACAGGGTGTTGTCGCTGCCGAGCATCTGTATCGCCGTCTACAAAGACGGCGAGCTGTGTGCGGTCTATCCCCACTCGACCGACGGGACGTTGCGAACCGCCAGCAGCTGTCTCAACGAACTGGAAGCATACAGCCAAGTTAATTATGCAGACTGACAGAACACTAACCTAGACCGTCAGTTGCAGGCTGTTTTAGGTATTTAACGTGCCTGATAGACATGCGACGATACCCCACATAACAGCTATTACCGAGGGGGTAGACCTGAGAGGTGAACCGGCCGGCATGGTCTTGGCGTTCGGTGATGTCTTCGGAGCCGCCAGCGACAGCACACCCGGCCTGCCGGCGTCTTTCCACTATGACGAACACAGAATCCTCCACATCAGACCAGTACAGTGGCGTCAATCCCCACTCGGTGTCGGTTCCGTCCGATCTGTCGTCGGACGGCACAAAGCTCGTCTACCTGTATCTACAGGTCAGCGGCGAGTCGACGCTCGAAGAGTTGAATCAATCCTTAGAGATGAAAACCATCTCGTTGCTCCCTATTTTGAACACCCTTCAGTCGAAAGAGTTGGTCGACCGCCAGGACAACTACTACCTGCCGGCGGCGACCTGATTGGAGCCGAAACCACAGCGAACTAAGCCGCCCGCCGATCAAGCGGCGGTATGCGTCAGTTCATTATCCTTGGCCACGAGGCACCGACCACCCCCGGATTTTCGTTGTCTGATCTGGCCGGCGGAGCCGGTCGGCTCGACGTGCTGTGTCGCTGTGTCAACGCCGGTCTGTTCGTCTCACATGGTATCCGCGAAGACAGCCGCGTCCATCTCGTCCTCAACGACGAGTATACGATCCGATTCGACGGCTCGACGGCCAAACGACTCTATCCCACCGAGCGCGCAGTCGCCTCCCGCATCAAGGGCGCACTCGAATCAACTGCCAACGCCATCGGCCACCAGCCTGCGGAGGTCTCACCCGGCGTGGAGTTGTACCGAATGGGATTTAACTCGACTCTGGAGTCGGTTGCCCGCGAGGGGACGATTATCGAACTCCACGAAGACGGCAAGCCACTGGTGTCGGCCGAACCCCCTGCTGACCCGGTGTTCGTACTGTCGGATCACCTCGAGTTCACCGACAGCGAGACAGCGGTTTTGGCCGACACGGCGGAGCGTCGACTCAGCGTCGGCCCCGAAATCCTGCACGCCGACCAGACGATGACAGTGGGCCACAACTGGCTTGACACCGAGGGCTATCAACACTACTAGGGCAATCAAAATCATTAAACTCGGTGATGCACTCTGTATGAGTGCGGGCCGGTGGGGTAGCTTGGTATCCTTCGGCCTTCGGGTGGCCGTAACCTCAGTTCGAATCTGAGCCGGCCCACTTCTCCCGCACCGCAACAACCGCGAGCCTAGCGAGCGGTTCGCGGTGCGGGTGGATGGAACACGCGAAGATTCGAATCAGGGAGGCGTTTCGCTCCGACCGTGGTTCGAATCTGAGCCGGCCCACTTTTACCCCTTCTAATCTGTTTGAGCTGAGGGTATGTTGGCTTTCGGGTGGCCGTAACCTCATCCTCGCGAGCGTAGCGTTCTGACGACCACATACGTCAGACAAAGCGGCTTGTGATCCCGTGTTATTGGTTTCCAAGGGCCTGCTCAAACACACGCTGGGCGCGCTCGTAGGCCGTATTCCGGTCGACAATCGGCTCGAGGTACTCTGGAGCCAGTTCATCACGCTCTGCGGTCGACAGATTCGGCCAGTCGACGATTTTCTCGGCGGCCACATCACGAAGCTCCGGAACATACGCTTTGATGTACACTGCTTGATCGTCGTATTTCGACAGCTGGGCGACCGGATCGAAAATGCGCACGTCTACGCTGTCGGTTCCCGTCGAGGCGATCCACTGCCAGCTGGCGCTGTTGTTCGCCGGATCGAAATCGACCAGTTTTTCGGCGAAGTAGTCAGCCCCCTTGCGCCAGTCGACCAACAGATGCTTTGTCAGAAACGACGCGACGTTCTGCCGCGGTCGGTTGTGAATGTAGCCTTCTTGCTCGAGTTGACGCATTCCAGCATCGACGAGTGGATAGCCCGTCCGGCCTGCTTTCCAGGCTTCGAACTGATCGGGGTCGTTCTCCCAGGCAATCGGGTTGGGGATCTGTTTGTAGTTTTCTGTGGGCAAATTCGGGTTGTTGTACAACAGGTGGTAGTTCTGTTCGCGCCATGAGAGTTCATAGCGGAACTTTTCGATGTTCCGCCGCACAGAATCCGCGTTTGCGGTTTCGTATCGCTCGGTGGCAGCAGCCCACAGCTCACGAATCCCGATCATCCCAGCCGCAAGATACGGCGAGAGCCTCGAGACCGCACCAATCGGCTGTTCGACGGCCAGATGCATGTCGTCGCGGGTGTCGTTGTACGTCTCGATGCCGTCGTCCAAAAACTGGTCGTACCGGTCTCTGGCCGCCTGGTAGCCGGCTTCAGGGAGTTCGACAGCAGCCTCGAGCGGCGGAACGGGCGTTTCGTCGGAGACCGTTGCCAGTGCCTCGGTGTTGGGACGGGCTGGTGCTGGCTTTTCGAGTGTCTGCCAGTCGTTGTAAAACTGGCTGTGGCTCCGGTACGAAGCGTCCAACACGGCCGGATCGACCAGCGTGAGATCACCCACTGACTTTGTCGGCAGGGCATCGTTGATGCGGCGCTGACGTGCTCGCCGAGCCGGATTGTAGTGTGTGTTGTAGTAGACGGTCTCGGCGTCGTAGGCGGCGACGAGTTCGGTTAGTTGCTCGAGAGGATCACCCGCTCGAATCACGAGATCCGAGCCGTGATGTCGGTATTCGGCTCGAAGCTGGCGGAGACCCGCATACAGAAAGGCCCGTTGGCGCTCGCCGATGGAACCGACAACTCGGTTATCGAGGAGATACACTGCAAGTGTGGTGTCGTTGGCCGTCGCCGCAGCCAGCCCGCGGTTGTCGGCGATTCGGAGATCTCGCTGGTGCCAGAAAACATCCATACTGTTTGTTGGACTGCACCCCTAAGACAGTAGCTCTCAGTAGAAATCAACACCGAGACTCTCACAGACCGACTCAACGAAGATTGCCCGCCGTTCGGTGCCGTTGGTTCGAACGCCTTTATGAATCGCCGCCACGAGCAGCCCTTCTTCGCTTCGGACGAAGTAGGGCCCGCCCGAATCGCCGCCATCGCTGTGGATGTCGACAGCCAACTCCCGATACCCTCCAGAAAACTCACGCAACTCGAGGATTCGACCCTCACAGCGGCCGGTCACCGCCCCCTGTTTGTAGATCGGCCGGTCTTCGGCCAAATGCGTCTCGAGCAGTTGCCAACTTGCAGTCCCGACAATCGGTTCGTCGTAGTAGCTGTCGCCGCCTGGGTCGGCCAGAAAGCGGCTTGGATACTCAGCTTGATCGACCGCAACCGCTGCGGCATCGACGCCCGGGCCGTAGTCTCGGCCCACTGCGTGACACCGCCCGATGGCGTGGGGGCGTCTGGACTGATACAGTGTTGCGCCGCGAAGTTCACTGGGCTCGTGATCATCGCTGGTTTCGAAGGTATGAGCCGTTGTGACGACCACTGCATGACCCTCATGGAGGCCGCGAAATCCGCTCGAGGCGATTTCGCCGAGCGTCTCGCTTCTGACCGCAGCCCCCATTGCGATTCCGTTTTCACGGTACTGGGCGTCGGCAAACCGCCCGACAGTCGACGTACAGCCATATTCGGGCCTGGCGGTGGGCCGCTGGCGGTGGTCGATTTCGATCTCAAGGTCGTCGAGTCGCTCGCGGTGTGTCTCACCGAGTTCAGAGTGGCTTTCTTCGAGAGCAGTCTCGACTACTGCTTGCCAGTCTTCGAGCGCAGTCCCGATCACTGTCTGGCAGTCTTCGGCAGTATCATCCGGATACTCGACGAACAGCCGTATCTCGGAGCCATCTATCTGTTTGCTAATACTAAGGTCGTTCAAGCAAAGATCGTGGCTGCGGAGTCGGTCATAGAGGTTTTCGGTGAGGAGCCGACTGGTACGGATTGTTGTGTGTGTCTCATAGATTATTTCGTCGGCGATTCGTTCGTACGCTGGTCGCTCCGACGGTGTCGTTCCATCGTCATACTGGGCCTGATCGTGAATGTACTGACCATGTGGTATACTGCTCGAGTCCTCGATTCCTGCGGGGGTTTCGTTGAGTGAGCCGCCGGCCCGCTGGCTGGCAGTTGGTATCGCAAACACAGGGACACCGAACACAACAGAGGACTGAAGAAAGCCACGGCGATTCATTGTTTGGAGACTGCGTATACATACCAGTCGGCCACAGATAGCTATGATTGGCCACAACGCTGAGAGTCGGGCTGTTCGACCGGTTGGCCTGACTAATCAGCAGGTGACTTTAATCAGCACTAACCGCAAACCGGCTGGCCTCTTCGTCGGCAGCCGGGGTTGTCAAAAGCGAGACGCTGATAGTCAACAGCGCACCAAGCAGCATGCCGCCGAGTGCAACGTCCCAACCGCCGTAGGTACGGGCGAAAAGCGGTACTGCTGTGGCCCCGAGTTCGACGGTCACTGTCGGAACGAACACATGCGAGAGATACAGCAGTTGGCTGCCGACGATACCCGCAACCATTCCGTCGCGGGTCGTCGACTGCCAGTAGAGTGCAACCATTACCGGCAGTGTCAACTGTGCAAAGCCGCCGAAGGCGGTGTTTCCGACCTCGATCAGTGTGCCGGGTCGGGAAAGCGAGGCGACAAACGTCGCCGTCGCAAAC
This sequence comes from Haloferacaceae archaeon B1-Br10_E2g22, assembly GCA_001563795.1. GTDB lineage: Archaea > Halobacteriota > Halobacteria > Halobacteriales > Haloferacaceae > Halohasta. The sequence goes on along the minus strand of LKML01000007.1, from coordinate 16,088 downwards.
ACCGCCACTCCGCCTCTGGCAAGCCAGGCCTCACGCGTTTCGCCCAGTGTTGGATCAACAAAGGGCCGATACAGATCCCGAATGAAGTACGACGACCCAGACAGCAACATTGAATCCGACGACGACATCATCGCCGCCATTGCGCCGGCGATAACGAGTGCGGCAAACCACATTGGAGTGTACTCAGAAAGCAAAACAGGAAGCACGTTAGCTCCCTCTGGAACCTCAATGCCGAGGCCTGCGGCCCACGTCCCCAAAAGGAAGGTAGGAACGAACAACAGAAGAACCAACACGGGCCACAGAACAAACGAGCGTTTGAGCACCCTCGAGGAGCCAGCAACGAAAAATCGCTGGTTGATCTGAGGAAACATCGTCACACCGAACGCAATGACGACGGCCGTCGAGATAATGTACTGGGGAGTGTAGTAGGCACTACCGAGTGCCAAAAACTCCGGATTCGACTCGCCGAGTGCCGCGGTGGCTCCGCTGGGGCCGCCGACTGCCGACAGCACCCAGGCGACGGCGATCCAAACCACAGACAGCATAAACAGCCCCTGGATCGTATCGGTCCAGGCGACCCCGCGCATACCGGCGAGGACGACATACAGAATCATAAACGCCGTAATCAGTGCGGCTCCGGCCCAGTACGGAATCACTCCCTCGGTCAACCCAGAAAGCGCCTCGCCTGCGCCCATCTGCTGGAGCATAATGTACGGAAACAGCCAAAACAGGCTGACGCCAGCGACGAGCCCACGAAGCCGGGGCGAGCCAAAGCGGTCTCCTAGCATCTCCGAGAGCGTCACATACCCCTGTTTTTGCCCGATAAGCCACTGTTTGTAGCCGATGAGATACCACAACATTGCAAACAGTACCCCGTCCATGACGCCCATGACAAGAATCCACTCGGGGCCTTGTGCGTAGGCAATGTTCGGCCCCCCGAAGAACGTAAACGCCGAAAGCAGGGTGGCAAACGTGGTAAACAGCAACACGAGCGTGCCAATCGAGCGGTTGGCCAGATAGTAGTCCTCGGCAACGTTCGTCGAGACCCGATAGGCTATCAGACCGATACCGAGTGCCACAACCAGATAGCCGACGATGATTGCCAACTGAACGGAAAGCTCAAACATCATCGACCCCCATGTACCGGTCCCAATCAGTTCTGACGAACAGCGAAAACACCACTGTTGCTAGGCCCATCCAGGCGATATGCCACCAAAGCCACAGCGGGAGACCAACGGCTGTGCGTGAGTCACCCCACCAAAACCACGGCACTGAAAAAACGACCAGCACGGTGGCCGCGAGCGCCCACCCGAGCGTTCGGATTCGCACTGTCATTATCACTGGTTGCCGACAGAGCTACCTAAACATTACCAACGCTATCCAGACGGCAGTACTGAAGAATTTTCGTCTTCAAAAACAGAGTCTGTAAGCGTACTCGAGTCGCTATTGTTCGGTGACTACTGTGACATTTTCTGATAACTAAACAACATAACTGGCGACGGTCAATCCGACGACAGCTATTTGAGAGCCCAGTATTTATAAATAGTATACCCTGGCCATGGGTTTCATCCGCCGCAACCGGTGGCCGTCAGTCCCAGAGGGGAACACAGTATGGACGATACAGCCAAATACCTCATTCACGCCCAGATCGCCGCCGACGGTGTTGTCGAACGTAGTGACGTCGTCGGGGCTGTCTTTGGCCAGACCGAGGGCCTGTTGGGCGATGAGTTAGATCTCAGAGACCTCCAGCAGTCTTCGAAAGTCGGTCGCATCGACGTCGAGATCAGCTCCAAAAACGGCCAGTCGTTTGGAGAACTCACGATTGCAACAAGTCTCGATAAAGCCGAAACGGCCGTACTTGGGGCCTCCCTGGAGACCATCGAGCGGGTCGGCCCCTGCCGGGCGACGATCGAGGTCACATCAATCGAGGACGTGCGGGCGGCCAAGCGTCGCGAGGTTGTCGATCGTGCCAAAGAGCTGCTGGCGACGGCATTCGACGAGACGGCCATCTCCAGCGAAGAGCTACTGGCCGACGTCAGAGCCTCCGTCGAAGTCGAATCGATCACCGAGTATGCCGGGCTCCCGGCGGGCCCAAGCGTTGCCACCTCCGATGCAGTGATTATTGTCGAGGGGCGGGCCGATGTGTTACAACTGCTCAAATACGGCATCAAAAACGCTATCGGTGTTGAGGGAACCAACATCCCCGAAGCAATCGCAGAGTTGAGTACCGACCGCACAACGACAGTCTTCGTCGACGGCGACCGGGGTGGCGAACTCATCCTGCGGGAACTCCTTCAGGTCGCCGACGTCGAGTACGTCGTCTTCGCGCCAGCAGGTTCCTCGGTCGAAGACCTCCCACGAAAGGCCGTCCACTCGCTGCTCCGCGAAAAAATCGCCGCCGACCGGATTGGCGATACACAAAACATTCGAGAGACGGTCACCGGCTTGGTCGAGACAAGCCACACTGAGACTGACATCGACCACCAATCAACGACCAACGCTGCTACCTCGGCTGGCCGTCCAACGGCCGCAGAATCACCTGACCCAACTGACCAATCAACAGCAGCCGAGTCGGCCCAGCAACCAACACCGACCGAGTCGTCTATGACGGCCGAATCAGCCACCGAACTCGAGGTGATTCCGACTGGCACTGGCGAGAACGCAGCCGATTTGACAGACGGATCGACGGCTGTCGGCGACTCACAAGCAACCCCAGAGAGTTCCCACAACGGGGAAGCCGAATCCATCGCTGGGTCGTCTAAACCGGACACGGAGAGCCCCGATGAGTCGTCAACTCGAGACACCGCCTATGAGTCGCCGGCAACACTCCGTAGTCACGTCCGAGAGATTATCGACAACCAAACAGGCCGCAGTCGGGTGCTCTCGGAGTCGTTCAGCACGCTGGCCGACGTCGAACCCGATGCCCTCGTAGAGACGCTCGAGGAATGCGACGCGCCGTTTGCACTCGTCGTCGACGACGAACTCAGCCAGGCGGCTTTGGACGTTGCAGCCCAACGCGGCGTAGATCATATCGTCGCCCGCTCGAGCGGCGAGTTCGTCAAACAGCCGGTTGGCACACGGGTGTTGACCGCCGAAGAGCTTCGGGCCGAAACACCGGATGTCACTGCCTGAGCGCCGTCACCGACTCGTAGCCGGGTCGTATCGCAAGGTGAGCCCATCGCCCGATTCGAACTGCGAGGCGCTGTGGGCGACTCGAGAAAACCCACAGTGTTCGTAGAGCAACCGTGCGGCTTCGTTTTCGACAGCTACACAGACAGTTACAGGCCGGTTGCTCGAGGCACACACCGACCCAAGCAGAGCTGTCGCCCGTTTTTGTCGACGGAATCGAGGAGCAACGACGAGTTCCGCAATATGACGGTGTGTACCATCGACTACAAGCAGATATCCGACTGGCGTGTCAGTGGCATCTGGCGTGACCAACAGCCGCCACATCTCGTCCGTTGGGAGTGGCTGGCCTACTGGTTCGGCTGACAGCACCTCGAGAGCAGCCGACAGCAACGCCGGCGATGGCTCCGAGAGGTGTTGCTGTAGACCCTTGAGGTGTGTGGTGTCGGTCTGTCGAGCCGGTCTCACAATGGGCTGTGACATCTCAGAGAATCACGACCGCAAGCAGACCGCTTGCCAGGCCACCGCTGAGCGTTGCCAAAAAGTTGACCCACTGGTTGCCGAGTCGTCCACCCTCTATGGTTGCACCCAGCAGGCTGTCGACGGTCATGCCGATCACCCCGCCAACAGCGACGACGGCGGCGGCCGACCAGATCGCACCCAACGGCAACACCGTCACCGAGAGCAGGCCCGTCAGCGTTGCCCCAGCGATGCCGGCAAGTTCGCCCTGCCACGTGACCGCACCGTCAGTGCCGGGTTCGACGCGTTCGAACGACGTAATCAGTCGTGGATTGTCGAACAGCCCGCCGATCTCGCTGGATAGGGTATCGCCAAGTGCGGTCGAAAGCGAGCCACAAAAGACGAACATAAACACGACCTCGAGTTGGCTTGTTGGCTCGACTACTGCGAACCCGAAGACTGCACCGAGTGCAACGGCGGCGTTTGCCAGCACGTTACCCGACCCACGGGCACCCTCGTTGCCTTCGGCGACCCCGCGCTGTTTTTTGTCTCCGTAACGGAACTTCGAGGCGAGCCCACCGATAGCGAAAAACGCAATGAGAACGGCAAACCAGCCGAACCCGCCGAGCACAATCGTCAACACACCCAACAGCACGCCGGTCAGCATCCCCGAGACGGAGGCAGTACCAAGCCCATAGGAGACTCCGCCAAGAAACACCGTGACTGCGAGTGCGGCAACGAGTTCGACCGGCGGGACGGTCACAACGAGTTCCGCAAACAGCCACAGGACAAGCCCAACGGACAACAAGACGAGTGGGTCATCACGCTCATAGAGCAACTCTCTGAGAAGCGCGGCGATCAACGCACCGACAATCGACAGAAACGTCACCGCTGACCACTCGAGCGGCGCTCCGAGTTGGAGACCGGCGAGATACTGTCCGCCGATGCCGGCGAGAAAGCCTGTGGCGACAAAGCCGGCAACAGCCACAAACGGCTCTGTGGTCTGCCGGCGGACGGCCTCCATTCCAACGTTCCCAAAGCCGAGGATGTACACCGTCGCCACGAAGATTTCAACCGGCAGCGGGCTCTGCGGGAGCGTTACCAACAGGGCAAGTGCCGCTGCCGCCAGCGAAAAGCCGGCCAACCCGTTGAGCCGACCGTCTTCGAAGTCCCCTGGCCGGGCAAACAGCGAAAAGACACGCCCCTCGGAGATAAATAGGGCTGCGGCCAACCCAATCGCTCCGAACAACACTGCGGTCAGCGGCCCGGCCACCGGTGCCATCAACGCGAGGCTAGCGACTGCAGCGAACCCGCCAGCACGTCGGAGCCGGTCTGTCACAGCAGTTGGTCTCTCCGAGACACACTTAACAGCCCCGACATGCCCAAACCGTGTGGGACGGTGACAGCGGGATTTTTGGCGGCTCGCCGTTGATGTGTTGGTAGTGCTGTACGATGCCTATCTTGCATTTCGGCTCCGCCGTCACCGCCAAGAGCCACCGCGACATATTGCCGTCGTCATTACTGAGCGAGATTTGCTCGAGCAGGGTGCCTACGAGACACTCACGGCGTTTTTTGAGTGGGCCTTCGAGTACGACGCCGAACGCATTACGGTGTCTGTGAGCGTTCTCGATGAGGCCGTCGTCCCGACACTCGAACGAGAACTCGCCAAACTCAACGCGCCTCGAGCGCTTGCGGTTCGTGCGCCTGACGACACCGAACAGGCCGACGAACCGATCCAGATCTCGATTGGATTGGGTGGCAAACGGGAGTTCACCGAAACGGTTCGACAGTTGGCTGAAGCCGTCGATCGTGGCGAGTTGTCGCCAAGCGCAATCGAGACTGAGCATATTGATTCTCGGTTAGTGTTTCGGGCAGAGCCGGATCTGGTGATCAAAACCGGTGCCGAACGACTCTCGGATTTCATGATTTGGCAGTCGGTGTACTCTGAGCTGTACTTTACTGATATCAACTGGCGGGATTTCCGCAAGCGAGATTATCTGCGTGCCTTACTCGATTACGAAAACCGCCAACGACGGTTCGGCAGCTAACGATTAGTCAGCAGATTCGTTACCCGCGTTCTCCGGAACCGACAGCGATTGGTCGCCTCCAGGTGGCTGCTGTCTGGCGAGTTCATCATCTAAGCGATCGGCTGCTGACCGCGGCAGTTGGTCGGCGAGTCGGCCTGCAACCCGTTTTGCCTCTGTGAGTTCGAGGCTGCCAAGCGTCCGAATCAACGCCACAGAGCGCTCGATTTTGCTCTGTTGCCAGGACTGTTCTCGGGACTCATAGGTTCGGATGCCGCGTAAGAAATCGATTTTCGAAAACTCCGGCCAGTACGGCGCACAAAAGTAGACCGCAGCCTCGTTGCCGTTTGCATGCCACGGCAAGAAGTTCGAGGTACGCTCGTCGCCACCGGTTCGAATAATGAGATCAACGTCGCGAATCGGCTGGCGATACAGATGTGCTTCGATTGTCGAAACGTTGATTTCGTCGGCCGACAGCTCGCCACGGTCAACACTTGTGGTGACCTCGCGGGCCGCCCGCAGCAGTTCGTTCCGGCCACCGTAGGCCAGCGCAACATTGAGCCGGAAGGCATCGTAGTCGGCTGTCTGCCGTTCGGCGTAGTTGATTGCTCGCTGGACGCGCTCGGGCAGTCGGTTGATATCGCCGATCGCTCGCAGACAGACCTCCGTGTCGTGTACCCGGTCGCTGTCTGCAAGTTCGTACAGTTTTGCTTCGATGATATCGAACAGTGGCTCCTGTTCGTCTGGCGGACGCTTGAAGTTCTCCGTCGAGAAGGCATACAGCGTCAACTCCTCGATCTCGAGTTCTTCGCACCACTCCAAGACCTGTTCGGAGGTTTCGGCACCCTTTCGGTGGCCATCGGGAGCGTTTTGGCCGTGCTTGTGAGCATACCGTCGGTTTCCGTCTTGGATGATCGCAACGTGGGCGGGGCCGTCGCCGATCTCTCGGTGGAGCAATCGCTCGTAGCTCCGCTGGAATCGACGCTCAATCCACGAATACATCTACACTGACTGTCTGCTCGAGGCTATGTGTCTCTTTCCATTCAAAAACAGGCGTAGTGGCGTCCTACTGCCGGTAGGAGGGTGTTACTTTTGTACCAATAGTCGAGGTTCGAATGGTTCTGATGAGTTCGTCCGCAGCGTACGAACTACTACGAAAGCTGTTCGATGTTCTCGACGACTGCCTCGGCGAACTCAGTGGTTGCGAGTTTCGTACCACCTTCGATCTGTCGGTGCAGATCGTAGGTGACGTTGCCCTCACTGATTGTCGTCTCGACTGCATCACGAACGAGTTCGGCTGCGTCGTCCCAGCCGAGATAATCGAGCATCTCGCGGCCCGAAAGAATCATCGCGGTCGGGTTGACTTTGTTTTCGCCAGCGTATTTCGGCGCACTGCCGTGGACTGGCTCGGCCAGACAGCGACCGTGGCCGTAGTTTGCACCCGGTGCGATGCCGAGGCCACCAATCTGTGCGCCGGCTGCATCTGACATGTAATCGCCGTTGAGGTTCATCGTTGCGATCACATCATATTGGTCAGTGCGAGTCAGAATCTGCTGGAGCATGTTGTCCGCGATGCGGTCTTGGACAACAACGGTGCCTTCTGGCTGTTCGCCGTCGTGTTCCTCCCAGAGTTCGTCTTCGGTGAGCACGTTGTCGCCGTACTCCTCTTCGGCGAGTTCGTAGCCCCAATCACGGAACGCACCCTCGGTGAACTTCATGATGTTGCCCTTATGAACGAGCGTGACTGTTGGTCGGCCGTTTGCGATCGCGTAGTTGATTGCCTCTCGAATCAGGCGTTTCGAACCGAACTCAGTGATCGGTTTAATTCCGATGCCGACAGGCCCGTCGTGGATGACGCCAGTTGCACCCATTTCGTCTTCGACAAACTCCTTTACTTGCTGGACTTCATCGGTACCGGCTTCCCACTCAATTCCAGCATACACGTCTTCGGTGTTTTCCCGGAAGGTGACCATATCCATCGCACTCGGATTTTTGACCGGCGAGGGAACGCCCTCGAGATGGTAGGTCGGTCGAACGTTCGCATATAAATCGAGTTTTTTGCGGAGTGCGACGTTCAGCGACCGAAAGCCCGACCCGACAGGCGTCGTCAGTGGCCCTTTGATTGCCACACGGTGTTCGCGGATCGCATCAACAGTCTCTTGTGGGAGGTTTTCGTCGTACTTCTCGCGTGCAGAACCGCCGGCGTACAGTCGCATCCACGCAATCGAACGACCGGTTGCTTCGGCAGCAGCATCCAGTACTTTCTGGGCAGCCGGCCCGACATCCGAGCCGATGCCATCGCCGTAAATAATCGGAATAATTGGCGTCTCCGGTACGTTCAGTTCCCCAGTTTCCTCATCAGCAAGCGTGATTTTCTCGCCTGCTTCGGGAACATCGATCTGGTCGTAGCTCATAGACGTTCACGGATTTTCAGGCGACCGTAAAAGTCCTGCCGTTATCAATGCCGCTGGAAGAACCGGGCCGAGTAGACCACAAAGCTGCGGGCTGACAGTAGCTATCGGGTTGTAGGAGCACGAACAGCACGCTCGTCCTTAGCCGTCCATAACCGACTGAAATATTGGAAATCAACATGTTTGTCGAGAGTATTAAGGCCATTGACCTATAATAGGAATATAGAATCCTCATGTCAGTTGTTGATTCCCCCAGCGTCGACGATAGAATCTATCGAGCGACGTTCGATCCAGCAACTCAACCCGCCAGTATCGCCATCCTCGAGGCGATAGAGGCAGCCGGTGTTTCGGTCAGTCCGGATGTTGTGCTCGCTGATAGTATCGATCCCGATACGCTCGAGGGACTCTACTGTGAGAACAGCCCCGATTCGTGGATGCTGACGTTCGATCACGCTGGCATTGAAATTACGCTGTGGGGATCGGGACGGATTCATATCGATCCAACAACACAGACTGCTTGGGCCGAAACCGAGGCTCGATCAGCCTCTGTGGCCACTCGGTCGGCCGACTCGCCGCCGTATCCACCCGGCCCGAGACTGTAATCGACCCAATTGCGGTCGGAACCTCTTTGCAGGTCACCTCCTAACGACTCGGATATGAGCATTGGACCGCTTGCAGAGGATGCAGTCGATAGCTACCGCGAGGCTGGCGAGATTCTCGTCGAAACGATGACTGAGGCACGAAAGATGATCGAGCCGGGAGTCACACAACTCGAGGTCGCCGAATATGCCGAAGATGCGATCCATGAGTCCGGAGCCGGTTTGGCCTTCCCGGTCAACATCTCGATTGACGAGGAGGCCTCACACGCAACACCCGCCCGCGATGACGACACGGTATTCGGTGATGAGATGGTGTGTCTGGATATCGGCGTCCACGTTGAGGGCTACATCGCGGATGCGGCAGTGACCGTTGATTTCACCGACAACACGGAGCTAGTCGAAGCATCCGAGCAGGCGCTCGAGGCAGCCATTGCGGCAGTCGGCCCTGGCGTCGAAGTCGGCGCAGTTGGCGCGGAGATCGAATCGGTGATCGACGGTTACGGCTATACGCCAGTGTTGAATCTCTCAGGCCATGGTGTCGAGCAGTACGACGCTCACACGGGCCCGAACATCCCAAACCGCGCCGTCGAGCGATCCGTCGAACTCGAAATCGGCGACGTGGTCGCTATTGAGCCGTTCGCCACAGATGGCTCAGGGAAAGTACGCGAGGGTGCGACCGAGGAGATTTACGAGCAGGTCGCCGAGGGGAACGTCCGAGACCGACGGGCTCGAAACGTCCTCGAGGAAATCGAGGCGTTCGATGACCTCCCGTTTGCGGCCCGATGGCTCGAGGGTTCGCGTTCGGAGATGGCACTCCGGCGGCTCAAACGTGCGAATCTTATCAAAGGCTATCCAGTACTCAAAGAAGACGACGGCCAACTCGTCAGTCAGGCCGAACACACGCTGATCGTCACCGAAGGCGGCTGTGAAGTGACGACAGCGGGTATCCACCGCTTCGACTGAGCAGGCGATCAGGCGTTGTTCATTCGCAGCGACGTTTCGGCCCCACACTCAAGACAGCGCGTTACTCTGTAGGGCTCTCGGGAGAACTCCGCGTTTTCAGGCTTCGTACTTTCGGTTCGGATCTCGACGCTCACCTCGTGAGAGGTCTCCCGTCCACACTGCGAACAGTACTCGACGGTGGTCTCGGGGGTGGAGGGCGTTGTGGCCATGCATCTGCTGGTTGGCCGCCATTGTGAATAAAACCAGTAGCCAACAGTACTGAATGTTGTGGCCGACTGGCAGTACGACAAGACGGATACGACTAAACCGACCTGCGGACTGTATTGGGCATGGATCAGATTTTCGCGCCCTGGCGCATCGAGTGGGTCGAACGCGATAACAAAAACGCAGACCTCGAGGGCTGTCCGTTCTGTGTGCTTGCCGAAGGAGACGATGATCGTTCGAATCTCGTTGTCGCCCGCAGCAACCACTCGTTTGTCCTGCTGAACAACTACCCCTACAACCCTGGCCACGCGATGGTAATTCCCCGTCGGCACGTCGACAGTTATGCGGAACTGAACGACTCCGAATTGTTGGATCACGCCCGAGTTAAACAGCTTACACTCCGAAGCCTCAACGCCGGTCTCAATCCCGATGGATTCAATACAGGAATGAATCTCGGCGAGGGAGCAGGCGGCTCGATTGGCGACCACATCCACACCCACATTGTTCCGCGCTGGAAGGGCGATACCAACTTTATGCCTGCCGTCGGCGAGACCACCGTCATCGTCGAGGCAGTGACCGACACTTACGACCGGCTTCACGAGGGGTTTGCCGCCCAGCCCGAAACCAGCCTGACAGACAGCGAGACGGCGGTTGAGGTTTCGTTCGAGTAAGCCATAGCTGCGGAGAGACAGCACTGCGATTTCGACCCGCCGACTTTTGTACCGCCGACCGAATCTCAACACATGGACGACTTGGAGACGCCGGTGCTCGACAATCACCTGCATCTCGACTGCGAAGACGGCCGCGGGATGGACGCCGTCGATGATTTCGTTCGGGTAGGTGGCACACATCTACTGATTGTCAACCAGCCGTCTTGGAAACTCGGTGTCGAGAGCACCGACCCCGAGGATTTCAGACCGGTATTCGAGACAACCTGCGAGATCGTTGAGAACGCAACCGAGAGGCTCCCAGGCCAAGCCTGGGCGATTTTGGGAGCACATCCAGGACTACTTAGCCGACTTACTGACGAACGTGACTGTTCGCCTACCGAGGCTCGTGACTGTATGCAGGGCATCCTCGAGATCGCAGCAGAGTACCTCAAGGAAGGACGCGCCCTGGGGCTGAAATCCGGCCGGCCGCACTACGAGGTCAGCGAGGCAGTCTGGGAGGCCTCGAACGACGTCATGAAACACGCCTTCACACTGGGTGCGAAAGCCGACTGCGCAGTTCAGTTGCACACCGAAGCCAGCGAGGATCTCACCGAAATTGCCGAATGGGCCGAAGATCGCGGGCTGGCGGCCCATCGAGTCGTCAAACACTACGCCGGTGGACGGCTCGCCGGGCCAACCCCGAGTGTGATGAGCAACACAGATTGGATACAGACTGCCGCCGAGACAGGCGAGTCCTTCCTGATGGAAACCGATTTTATTGACGACCCTGACCGGCCCGGTGCGGTGTTAGGGCCGAAAACCGTCCCACGGCGCGTACAGTGGCTCGCCGAAAACGGCTACGATGAGGCGATTGCTCGAGCCCACATAGAGACACCTAAACAGACCTACGGGATTGACACTGAGGCAACGCTGTCCTGATAGCACCCAGCTACAGATGGGTTGTTGTGCGGTATGAATTCGTGTGTTTCAGATACCCACGCAGGCCGTTGTTCAATAAGAAAGGCATTTGAATCTCCCACCAGAGAGATGATGTATGACAGACGAGCCCGAAGAGACGTTTTATTCAGAAGACCGCTGGCAAAACTGGCTTACACGGGTTGCAGACGAAGAGCTAGACCCCGAAAGCGAGGAGTTCGCCCGCCTGTATTTCAACCTCCAAAACGATACCACCATCGCGATTGCGAAAGTCATCTCCGCGTTTCAAGAAGAGCGTGTCAGCGAGGAGACGACCCTCGAGAAACTCGGATTTATCAACGAGGTCGTAATGGCTGAACCCGAACTCGACGGCGAGGAAGCGCTGTTGTTGATCGACAGCGTCCAGACCAGCCTCGTGCCCGTCTTCTATGCGGCCGAGGAGTTCGTCATCGGCGGGCCCGTCGAGGAGTACTCGATCGCAGAGTGCGTCGAGGCGGCAATTGGGGTTGCCAGTGAGGAAGAAGACGTTGATGCCGCGCTTGCGTATCTCGTCCAGGCCGGCACCCAGATTATTGACGGTGGGCAGTTCGACGGCAGTGAGGTCGACGAGATCGAATCGTGGATTGTCTCTGAATGGCTCAATGGGCTCGACAGCTTGCAGGATGCGTTTGCTGATCCGGAAGTTATTGACGAAGAATAGGCATTCGCCTACTCGTAGTTTTGCAGCGAACGTTTCGATCAGCTATCGCAACTACTCCAGTCCTCGAGCGATTGTGATGTCTCGCCATCGTCTTCAAATTCTGCCTCGAGACATTCTCCGCTGTCAATACTGGCAGTTACGATGATTGGATATTCATTTCCACCACTTCCACCCAAATCAAGCGTATCTGGGCTACCTGAAGGACCTGAATCCTCCTCGCTGGCGGAATTCTCGGAGGAGCCTTCTGTTGCAGTGAATTCAACAGTGTCACCAGAGGTCATTTCAAACGAACGTATTTCAACTTCATCTGGTCGAGGTGCCGAACCTGGCGGGCCTTGTTCGTTGGTTTTTAACTCCACGTTTAGCGCGGTGAATTCGCCAGTTTCAGCATCCTCTCTGATCTCGAATGACTCTGTGGTTGACCCATCATCACTTCGAGTAAATGTAATATCGAAGTCGTCTACAACACCATCTGCAACGTCAATATCCATAACAGTGATGCTAACGTCTTCATTTCCGCTTGGATTTTCTGGTTCAAACTCTAGGGTCTCTCCGTTGTTTATGATTTCTCCGTCGTCGTCATCGTCAACTTCGGCATTTTCGTAGTCTACTCCTGAACCATTTGGTTCTGAAAGATCAATGGCGACGTTTTCGCTGGTGTCTAAATCGGTCTCGAGTGTGAATTCAAATGTCTGTTCTTGGTCGTCTTCATCCGCTAATAGATTGTCAATACGGTTGGCTGTTATTGTGTCTGTAATTTCGAATGACCCTATGTCTGATGCATCACTGTCTTCTCGAGTGAAACGGATATCGTCAACCTGTCCTACAGTGTTCTCTTTCACATCAATCTCATCAATGACAATAGAGACCTCCCCATCTGTTTTACCCGATGTGAAATGTATTGTATCGCCATCATCGTTGATTTCGGCACCATCTTGTCCGACACCAGCAGTATCAATAGTCGCATTTTGGTAGTCTACCAGGTTTCCATTTTGCTCTGAGACATCGATGCTGACGTTCTCACCCTCTCGAAGTTCTCCATCAAGTGTGAATTCAAATTCTTGCTCTTGGTTGTCTTGGCCTTCAATGAGGTTTGTAATACTGTCAGCAGTGATTGTATTTTCAGCCACGACCTCGAACGCACCAGTATCTGTGTCGTCGTTGTCTTCTCGAGTGAAACTAATGTCGCCGAATGCTCCCGCAGCGTCTTGTCCAACAGTGAGTTCATCGACGGTGACAGTAACGGATTGTCCCTCAGCTATGTCTTCGCCTGCTTCAAACGCTAGTGTGTCTCCATCATCAGTGCTACTTGCCTCACCGGTATCTTCGGCGATGTCAATAGCTGCGTCTTCATACTCGACACCGGCATCATTTGGCTCTGAAACAGTGATACTGACGTTGGTTCCTTCTTCTAACGCTGTTTCTGCTGTGAACACAAATTCTTGGGTTTGATCGTCTTCGTTTTCGTCTACGTCATCAATACTCTCAACAGATATCGTCCCGTCAGTAACAACCGCTGGGCCTGTGGTCTTTGCTGGGCTCTCGGCTGGCGCTGAGTGGAGCCCCACAGTGTTCAACTCGAGGTTATTTTTAGCAACGCTTAGATTCAATGCGTGCGTGTCGGTTCCGTGTTCTTCAGTGTCGACGCCCTCATAGACTGTAGAATCAGCTAACGTTTCGTCCCAGTAGTCGTCGTCATCTAACCGTGTTGGAACTGTCACTGTGAAGTTCTCGCCGTCTCGATCCGGGAGTTCGCTTTCGTCTACTGCGTTGAGTGGATACAGTTCCAGGCTCACACGGCCTGTGTCTGTCTGTCGAAACTCGTTTTGTAACGCGGTGATGCTGACCGTCTCATCGGTGACGATTGTCTGGTCTTCGATCACACTGACGTTGTCACCGCGGTCTCGTCCATCCACGTACAACACCGACTGCTCGAGTCGTGTCGGGTCAATCGATAGCTCACTGTATCCCGGCTGGTACTCCACAAACCGTGTCGAGACGTTCGTCTGGTCGGTTTGATTTGCAATCGTAATATTATGTTTCTCGGTCGTCTGTATCGTTCCTGCTGGCGGGGGCGGGTTAATCGCGAGGAACGCCGAGTCGTAAGTTGTCCCGAGCCGAAGACTTGAAAACTGCGAGTGGCCGGTGTGTCCCGCTGCAGTGATCGTGTCTCGAAGTTCGACCAGTTCAGTTTGGGTGGCCTCGAAGTGTTCTAACTCGGCTTGGGCGTGTTGGTCGGGCACAATAGAGGCCTGATACACTGCCAATGTGAGAATCAAGAGTCCAAACATAAGCATGGAGCCGACAACCACAGAGACTGCCCGGTCATCTCCAGCAAATGTGCAGGTAGATCGACGGTTCATTATGCATCACCGTCGCGAGCCACAGACTGGAAAAATGCTTGTGGTACCCGCCTGGTGGGGCGACCACTGTGGGGATGGCAAGCAATGCGAAGTACTCTTTTTTTGATCGGTTCGACCACGACCCGGCGTATGATCTGTGCAGTATCCATCGCTACAGTATAGGCTCTCAAATTAGCTCCCACAGGTTTCCCAGTCTTCGTCCTCGAGTGATTTGGATGTCTCTCCAGCATCCTCAAACGTTGCCTCAAGACACTCACCGCCAGCAATATCGGCGACAACTGTAACAGGAAAGCGATTGTTTCCATGCCCCCCCAAATCGAGGACAATGGGTTCTCCGGTAGCATCTGAAACAGTTACTTCGGCTGTATCTCCTCTGGCCTCTGTGGCAGTAAATGTTGTTTCGCTTCCATCCATGATCTCAAAGTCGTCTATTGTTACCTCATCTGGTCTGTCATCTCCTCTCGTTTCGATACTGGCCACTAGCTTGTCAAACGTACCTGTAGAACCGTTAGTGCCAGCGACTGCGTGTTGGGTTGTGCTCTTTGCTGGGTTTTCGTTTGGTTGTGAGCCAATCCCGACGGTGTTTAGTTCTAGGTTAGTTTCTTGGATGCTCAAATTGAGCGCGTGTGTCTCGCCGTCGTATTCTTCAGCCTCGAGACCCTGATACACACTACTGTCAGCCAACGCTTCGTCCCAGTATTCGTCATCAGTCACTCGGGTTGGAACGCTCACATTGAGGCGACCATCATCTGGCTCCGGGAATTCAGTTGCGGTGAACTCCGTGTGTGGATACAACTCGAGGGTGTTACGATCGGTTCCTGTTTCCTGAAACGTATTTTGTACCGCTGTTAGTCTGACAGTACCGTCTTTGAGTAGGTTTTGCTCTTCGATGATCGTTACGTTGTTGCCGCGTTGGCGCTCATCGAGATACAAAAGTGAGTGCTCGAGGTTGATCGATCCCACCACGAGCTCATTGTATCCTGGCTGGTATTCGACAAACCGTGTCGTGACGTTTGTCTGGTCGGTTTCGTTTGCGATTGTGATGTTGTACGACTCGCTCGTCTGTACGGTTCCGGTTGCCGGGGGCGGATTGATCGTCAGCACCCGCGTTTGGTACGTTGTGCCCAGTTTTAGACTCGGAAACTGCGACAGTTCGGTTTGGC
The DNA here is from genome assembly GCA_001563795.1 of Haloferacaceae archaeon B1-Br10_E2g22. GTDB lineage: Archaea > Halobacteriota > Halobacteria > Halobacteriales > Haloferacaceae > Halohasta. The sequence continues at coordinate 490 of LKML01000007.1, read as the reverse complement.
CTGCGGTCGAGATCGAGTTTCGAACATCAACTAACTCATCTTGGGTGGCTTCGAAGTGTTCGAATTCGGTTTGGGCGTTTTGCTGGGGAACGATCTGAACCTGATAGACTGCGAGCAGCAACACTAATAGTGCAAATATGAGAATAAAGCCAACCACCTCGGAGATGGCTCGGTTGTCCCTCACAAATCGCCGCCACACCGCCTTACCGGCCATGAGCCACCTGCGTGTAAGTTGCCGGTAGGATGCACGATCCAGTAGTATTGCAGACACGTTGGTCTACGATACTGCTGAGAAAAGACCATAGATAAGACCGAAAGAGCGTGGCATTTAGCGTGTCACTGATTCGGAAAGAAACCTGCACGTCATCATAAGGACACATCGTGACGGCTGGTGATAAGGTGTGATTGTATAAAAATTCACGTGTGATAGATAGTCTTGCTAAAAATAATTTACAGGAATATGTTAGGTGGCTGGATAGTTGTGGTTGCG
>LKML01000041.1 GCA_001563795.1 Haloferacaceae archaeon B1-Br10_E2g22 | reverse complement strand
TCGTCGACGCCGTCCATCGTATCCGGGTTGCCGGCTTTCCCGAAGCCAGCGACTTCGCCGTTTCTGACGCCGAGGTCACCCTTCTGGACGCCGAGAACAGGATCAATGAGGACTACGTTGCTGTAGACCCAATCGAGTGCGCCTTCTGCTTGGGTGGTGCCCGGCTGCATGCCCATTCCATCGCGCATTGTCTTGCCGCCACCGAAGACGGCCTCGTCACCGTAGGTAGTGTGGTCTGTCTCGATTTCGGCCAGCAGATTCGTATCACCAAGCCGGAGGCGGTCGCCTTCGGTCGCACCAAACAGTGAGGTGTATGCCTCACGGGAGAGTTCGCGGCTCATTCTTCTGGCTCCATATATCCTGCCTCGCGTGCACGCTCGAAAGCCGCCTCGCGGATATCGTCGTCGTCGAGCGATCCTTCGACAAGCCCACCCATACCGCGCATGATTCGGTTCCCACCGAACGCCACGAGATCTACGTCCTCTTGGCAGCCTGGCTCAAATCGGATTGCAGTGCCGGCTGGAATATCGAGGCGCATCCCGTAGGCTTCCGTGCGGTCGAACGAAAGCGCAGGATTTGCTTCGAAAAAGTGGAAATGCGAGCCGACCTGCGAGGGTCGGTCGCCGGTGTTTTCGACGGTGATGCTCGCCGTTTCGCGGTCGGCGTTGATTTCGACTGGCTCGTCGGCAGTCAACAACTCACCCGGAACCATCTCACTCATCGTGAGACACCTCTTGTGGTGAGCTGCTGGGATGGTCTGTTAAATATGCCGTCATAACGAATTCATAGTCGGATAACATTAACAAAAGTCTTTCTTTTAGTGTATATCTCATTGAGTAAATGGGTGTATGAAAGATATAAGCGCGCCTATGTCGTCTAAAAATGAACGAACGTAGCTAGGTTATATATTAGTCTCTTGGGTACACCGATGTTGGGTTTCGTTTTTGGATTGTTGGTTCACGTCTAACTTCCGGCCCTTCGAGTCTCGAGTCAAAAACGAGCTATTCGTGTACGTATTAAGGGTGTTTTGTTGTCGACTCACAGCGGGTCAATTACCCTCTTTGTCCACCACCGCGCGCGAGCCGACCACCTCGGCTGCTCGAGCTGTCGGGATACTTTTCTATTTATATATTCCGGTTTGTGTTCTCGGGTACGTTCCAAACCGGGAACTAATAGCAAAAAATACCATAAATCTGGCTAAAGTTACACATTCTTATATTCATATATTGATTAGGCTTGAAACAACTCATTTAGCAAATCACATCTGAATATAGTAGTCAAAAATTTATGTCTACTAAATATATAAGGATATGTATACACCTACCAGCTACATTCAGAATATATTTTATTCCAGTGAAATAACTGATAAGGTTTAAATACATCTCTCTTGTTCGCCGTTTTGTCGAAAATGAGTCGACAAACACCGTCCAAATCGACTGACCAAGTCGTATATGCACACAATTCCGCCGAAACGATGGAGGTTCGTCAATGACTAACCCGAACGTCTCGCGCCGTTCCGTACTGGCTGCCGCAGGAACCGGACTCGGAATCTCCCTTGCAGGCTGTACTGGTGGCGGCAGCGATGGTCCGACAGTTGGTATTCTCGAAGATCGATCCGGAGAGTTCCAGCTCAACGGCACCTCGAAGTGGCAGGCTACCAAGATGGCACTCGATGAAATCAACGAGGATGGCGGTATTCTCGGTGAGGAAGTCGAGTACATCGACCCAGACCCACAGTCTGACAACCAACGGTACCAGGAACTGACCGAACAACTGATTCTCCAAGACGAGATTGATGCGCTGTGGGCCGGTTACTCGAGTGCGACTCGCGAGGCCATTCGTCCGATTATCAACGACAACGACCAGCTGTACTTCTATACGACACAGTACGAAGGTGGTGTCTGTGACGATACGATCTTCCCTGTCGGAGCGACTGCCCGCCAGCAGCTCGGCATTGTCACGCCATATCTTGCCGACCAGTACGGCGAAGACATCTACATCATTGCGGCCGACTACAACTTCGGCCAACTGTCGGGTGACTGGGTCAACATACTTGCCGACGAAGAAGGATACAACATTGTTGGCGAAGAGTACATTCCGCTTGATGAAACTGATTTCTCCTCGGTAATCAACCGGATTCAAGAGGAAGATCCCGATTTCATTATGTCAATGCTCGTCGGCAACAACCACGAAAACTTCTACGATCAGCGAGCTTCCAACGACCTCATGATCCCAATCGGTACCTCGACTACTCTTGCACAGGGATACGAGCACCGACGATACGATCCACCGGCGCTCACTGACGTGTACGCGGGTGTGAGCTACATGGAAGAACTCGGTGACGAGCGCGGCGAGAACTTCGTTGATGATTTCTATGACCGCTTCGAGGACGCCAACTACCTCAATCAGGAAGCCCACAACAACTACTTCTCGGTGTACATGTGGCGCGATGCGGTCGAAGAAGCCGGTACCTTCGACCAAGAGGCCGTTATCGAAGTCCTCGAAGAGGGAGTTGACATCAGCGCGCCATCTGGTGAGATCACACTTGATGGTGCGACCCACCACGTGACCCACCAAATGCGCGTCGCCCACGCTGATGAGGATCACGAGATTTCGTTTACCGACCCAGAACCAATCGAACCGACGTTCCTCCGAGAGGAGGTCGAAGATGGCGCTGGGTGTAATCTCCGTGAAGATTCGATGACCACACAGTACGAACCTGGTGACGTCTACGACGTATGACAGTGTTATCAACACGACTCGCGCAGCTACTACTCGAGCGACGGGGTGAGCCTCGGTGATCGGTCTCGAAACCCTGCCGTTGAGCACCTCACCAGTCTACGGGCTGTTGGCACTCATGTTCCAGTTTTTCAACAGCTTCGCGTTTATTGTCCTCGCGACGGTCGGACTGGCGATCATCTTCGGGATGATGGGTGTTATCAACCTCGCCCACGGTGAGTTCATCCTCGTGGGCGTCTACGGGACGGCGCTCGTCTTCCATGCGGGTATTCCCTTACCGATTGCCATGATTGCTGGCGTTGCGATTACAGTGGTATTCGGTATCGTCGTCGAGCGCACGATCGTCCGGCATTTCTACGATCGGTTGCTGGATTCGATGGTTGCAACATGGGGGCTTGCGCTTGTGGTCGCCCAGCTGTTGTTAATCGTCTTTGGCTCGAGTCTCGGAAGCATCTCGACGCCAATGGGAAGTGTCAGCTACGGTCCATACACCTCTTCGGTCTACCGAAGTATCTTCCTGCCAGTGGTCGCGGTGTTGATGCTCGTTGGACTCTACGTGCTGTTTACTCGCACCGAGTTCGGTATCAAGGCTCGAGCGACGATCGAAGACCCTGAGACTGCACGTGCAATGGGGATCGACACCGACCGAATGTACATCACAACGTTCGGTATCGGCTCCGGTCTCGCCGGGTTAACCGGCGCGTTGTACGCACCTGCGCTCGGATCGATTACGCCTGACCGTGGCAGTGCGTTCCTTATCGAGGCGTTCATTGCGGTCGTTGTCGGCGGTCCGTCGGTGATAATCGGGACGCTGTCGGCCGCAGGGCTCTTGAGCATGTTCAACGCCGTCGGGAGCTTCCTTGCGGGAACGTTTGTCGGCCAGATGCTGATGCTGCTGGTCGCAATCTTCGCGCTTCGAATGCTTCCCAACGGCATCACTGGCTACGTCAAAGATTGGCAACAACGCCGGAGGGCTGAAGAATGAGCGAGACTGCGTCCTCATCGATTATCGACCGCATTCGTGGTCGACTCGAAGGCCCGAACACGATTGGCAACTCCAAGCCGTTTTGGATCGGTTTTGTAGTCGTGTTTCTGGCCTTTGTAGCGTTCCCGCTGCTTACTGACCCATACACCGCACGGCAGTCTTCGCGATACTTCGCACTCGCGTTCCTTGGGTTGAGCCTCTGTTTCGTCTGGGGCTACAGTGGTATCCTGAGTTTCGGTCAGGTCGCTTTCTTCGGCGTAGCAGCCTACACCTTCGGTATCATCGGGATTAACTTCTCGTCGGCTACCGGTATCGGTGCGGCCACCATTGGCGCAGTCGCGGTCGCAACGCTGTTTGCGGCGTTCCTCGGATACTTCATGTTCTATGGCGGGGTTCGTGATGTCTATGTGACTATCCTGACACTCGTCGTAGCGTTGGTGTTGCACACATTCATGGCACAGACGGCCGGCAGCGAGTGGGCCGTCGGAGAGGCGCGTCTCGGCGGATTCAACGGCATGACCAACATTCCGGATCTCACACTCGGTGTGGGTGCCAGTGGATTTGTCATCGACGGAGTAGGACTCTACTATGCGTTGTTGTTCGCACTCTTGGGAACCTACCTCGGATTGCGTGTACTTGTCAACAGTAAGTTTGGAATGACCATGGTTGCTGTCCGCGAGGACGAAGAACGAACTGCCACGTTCGGCTACGATGTGCCGTTTATCAAACTAGTCGTCTTTACAATCGGTGGTGCGCTGGCTGCGGTCGGTGGCGTCTTCTATGCCAGTTGGGGCAACTACATGGATCCAACGATCTTCGGGATTGCCTTTGCGGCACTGCCCGTGATCTGGGTAAGCGTCGGCGGTCGAGAATCACTGCTCGGTGCGCTCGCAGCAACGTTTGCCATCGAACGGATGCGAACCGGACTCTCCAGTGGTGTCGGTGACGTACTTGGCCCAGAGTGGGCCCTCGTCATCGTCGGTGGCCTGCTGTTAGTGGTCATTATGTACCTGCCTGCAGGAGTCGTCCCAACGCTGGATAAGCTACTCAAACAACAGATTGCCCAACGGACAGGCCAATCGCCAACACCTACTGCAACAGAGGAGGCAAGCGACTAATGTCTGAACACGAACGCACAATCCACAGGCCAACTGCATTTGAGACGCCAACGGTGCATCCATGAGTTCATCGAGTGATCCAACCGTTAGACAGACACCGCCAGTCGCCGCAACCGGCGATGCAACAGACACTATCTTGGCAACCCAACAGCTTACGAAAAAGTTCGGTGGGCTAACGGCGGTCGATACCGTTGATTTCACCGTCGAAGAAGGCGAGATCAGGTGTTTGATCGGCCCGAATGGGGCCGGCAAAAGTACGTTGCTCGAGTTAATCACTGGCCAACTGCGGCCGACCAACGGTGAGATCTATTTCGATGGCCAAGATCTCACCGACCTCGAGCCGCACGAGCGGATCGACACCGGAATCAGTGTCAAATTCCAGTCGCCACACGTCTATGAGAACCTCTCGGTCGAACAGAACCTGCAGATTCCGCTGCAGCGAACCGACCGGGATGTTGATTCAGTGATGGCAACGACCTTAGAACAGATCGCGCTGACCGACAAAGCAAAAATGCGTGCTGGGGATCTCTCACATGGCCAACAACAGCGCTTAGAGATCGGTATGGCTCTCACGCTTGATCCCACGCTGATGTTGCTTGATGAACCGGTCGCCGGGATGTCGGTCGAAGAAACCAGCGAGGTCGCCGAACTCATCGAATCGCTGCACGCCGACGGTATGGCGTTTGTCGTTGTCGAACACGACATGGAGTTCGTCCGCGAAATATCCGATCAGGTAACCGTGCTCAATCAGGGCCAAATATTCAGACAGGGATCAATCGAAGAGATCGAATCCGACGAGGACGTTCGGCGGATCTACTTGGGTGAGAACGCATGAGTCTCACTGTCAGTAACCTCTCGGCAGGCTACGAGGGAACACCGATTCTTCGAGATATCGATTGTACGGTCGAAGAAAACGAAATCGTCGGTGTCGTCGGCCGTAACGGAGTTGGTAAGACGACGCTTTTGAAAACAGTCATGGGACTGTTGGAGCCCGAATCCGGCACTGTCCAGTTCAAGGGCCAAGACATGACAGACGAACCGGCAGATGTCCATGCCCGAAGTGGGATCGGCTACGTCCCACAGGGTCGGGACGTCTTTCCTGGACTTTCTGTCCAGCAGAACCTCCTAATCGGCGAAAATATCGGCAGTGGTGAACAGACGCTGTATGATCGCGTCTATGAGTATTTCCCGATTCTCGAAGAGCGAGCCGACCAGGACGCCGGCACGATGAGCGGTGGCCAACAGCAGATGTTGGCTATCGGCCGTGCGCTCGTCGGCGATCCAGATCTGCTCGTCGTCGATGAACCGTCCGAGGGTGTCCAACCCTCAATCGTCCAGTCGATCACCAAAGATCTCAGACGAATCAACCAGGATCTCGATACGACAATCCTGTTTGTCGAACAGAACCTCTCGGTGATCCAAGGACTGGCTGATCGCTGCTATGCGATGGATCACGGAACGATCGTCGACGAACTCGATGGCGACGAACTCGCCAACCGCACCCAGCTCGAAGAGTACTTGGTTGTCTAAGGCCCGCTGGGGTCTTGTTTTATATGTAGTCGCACAGGCCGGCCGAAAACAGTCTCAGTCGGCGGCCTCGAGCAACAATCCTGGCGATAGCCGTCTTTGAGAGCCGCGAACGCCGTGGCTCACACCAACCGAAACCGAAAAAAAAATGCAGCTTAGCGGGCTGCAGCAGCAACGCGTTCGCGTTCTTCTTTCTGGTTGATCGCGTACGTCCCAACGTCGTAGTCGGCCGCGCCGATGAGCTGCTGGGCGAGTGCCTCGGCGGCACTCGTTGGGGATTTGTAGCTCGCGCTTTTCGTTCCCTCTGCGATGAACTTCAGTGCCTCATCAACACGTCGCTGTGGGGCGACGTCGACGGCTTTGGGCACTGAAATTCCACCGTATTTGAGGCGGACGGTCTCTTCTCGAGGTGCTGCGTTTTCGACGGCCTCGACGAGCACCTGAGCCGGGTTTTCGTCGGTTCGAGCGTGGACTTCTTCGAACGCCTCGCGGACGATCTTGGTCGTTCGCTGTTTTTTGCCCGTGTTCTCTTCGGTCTGCATCAGACGGTTGATAAGACGTTCGACAACCGAGATCTCGCTTTTTTCGAACTGCTTGGAGGCGTGTCGACCCATTGTGTGAGCAATCGGCGTGACGTTGAGATATCGCTTTGTCGAGGGATCGGCGTACTCAATTTCGGAGACATCCCAGACGCCGAACAGCAGTGCGCCCTCGACGGCCGACTGTTCGGTGTCGTCGGCTTCAGCTTCGGCTTCGGCAGCCTCTGTCTCAGCGTCGATTTCTCCATCAACGTCCTCTTCGGGTGTGGTTTCGCTCTCGGACATTATCGCACCGGTTTCTCGGCGTTGCCACGAACGAGCTCGATCATCGAGACGCCGTTTACTTTCTCGACTTTGTAGTTGACACCCGAAAGGTCACCCATTGCGCGACCCTTCGCGCCACCGATTCCTGCGATTGTGACCTCGTCGTGTTCGTCAATAAACGAAATCGCACCGTCACCAGGACAAAAGGCAGTGACCTGTTTGCCGTTTTTGATCAACTGAACACGAACGCATTTTCGGATCGCCGAGTTCGGCTGCTTTGCTTCAATACCGACCTTCTCGAGGACGATGCCGCGTCCCTGCGGGGCACCCTCGAGGGGGTCTGATTTCTTTTTGAGCCCGCGCTCTCGTCGAGCATACTCAGAGTCCGACCAGCGTCGTTTCTGCCGGTCTTTGTTGAGCTTCCGGGCGGCGTATTTGCCGTTGGCCATGTATCCTCTCGTTTCAGACGCGGCTACTTAAGCGTCCCTCTTTGATGTTGCCGAAACTCGCGGAGATTGCTTCTTAGGGGTCGCTAATCGAATCTGAGCCAGTCTTACTGCTTCGAATAACGCCCAGAGATCGACGCGGAGGCCACAAACAGCGCGGAAAATCAGTGTTGGCTCGATTCAGGTCAGCTGAATGTCGTCAATATCGAACTGTCGGCGTGCCAGCCGGCGGGCGGTCTTGATATGTTGGCCATCTGTTCCAATGGCAACCCCGCGGTCGGCTTCAACGACTTCGACGTAGGCGACGACGGTCTCTCCCTGCTCGGAGATCGTCACCCCACGGACGACCGCGGGAGCCAGCATGTTTTCGACGAACGCCTCGGGCGTTTCGGCGTCCTCGAGCAACTCGACTCGTCGACCAACCAGCTTTTCGACTCGTTGGACGGTTCGGCCGTCCGGACCGATGGCATCTGCCATCTCCCCGGCGGGAATCAAAAAGACGATCCGGTCGCTTTCGACGAGACAATCCGTGGGGCTTACCTCCGTCTGTTCGTCGAACAGCCCGATATACCGGCGTGCCTCGTCCGAAAGCGTGATTTTCATCGGTTAGTCGTCGGCTGGTTTGGCGTCGATCGATCCCATTCGGAGCTTCACATCACCAGTGCCGAGTGCAATCGGTTTTCCGGCGATGACGTTCTCAATAATGCCATCGAGGTTGTCGCTTTGGCCGTGAATCGCAGCATCCAGCAGGTGGTTGACTGTCACCTCGAAGGCCGCACGGGCGAGCACCGAATCTTTCGAACCTGAAATCCCGTGGCGACCAATCGATTCGATAGTGCCCTCGTTGGTCATAATGTCGGCCACAAGCATCAGATGCCGAACGTTCACATCATCAAGACCCTGTTCGCGGAGCGTGTCGGTCGTCTCGTTGATGATCGCCTCGCGGGCGGCTTCGATTCCCAACTCCGAGCGGATTTCGTGGATGTTGTTACACGTCGAGCGGCTGGCATCGACACCTTCGATCTCGAGGATCTTGCCGAACGCCGAGCCCTCGGTGTAGAGGACGAACTCCTCGCCGGCCTCGAGGTCTTCTTTGCGGATGACGACGCGGCTGATGTCGTCGATCCCTTTAAAGACGATATCTCGTAGCTGTTCGACCAACTGCAGCAACTCACGATAGCTCGGCTCGTTAGGGCCGAACTCGATTGCCATTCCCTGTTGTCGGGTCGAAACACCGAGTTTGTCTTCGATGGTCTCGCTGATCTCTTGGGCCACAAGATTCGGATCATCAACTGTTGGCCATCGTTCTTCGAGCGTTTCTTCGTTGAGGTCAATCCGGACGACCATATCTGCGACGTTCGTCGAAACATCGCCCAGCGCGAGGATTTTGGTTGCCTCTAAAGCCCAGACGACCTCGTGGGCTTTTTCGCGTTTTTCGGCATACTCGTCTTCGAGATACACCGTCATCATTGGTGTATCTGGTTCCTTTCGGGCATCCACCAACTCGATAAGCCGGGGAAGTCCCTGTGTGACGTCGATTTCGGCAACCCCCGCATAGTGGAAGGTGTTCATCGTCATCTGGGTTCCCGGCTCACCGATCGATTGGGCAGAGACGGTTCCAACAGGCTCGAGAGGATCAACACGGGTATCGACGTACTGGGATTCGACCGCTCGAGCGATCTCGTTGGCCTGTTCTGTGGTCACACCTTCGCGGTCTTCGATCGTATCGTAGACGCGGTCTTTGAGGCGGCGTGGCAGATCTGTGTCTTCGACGATGGCTTCGATATCATCCGTGATGTGGCTGTAGTCGGCCATTCGGTCGAATGTGGCATCAGTCATCCGAGCTCACCTCCTCGAACCGCGGCTCGGTATGCTCCGAAAGGTTCGTTGGCGGCTCGCGGCGACTCAAGAACGCCTCTTTTTGTTCCTCGCTGTCGAACTCCGCTTCGACAACGCGATCCGTAATCGCCTCGACGTCGATATCGAAGTCTTCGTCCGACGAAACACGAACCGGTGAGGTGCCGTCCTCGCCGAACTCGAACTGTACGACGGTTCCGGAGGTATCCCGAACTGTGCCGTCGTACTGGGCTTCGAGTTCCGACAGCGCGTTAATCAACCGACGCTGCAGGTAGCCGGATTTCGAGGTTCGGACGGCTGTATCGACCAGCCCTTCGCGGCCACCCATGGCGTGGAAGAAGAACTCCCGTGGTGTCAGTCCGCTACGATAGGAGTTTTCGACAAAGCCGTGGGCCTCCGCAGACAGATCGTCCTGTTCGTAGTGAGCAAGCGTCCGATCTTCGTAGCCGCGGTTGATCCGTTCGCCTCTGACTGCCTGTTGGCCGACACAGCCAGCCATCTGGGTGAGGTTGAGCATCGACCCACGTGCACCCGACCGCGCCATGACGACCGCTGGGTTGTCGTCGCTGAAGTGACCGTCAGCGATTTCGCCAGCCGAGTCACGGGCTTTGCCGAGTTTTTGCATGATTTTCATCTCGAGGGTCTCATCGACTGTTCGGCCGGGAAGTGACTCGAGATCACCGTTGCGGTAGGTCTGAATTAGTTCGTCTATCTGCTCGTAGGCGCTGTTGATCGCTTCATCGACCTGCTGTTCGGCGACTGCCGGAATCGATTCGTCGTCGATTCCAATCGAGAACCCAAAGTGCATAATCGCCCGCATTGCCAGGGCGGCGATCTCGTTAATGAATACTCGCGCGCGAGTCTCGGAGTACTGTTTGACGATGGTATCGACAATCTCGCCGCCGAACGCACCGACTGCGTCCTCGTCGATGGTTCCTTCGATGAGTTCGCCGTCTTCGATAATGACGGTGCCACCAGTCGAAGAGGTGAACTCGAGGTCTAATCCATCAGGCAGCAACAACGAAAAGACGGTACGACCGCTCCAGTAGGGGCCCGTCTCGTCTTCGCCGTCAGGGTCGGGCAACTCATCAACACGTGTCGCCCGAAGCAGATCCAGTGCCTGGGTCTCAGTGAAGTGTGGGTTGTCGTGCGTAAGGAGGTACGTCCCAGAAATGTGATCCTGAATCGCTCCAATGATGTTTTCACCGAACCGCGGGCTGAGAATCTGTTCTTGGACACGCATCAGCACCCGTGCTTCCGCGCGGGCCTCTTCAGTTTGTAGTGCATGCAGGTTCATCTCGTCGCCGTCGAAGTCAGCGTTGTACGGCGGACAGACAACCGTGTTCAGCCGGAAGGTTTTGTACGGCATCACGACGACCTCGTGGGCCATAATACTCATCCGGTGCAGCGACGGCTGGCGGTTGAAGATCACGATATCGCCATCGACGAGATGCCGGTTGACCTCCCAGCCCTCCTCGATTTTGGTGGCGAGTTCCTCGCAGTTCTTTTCGGTGACCTTGAGCCGTCGGCCGTCGGGCCGTTTGACATAGTTCGCACCTGGATGTGTTTCTGGGCCGTTTGCAACGTACTGGCGGGCCTCCTCGGTGTTTCGGTCGGTGACGTTGATCGTGATCGTCATCTCGCTGGCCACACGATCCGGAATGCCGACCTCGTTGAGCGACAGGGTCGGATCGGGGCTGATGACGGTTCGCGCCGAGAAGTTCACACGTTTTCCGGAAAGTGACCCTCTGAACCGACCTTCTTTGCCTTTGAGTCGCTGGCTAAGGGTTTTGAGCGGCCGACCCGAGCGGTGCCGGGCCGGTGGGGTTCCCGAAATCTCGTTGTCGACAAAGGTCGTCACGTGGTACTGCAGCAGCTCCCAAAGGTCTTCGATAATCAACTGGGGAGCGCCGGCTTCCCGATTCTCCATGAATCGCTGGTTGATCCGGATGATATCGACCAGTTTGTGGGTCAGGTCGTCCTCGGATCGCTGGCCGTTGTCGAGTGTAATCGACGGCCGGGCGGTCACCGGTGGAACCGGCAGGACGGTCATGATCATCCATTCGGGCCGTGAGTGTTCCGAATCAATGCCTAACACCTCGATATCCTCATCCGGGATCTGTTCGAACCAGTCCCGAATGTCCGAGGGCATCAGCTTGTTCATGTCCTCTTCGGTGAGATCGATATCGAGGGCTTTCTCGAGCGCGCGGCGATCCTCATCAAGCGGTCGGAACTCACCGCCAAGAATCTTGTTGATCCGTTCCAAAGAGATGCCGGTCTCGTTGGCCAACTCCTGGGGGCTGATGGCTTCGTCGTCTTCTTCGTCCTCATCTGGTTGCATCGCAGAGGCGATGGCTTCCGAATACTCCGACGAAAGGACGTTTTCGACCTCGTAGTAGGTCGTTGGCTTTTCGTGTTTGATGTCGGCTTGTGGATGGCCACAGTGCGGACAGGTGCCTGCTTTGCGCGCCTCACGGACGGCGGCTTTGAGCACTGTATCGGGGTCTTTCCCGAGTTCGTTGGCTTTCTCGAGCTGCTCGAGGAATGTTTTTTTCTTGTCCTCGGTGAGCGTCAGGCTTCCGCACTCCCGGCAGGTCGCCCGGAGAAGCCGACGCATCAGCGTCGTAAAGCCGACGTGAATGACCGGGGCGGCCAGTTCGATGTGTCCGAAGTGACCCGGACACGACCCCGAGTGTTGCCCACAGGTTCGACACTCCAGACCAGGGTCGATCACGCCGAGTCGTGGATCCATCAGCCCCATGTCGATGGGATAGCCGTCGTCGTCGTAGGTGTCGGCGGTGATTACTTTTGTCGCCGACAGATCGCGGTACGTCTCGGGATCCATCAGGCCGAAGCGGATCCCACCGAGCTGTTTTGGTGTTTGCATTGACATTGGTTTTAAACTGCGTCTTCGAGTTCGAGGGTTGGTCGAATGCCGAGTGCCATCATCTCATCCAACAGGAGTTTGAACGCATAGCTGATCTCCAACTCGTGGATGTTGTCTTCACTCCCGGTTGCTGGATCGTACACACGGCGTTGTTCGCGGTCTTTGACCGCAATCATCCCCGTATCTGCCGAGACGTACACTGTCTCTTTGTCCGACGAATCCAGCAGGCGTTCGTTGAGCACCATCGCCGCACCGTGACCGATAATGGTATCGCGCTCCATCTCACCGACACGCAGGCCACCTTCGCGGGCACGCCCTTCGGTCGGCTGACGAGTGAGCACCTGCACCGGCCCGCGCGAACGGGCGTGCAGTTTGTTCGAGACCATGTGGTAGAGCTTGTGGTAGAAAATCGTCCCCACGAAAATCTCGGCATCAATTTTCTCGCCGGTAACTCCGGAGTACATGACCTCTTTGCCGGAGGATTTGAAGCCGTGTTCTTCGAGTTTGCTCCGAAGCTCCTGTTCGCTTTCGCCCTGGAACGGCGTGCCATCAACACGCCGGCCCTCGAGGGCACCGACCTTCCCACCAAGCATCTCCAGTACGTGGCCTACGGTCATCCGTGAAGGCAGCGCGTGCGGATTCAACACGAGGTCGGGCACCAGCCCTTCTTCGGTAAACGGCATGTCTTCTTGGGGTGCAAGGTGGCCCACAACCCCTTTCTGGCCGTGTCGGGATGCGAACTTGTCACCAAGCTCTGGGATTCGTTCGTCCCGAACTTTGACCTTCGAGAGCTTCGAGCCGTCTTCGCCTTCCATCAGTGTGACTGTATCGACGACGCCATCCTCACCCGAGCGCATCGTCACGGACGTCTCGCGTCGCTTCTGGGGGCTCAGACCACCCATGTCGTCAGGCTCCTCGAGGAACCGCGGCGGGCTGGTCTTTCCAAGAAGCACGGAGTTCTCATCGACCACGGTCTCAGGGTTGACAAGACCGTCGTCGTCGAGATGCGTGTATGCATCTTCGCCGCGTGCGCCCCGAACGTCCTGGCTTGGAATCTCGAAGCGGTCTTCCTGGCCGCCGGGATAGCGTCGTTCTTCGCCCTCGTAGGTTCTAAAGAAGTGCGACCGCATCAAGGCGCGTTCGACCGACCCCTTGTTCATCACGAGTGCGTCCTCAATGTTGAACCCCTCGTAGCTCATGACCGCGACCGTAAAGTTCTGGGCTGCCGGCCGGTCGTCGTAGTTGATCTGTTCTGTCGTCTGGGTTTTGACCATCGACAACTGCGGGTAATGCAACAGATGCTGGCGCGTATCAGGGCGAATCCGATAGTTCGCCGACGGCAGACCCAGCGACTGTTTCATCATCCCTGCGCCCATCGTAATTCGGGGACTGGCGTTGTGTTCGGGATACGGAATCATCCCGGCACCAATCCCGAATACGAGCGACGGATCGACCTCGAGATGCGTGTGGTTGTCGGTGATATCCGCTTCATCGACTGCCACGAGGATGTCTTCTTCCTCTTCGGCATCAATAAATTCAACATAGCCACGCTCGACGAGGTCTTCGAACTCGAGATCACCGTTATCAACCGCCTCGATTTCGCTGTCGCCTAACAGCGGTTCGCCGTTTTCGACAACAATCAACGGCCGGCGGGCTCGACCCGCATCGGCGTTGATAATTACTTCTTTGGTGCGTTCGCGCACCGAGACGTTAACCATATCCGAGATATCGCCACGTCGGCGGGCTTCGCGGATCTGTTCGGCAAGCTGTTCTGGGTCCGGGTGGGTTCCAACCAGACTACCGTTGACGTATACTTTCGCTTCTCGCGTTTGAGCCATTGTTAGTCGTCCGCAGGGGTGGTTCGTTCAATGCTGTCGATGCCGGGGATCCCCTCGACTCCCATCGATGACAGCTCTCGTTTCAGTCGCTGTTCGTCTTCGATATCTTGGCTTAGCTCCATTGCTTGAGCGAAGTTTTTCACCAACCCACAGTTTGGCCCTTCCGGCGTCTCGGAAGGACAGATCCGACCCCACTGGGTCGCATGTAGATCCCGTGCTTCGAAATGTGGCTGCGAACGGCTGAGCGGCGACCGAAGCCGCCGAAGGTGAGAAAGTACACCCATGTAGTCAGTCCGATCAACAAGCTGGCTTACACCCGAGCGGCCACCGACCCAGTTGCCAGTCGCAATCGGGTGTTCGAGTCGTTCTGTGAGCACATCCGAACGCACTACTGTGCTTACCGAGAGGTTTCGGTTTCGCATGTTAGCACGCTCGAGTTGGTATTTGACGTCCCGAGAGAGTTTGTTGAGCGCGGTGCGGAACAGATCGGTCATCAGATCGCCCGAGACCTTCAGCCGTTTGTTGGCGTAGTGGTCTTTATCATCGGGGTCGCGCCGCTCGAGAGCCAACTCGAAACACGCTTCGGCCATTCGACACAGGTAGTAGGCCTTGTTAATTCGGACTTCTTCTTCGTCGACGCCCTCTTCGTGGAGATGTGGCAACAGATACCGATCGATGACGTAGTTCGCGCGTTTGAGCTGGTAGTTTTTGCCCTGCCCGGAGGCGACTCGCTGGCCCAGCGTTTCGATTGCCTCTTCGGTTGTCTGAACTGAGGCTTCCTCTAGGTTCTCGAGCATGAACTTGACAATCTCGGGGTCTTCCGAGACGCGGTGGACGATCTCTTGGTCGGACTCGAGGCCCAGTGCGCGAACGAGTGTGACGAAATCGACACTACCCGAAACGGATGGGAAACTGACCTCGAGGAGTCCTTCGCGGTTGCGTTCGCAAAGTACGAGCGCGCGGTAGCCACGTCGCTGGCTGAACGTTTTGGCAACCTGGATTTCGTCGCCGTATTTCGTGTCGTCCTCGGCCAGGATTTTGTTCGGTGCCAGATCCTCGCTGGTCATCAGTACCCGCTCTGAACCGTTGACAATGAAGTAGCCACCGGGATCGACGGGATCTTCGCCGATTTCGATAAGGTCTTGATCCGAAAAGCCCTGAATGTTACAGTTTTGTGAACCGACCATAATCGGCATACGGCCGACTTTGGTCTCTGTGGAGTCGACGACCTGTTCGGGTTCTTCGTCGCCGCCGCGGATAATCGACATCTCCATGAAGACGGGCGCGGCGTAGGTGATATTACGAAGACGGGCTTCCTGTGGGTACAGCAACTCCTCGGAGCCGTCGGCCTCTCGCACACGCGGTGTGAGAATACGAATGTCTCCGAGTTCGACATACACGGGCTCTTGGCCCTCCTTGTCGCCGATGTCGGTGTCGATAGTCTCTTTTTCGTCGACGACCTGCTGCATACCGCGTTCGAGAAACGCGTTGAACGACCGGAAGTGGTGTTCTGCGAGCCGTTCGTCCGAAAAGTACTCTCGAGAGATCGTGCGTCGGTCTTGCCGGTTCATTCGATCACCAATCGGTATGAGATTGAGGTTTCGGCCGTGCGTGAATCCCGTACGATCTTGATGACATCGCCCGGTGATGCCTTCTCAGGGAGTGCGGGATCGTTGTACTTGATTTTCGGCAGATCGGTGCGGCTGAGACCATACTCCTGGAGAACCGAACCGATTTCGGGCTCTTCGATGAGGATATGGTCTGGGACGAGTGTGTGATTACTGACATCTACCATGGGTGAGTTGTCTGGTGGTGGGAAGAAGCTACTGTCACGAGATACTACAGCGAGTTACTAAGCCAAGCCATTTAACAGTTGCCAACTCCGCCTGACAGCAGCGGCTCGTCGGCCGCAGACGGGCGTGATACTATATCGCAGGGTGTCGATGAGTATATGCCTTTGGGCCTTCGGCACCATCTGCCACGGGCGACTGAAAAAGGAAGCCTTATTTACGTCACCCAAAGACGAATAGATGCGAAAGCCCGGATGGTGTAGTGGCCTATCATACGACCCTGTCACGGTCGTGACGCGGGTTCAAATCCCGCTCCGGGCGCTTTCTGCGACGAATAACACGCCGAGCGGTACGTTCGCCTCGAGAGAGTTAGTACAACGAGAGATCGCCCGTGATTCGGTCGACCACGTTCTCCTTGGCAGGGCCAATCGCCACGGTTGTCGCGGTGCCAGACTCAAGTTGGGTGTGGCCTGCATCCCGAATGATCGCGTGTGGGAGGCCATCACGACGGGCCTGATCGGCGAGATCGAACAGCGTTGATTCGTCGGGAGCTTTGACGACGATCTTCTTTTGGCCGCCGCCTTTCCAGGCTTTGCGGGCTTTTCGTCCGGTGTCTTCGTAGGCCGACAGCGAGGCGTGGGCAACCTGAGCGGCGAGTTTCCCGCGACCCATGCCGAGATCCGTCCGAGCGGCAATAACCTGTTTCATATCCGAGTGTTGGCTGGAACACTCAAGAGCGTGTGGATCGCCGACGAACGATCAGATGAATTTTAACCTCCCCGTCGAACTCACCACACAATGATCTTATCGGACACCGATCTGCTCGAGCGTCTGGGCGAGGGTGACCTTGTCGTCGCCCCGATTGACGACCTCGACACCCAGGTCCAGCCGGCGAGCATCGATATGCGGCTTGGCTCGGAGTTTCTCGAGTTCCAGCGCACTAACATTCCCTGTATCCATCCAAATCGCGCCGAAGAGGTCGACGAGTACGTTCGGGAAACCTACGTCGAAGAGGGCGACGAATTTATTCTCCATCCGGGCGATTTCGTCCTCGGAACCACCAAAGAACGCGTCGAGATTCCCGATGATCTTGTCGCCACCGTCGAGGGCCGATCATCACTTGGTCGACTGGCGGTTGTGGTCCACGCAACTGCGGGCTTCGTCGATCCGGGATACCGTGGGCAGATCACGCTTGAACTCTCGAATCTCGGTGCCGCGCCGGTCGCGCTTTCGCCGGGGATGCGTGTCTCCCAACTCGTTTTTACCGAACTCAAATCTACCTCCACGCGGCCGTATGGCAGCGAACGCGGCTCGAAGTACCAAGATCAGGTCGGCCCGCGTGCCTCGAAGATTCAAGACGACCCAGAGTTCCTCACAACCGACGAACCCAATGCCGACCGACCCCAAGAAGACGGACAATGAAATTCATCGAAGAACTCGTCGTCGAGGAGTTCTTGCCGACGATCCGGTCAATGCTCGCCGAATCGCTCCGCGAACGCGGCTTGACCCAGCGTGAGGTCGCCGACGTCTTGGGAATCAGCCAGTCGGCAGTCTCGAAGTACGCCCACGGCGAGGTTGCTCGAAACGACCGAATCGCGGGCGACGACCGCGTGGTCGATCTCGTCGAACAGGTCGCCGACGGGCTGGCAACCGGTGATATGAGCCGGGTTCAGGCACTCGTCGAACTCGAGGTTCTGATTCGCCAACTCGAGGACGGCGACCTGCTGGCCGAACTGCACGAGTCGGCGATGCCTGCGCTTACCGAAGCCGACGTTGACTTTTCAGTCCACGACCCCGACAGCCAGATCCGAACCACAGAACAGGTTCGGTCGTCGGTTCGCCGGGGGCTGCGCACACTGACAAGCACGAGCGGCTTTGCGCGATTGATTCCGAATGTGGGATCGAATCTCGTTGAGTGTCTACCGGATGCGACGACCGTTGACGACGTTGCGGGCGTACCGGGCCGGATTTTCGATATCAAGGGTCGGGCGACCGTTCCCTCGGATCCCGAATTCGGCGTGAGCGAACACGCCGCATCAGTGCTGTTGGCGGTTCGGGCTCAGGCTGTCGATGTTCAGGCCGGATTAAACATTTCGTACGACGCAGCGCTTATCGAAGCCTTCGAAGAGGCGGGATACACAACCGTCGAGTTCGATACCGAAGCCCGCGATGAACTCGAGGCGGCCAT
>LKML01000040.1 GCA_001563795.1 Haloferacaceae archaeon B1-Br10_E2g22 | reverse complement strand
GAATATTCAGTACTACATGGTCGCGCTGCTGTTCGTCGTCTTCGATATTGAGACGGTGATGATCTTCCCGTGGGCAGTTATGTACCGCAGCGCACTGGAGGCGGGCGTTCCGCTGTCCCAGGCACTGTTCCCAATGTTACTGTTCGTTGGGATTCTCGTCGTCGGTCTCGTATGGGCGTGGCGCGTTGGCGCAGTTCAGTGGACGAAGAGTCTGCGTGCGGCCACCCAAAAGACAGAGAGACAAAACACATGAGCAGCGACAATCAACAACCATTCGTCACCGACAGCTCGAAGGTAGTAACCGAAACCCGCGATGCACGGCTCGCGGGCCAAGACGACCGTTTCAACTCACGCCTGCGTGAAGCGTTCGGCTCCTCGCCGTTTATTCTCACCAAGTTCGATAAGTTCATGAACTGGGTGCGCGGCTCGTCAATGTTTATGCTGCAGTTCGGCATCGCCTGCTGCAGCATCGAGATGATGCACACCTACGCGGTCAAACACGACCTTGATCGGTTTGCTGCCGGTGTGCCACGTGCGTCGCCGCGTCAGGCTGATGTGATTATCATTCCTGGGACGATTGTCTCGAAGTTCGCTCCACGGATGAAACGCGTCTACGATCAAATGCCTGAACCCAAGTTCGTTATCGGCATGGGCTCGTGTACGATCTCAGGTGGGCCGTTCCAGGAAGGCTACAACGTCGTCAAGGGTGCCGAAGAGGTCATTCCGGTTGATATCCACATCCCGGGCTGTCCGCCACGACCGGAAGCACTCGTGTATGGGGTTGCCAAACTCCAAGAGCGGATCGCCAACGGCGAGTCCGCACCCGTGGTTGTCAAACCCTATGAACTCGAGCAGTTCGGTAATCTCGAGCGCGATGAGATCGTTGACCAACTCGCCGAGGAAATCGATGTCGATGATCTGGTCATGCGGTACAACTGGGCTGATTCTCCATGAGCGTCGAACTGCCAGACACTACTGGCGTTATCGAACAGTCGCCCGAAGAGATCGCCGAACTGCTTGGCGACCTCGTGATCGGGCGCGAAGAACATCTCAATGCGCCCGGCTTCGTGATCAAACCCGATACAGTGGTCGACGCACTGAGCCGGCTGCGTGACCAGGCCGGATTCGATCACCTCTCGTGTGTAACGGCCCAAGAGTATGAGGATCGCTATGAGTCGATTTACCATCTGACGAAGTTCGCCGACCGAACCCAAGAGATCTCTATCGTCGTGCCGGCCGACAAAGAAAACCCCGTCAGCCAGTCAGCAAACTCGGTGTTCCGCACCGCTGATTGGCACGAACGCGAGGCCTACGACTTGGTCGGCATCGAATACGACGAGCATCCGGATCTGCGCCGTATTCTGCTGCCCGACACCTGGCAGGGCCATCCGCTTGGTCTCGAGTACGACCAAGACCAACCACAGGTCGTCTCGTTGCGGGAACACGCCAACCCGCTGCTCGAGGATCAAAAAGCCGACAACCAAAGCGAGACGATGTTTCTCAACATCGGCCCGCACCATCCTGCCACCCACGGCGTTCTGCACGTCAAAGCAGTATTGGACGGCGAACAGGTCATTGATCTCGAGCCCGACATTGGCTATCTGCACCGCTGTGAAGAACAGATGTGTCAATCGAGCACCTACCGCTATCAGATCATGCCGTATCCCGACCGGTGGGACTACATTTCGGCTGGCCTGCTCAACGAGTGGGCCTACGCACGTGCGGCCGAAGATATGGCTGATATCGACGTACCGGAGTACGCTCAAGTCATCCGGACGATGGGAGCGGAACTCTGTCGGATGGCCGCACACTTCCTCGCGCTTGGAACGTTCGCCCTTGATGTGTACGGCGACTTCACGGCGATTTTCATGTACTCGATCCGAGATCGAGAAAAGGTTCAGAACATCCTCGAAGACCTCACAGGCCAACGGCTGATGTTCAACTACTTCCGACTCGGTGGGGTCGTCTGGGATCTGCCCGAACCTCGTGAGGACTTCTTCGAGATGACACGGGATTTCCTCGATGAACTCCCAACCGCGCTCGAAGAGTACCACGACATGATCACGTCCAACGAGATCCTGCAGATGCGGACAATCGATACTGGAATCCTCCCCAAAGAGGTCGCCAAAAGCTACGGAGCAACCGGTCCGGTCGCCCGTGGTTCGGGAATCGATTATGATCTCCGGCGTGATGATCCGTACGGCTACTACGACAAACTCGATTGGGATGTCGTCGTCGAAGACGGCTGTGACAACTACAGTCGGCTGCTGGTGCGCATGCGTGAGGTCGAACAGTCGGCCAAGATTGTCGAACAGTGTATCGATCTCCTCGAGGATTGGCCGGAAGACGAACGCAACATCCAGGCCAACGTCCCACGAACAATCAAACCTGACGACGATACCGAGATCTACCGTGCAGTCGAAGGCGCAAAAGGCGAACTCGGAATCTACATGCGTGCGGACGGTACCGAAAAGCCCGCCCGGTTTAAGATTCGGAGTCCGTGTTTCTCGAATCTCCAGACGCTGCCCGAGATGTCGAACGGCGAGTACGTCCCTGATGCGGTCGCCTCGCTTGGCAGTCTCGACATTGTGCTCGGCGAGGTGGATCGATAATGCCAGGACTACTGCAGGGAGATGTACTTCTTCCCGAAGGAATCGCCAATTTACTTGGACTCGGCGGACCACTCGGCGAGGCTATTGCCACGCTGCTTGCTGCGTTCATCGTCGGCAACATCATGCTGGCGATGACTGGTGTCGCCGGTCCGTGGGCGAAACGAAAAATCACCGCAGCGTTTACTGATCGGTATGCTGTCGATCGGATCGGGCCGTTCGGGCTGCTCACAATTGTGACTGACTCGGTTCGATTGCTCTCGAAGGAACTCATTATTCCCTCGGGGGCCGACCGACCATCCTACGATATCGCACCAGTCATTCTGCCGGCTTCGGCGCTGCTCGGGTTTGCGGTAATCCCGATGGGTGAACTTGGCCCGCTGAACATCCATCTCGCTGACCCAGAAGCCGGTCTCGCATTGGTGTTTGCGTTCGCCTCCATTGCGTCGGTCTCGTTGGTGATGGGTGGATACGCTTCGAACAATAAGTATTCGCTGATGGGTGGACTGCGCGCGGTCGCCCAGAACATCGCCTACGAAATCCCGCTTATTGTGACCGCAATGTCGGTGGTCGTCTTTGCGGGCTCGCTGCAGATGTCGACCATCGTCGCCGAGCAGTCGGCGACGCTCATCTCGCTGGGCGGAATCAGTATCCCGGCGTGGTATGCGTTCGTCAATCCGTTTGCATTCGTGCTGTTTTTGGTGGCGAACATGGCCGAAATCGGTCGGAACCCCTTCGACATCCCGGAGGCACCGACCGAGATCGTCGGCGGCTACCAGACGGAGTACTCATCGGTGTACTTCGTGTTGTTCTACCTCGGGGAGTTCCTCCACGTCTTCCTGGGTGGGGCGATTATGGCGACTGTCTTCCTTGGTGGGCCGGCGGGGCCAGTGTTGCCAGGGTTCGTCTGGTTCGTCATCAAGATCTGGGCCTTTTTCCTGTTCACCCAGTGGGCCCGCTCGGCACTGCCGCGGGTTCGGATCGACCAGTTGATCGAAATCGGTTGGAAGGGCATGCTCGTGTTGTCCTTCGCTAACCTGGTGCTCACGGCCATTATCGTGGGAGTGATAACATGATTGGTATCCTCAAAGGCATGGCAACGACGATGAAACACGCCCTCGATGGGAAAAAATTCACCGTGCGGTACCCCGAGGAGGCTCCCGAAGTCAGCCCCCGGTTCCGTGGTGTCCACAAGTTCAGCCAGGAACGCTGTATCTGGTGTCGACAGTGCGAGAACGTCTGTCCAAACGACACCATTCAGATCGTCATGGACGACCAGCGCAACGGCGAACAGTACAACCTTCATATCGGCCAGTGTATCTACTGTCGGCTCTGTGAGGAGGTCTGTCCCGTTGATGCCATCCTACTCACGCAGAACTTCGAGTTCACCGCCGATACGAAAGACGAGTTCATTTATAACAAAGAACAACTCAAAAACGTGCCGTGGTACAAGGGGATCGATCCGCTCTCCTCACGGAACCCCGACCGCGGCGCGTGGATCGGCGACGGTGACGGCGAAGTCGACTATCAGTAGCTGTTCGGCCTGATACTCAGTTTTTACTGACAGATTTGCGGTTCGAAGAGCCTGTTTAGCATTATTTTTCCCACACGCTCTCGAGTCGTTCTCGAAATCTTCAAAGGGATGCCTTAAGCATACACACACAATGGTTTTTGAGACCATCGCGTTCGCGCTGTTCGCCCTCGTCACAGTGGGCTTCAGCTTGGGTGTCGTCCTTGTCGACGACGTGCTTCACGCGTCGTTGCTGTTGGGCGGCGCACTGTTGAGCGTCGCGGTGCATTACGTAATGCTCCAGGCCGAGTTCCTCGCAGCAATGCAGATTCTCGTCTACATTGGCGGGGTACTGATCCTGATTACGTTTGCCGTGATGCTGACGCGAAGAGAGACGGATACGGAGGTGAGTAGCGTATGACTGACGCCAACCGCGGCTCGCGCAAACCTGGGCTTGCGGCGGTCGCACTGTTCGGCGTGTTGGTAGCCGTGATCCTTAGTTCAGCCAGTGGATTTGGCGAGCCGGCTGGGTTTCCGGCTGACGAGTCGGTTGTCCACAACATCGGCTACGCGCTGTTCGATATCGAGCTGGGAGAAATTGCCTCGGAAGGGTTTTTAGCTGCCTTCTTGATTATCGCACTCGCGCTTGATGTCGCACTTGACAGTGCAGTGTATCTGGCCAAACAGGAAGAAGACGGTTCGGTCGTCTCGGCGCTGACTGACGGCGGTCGAGATATCGTCGGCGACACCAGCGATACTGCTGGAACCGACGGTGTCGAACACACCGACAGTCACTCAACGGTTGATTCCAATGGAAGTGAGAGCTGATGGTGCCGCTTGAGTACTATCTGCTGTTGTCATCGGCCATCTTCTGCATTGGCCTCTTTGGGATTCTCACCCGTCGGAATGCGCTGTATTTCCTGATGTCGGTCGAGTTGATGATGAACGCCGCCATCCTGAATTTGGTTGCCTTTTCGCTGCACTGGGGCAACCTGACCGGCCAGACGTTCGCACTGTTCGCTATTGCGTTGGCGGCCGCAGAGGTTGCGGTCGGGATCGGTATCATCCTCGCGCTGTACCGGAACTTCGGAGAGATCGATGTGATGGACGCCGCAACAATGAGGTGGTAAATAGATGGTATCTGCATTTGACTTCGTTCCGGCAATCGTCTTATTGCCGTTCGTTTCGTTCCTCGTCGCACTGTTCGCCGGCAAACAGCTCCCCAAAAAGGGGGCCTACGGCGGCATCGCAGCCACTGTTGGTGCGCTGCTGTTGTCAATCTGGGCATTCATCTCGGTTCGTGGCGGCAACGTCCACGAAGCGACCTACTACACCTGGGCAACAGGCGTCGGCGACCAGCCGTGGGAGCTCACCTTCGGCGCGCTGATCGACCCACTGTCGTCGCTGATGCTGATCATCGTGACGCTAATCGCGTTGCTCGTTCACGTCTTCAGTCTCGGGTACATGAACGACGAAGGCGAGACAGACCTTCCGCGCTACTACGCTGGCCTGGGACTGTTTACCGCCAGCATGCTCGGATTCGTGATTGCTGATAATCTGCTGATGGCCTTTATCTTCTTCGAGCTTGTGGGGCTGTGTTCGTTCCTCTTGATCGGCTTTTGGTACCGCCGCGATGCCCCACCGTCGGCAGCCAAAAAGGCTTTTTTGGTCACTCGGTTTGGTGACTACTTTTTCCTCGTTGGTGTCGTTGCCGTCTTTGCGACGTTCGGCACCGCGAGCTTTGCGGGCAGCGAGTCGTTCCCCGCACTTGCCGAGCAAGCACTCAATGGGAATGCCGACGTCTGGACACCCGGTGATCTCGGCATCCAGACGTGGTTTACGATTATTGGCCTGTTGGTTCTGGGCGGTGTGATCGGCAAATCCGCACAGTTCCCACTCCACACGTGGCTGCCTGATGCAATGCAAGGTCCAACGCCGGTCTCGGCGTTGATCCACGCTGCAACGATGGTTGCCGCGGGTGTCTACCTCGTCGCCCGCATGTACGGCTTCTACGTGCTGACGCCGACGACGATGGCGATTATCGCTCTCGTCGGTGGGTTTACGGCGCTGTTTGCGGCGACGATGGGTGTCGTCAAAAAGGAGATCAAACAGGTGCTTGCCTACTCGACGATCTCGCAGTACGGCTATATGATGCTCGCACTTGGAGCAGGCAGCTACGTAGCTGCGACGTTCCATCTAATGACCCATGCCTTCTTCAAGGCCCTGTTGTTCCTTGGTGCGGGTGCGGTCATCATTGCGATGCACCACAACGAGAACATGTGGGACATGGGTGGATTGAAAAACAAAATGCCGGTGACCTATGTTACGTTCCTCGCGGGCTCGCTCGCGCTGGCCGGCATCGCCCCGTTCTCGGGCTTCTGGTCGAAAGACGAGATCCTGTATGAGGCGTTCATCCATGGCCTCAACGACCCAATACTGCTTGCAGCCTGGGTTATGGGACTGCTCGCGGTGCCCGTCACCGCCTTCTATACGTTCCGGATGGTCTTTTTGACGTTCCACGGTAATCCACGAACCGAGACGGCTCGGAACCCCGAACCGCTCGGCTGGAACGTCAAGGGGCCATTGTCGGTACTTGGTGTGCTGGCGGTCGTCGCTGGCTTTGTCAACATGGTACCTGTCCAGAAGCTCACTGGGATCGAACTCGACTATCTCACCCAGTGGCTCGACAGCGGCGCGGACGGGTTGACCTACTCCGGCTACAACACGCTGCTTGCTGAGTACGCTGGTTATGAGGCTGGCGTCGTCGCTGGATCCGAGACGACTACACTGCTGATCGCCGCAGGGCTCGGCCTTGGACTTGCGGTCGTCGGTGTGCTCGTCGCACTTGCGTTGTATAACGTTGATGAGCCAGTCGAACACACCGAGAAACTCGGCGCTGGAAAAGACGTGCTGTACAATAACTACTACCAAGACGAGTTCCAGGTCTGGCTGTCGGCGCGTACCCAAGATGTTGCTGGTGGAGCCGACACCTTCGATCAGGGCGTCATTGACGGCGTCGTCAACGGCGTCTCGTCGGTGAGTCTGGTCAGCGGTGACCGGATTCGCCGTATTCAGACCGGAATCGTCGGCAACTACGCCCTGCTGTTGACCCTAGGGCTGACGACACTGCTTGTCGTCTTCGGTCTGCTGGGAGGTTGGTTCGTATGATAATCGAAGCACTACTCGCCTTTACGTTTGCAGCTGCACTGCTCGTTTTCGCGGTTCCGGACAAGTACGCACCAAAACTCGCCTTCGGGCTGAGTCTGGTGCCGGTTGTCGGCAGTCTCTACATGTGGTCGGTCTTCGAGTCGGGCGGCAACGCCCTGACGGGCGGCGACATCGCCTTCGAGACGGTCGCCTCGTGGATCGAACTCGCAGGCTACCAGATTCAGTGGTACGTCGGCGTCGACGGTATTAGCCTGCCGCTCGTCGTCCTGACGACGTTCCTGACGACGCTCGCAATCGTGAGTGCGTGGACGCCGATCAAGGAGCGACAGAGCCAGTTCTACGGGCTGATGCTGTTCATGGAAGCGAATATGATCGGTGTCTTTACCGCGCTTGATTTCTTCCTGTGGTTTCTCTTCTTTGAGGCGGTGTTGATCCCGATGTACTTCCTGATCGGTGTCTGGGGCGGTCCACGCCGGAAGTACGCCGCGATCAAGTTCTTCGTCTACACCAACATCGCCGGGCTGGTGATGTTCATCGGCTTCATGATGTTGGTGTTCTCGCTGCCGGTCAACTCGTTCGGCCTGCCGGAGATCACCCAGTCGCTCGCTGCGGGTGAACTCGGTGACTTCTACTGGCTGCCGAGTGAGACGCTCGCGCTGGTTGCGTTTGTCGCGCTGTTTGTCGGGTTTGCGGTGAAGGTGCCGATTGTGCCACTCCATACGTGGCTGCCGGATGCTCACGTTGAGGCTCCAACCCCTGTTTCGGTGATGTTGGCCGGAGTGTCGCTGAAGATGGGGACGTACGCCCTGCTGCGGTTCAACTTCACGATGCTGCCGGATCAGGCGAGCTACTTTGCGATCCCGATTGCCATTATCGCCGTGATCTCGGTGATCTATGGCGCGATGCTCGCGTTGGCACAGACGGATCTCAAACGGATCGTGGCCTATTCGTCGGTTTCCTCAATGGGCTACGTCATCCTCGGGCTGATCGCCTTCACCGAGTTCGGTGTCGGTGGCGCGACGTTCCAGATGATCGCCCACGGCCTCATCTCGGGGCTGATGTTCATGGCGGTCGGCGTTATCTACAACGCGACCCATACCCGGATCGTCAGCGACATGTCCGGGCTCGCAGATCGGATGCCGATTGCGGTCTGGATTCTCGTCGCGGGCGCGTTTGCCTACATGGGCCTGCCACTGATGGCTGGCTTCGCCGGCGAGTTCTTCATCTTCGTCGGCTCCTTTGGCTCGGAGTTCCTGCCGTATGCGCCGATCTTCACCGCGCTGGCGATGTTCGGCATTGTCGTCGTCGCGGGGTACCTGCTGATGGCGATGCAACAGACGCTGTTCGGGCCGTTCCGAATCGAAACCGACTACGAGATCACGCGCGCACCAGCGCATGATATCGCACCGCTTGTCGTGCTGCTCGGGGCGATCATCCTGCTGGGTGTCGCACCCTCGTTGTTCTTCGATATGATACTCGATGCAACCGTTCCGATTCTTGAGACGGGAGGTGGGCTCTAATGAGCGTGCTCCTGTATGGTGAGCCGACAAACTGGCTGTGGGCGATTCAGTCGCTCGCACCAGTCGTCCTGCTCGCTGCGACCGCCCTGGCCGTATTAGCGATCAACAGCATTCGGCCACACGACCATGACAATGGCCTACTTGTCGGCACCTCGCTTGTCGGCACCCTCGCCGCACTCGGGGTGACAGTGTGGTATCTCGTCGGCGGCACCGGCCAAGAAACCCACGGCGGTGCGATCAGCCTGTTTAGCGATACGATTGTCGTCGACGGCATGGGGCTGTTCTTTATCGCCATTATCACCAGTGTCACCGCGCTGGTGGTCGTCGCCAGTTACGACTATCTCGACGGCGAGTACGACCCCGCTGCGTTCTACTCGCTTTTGTTGTTCGCCGCAACCGCCATGGCGTTGATGTCGGTCTCGAACTCGCTTGTGACCGTCTTTATCAGCCTCGAGATGGCTTCGCTGCCATCCTACGCGCTGGTTGCGTACCTCAAAAACGACAAAGGAAGCGTCGAAGCCGGTCTGAAATACTTCCTGATCGGTGCGGTCTCGGCAGCTGTCTTCGCGTTCGGTATCAGCCTCGTCTACGGGGCGACTGGCACGCTCTTGTTACCCGAGATTGCCGCCCAGATCGGTGATGTCGGAGAGCTCTCGGGCATTCTTGGCGTTGGCATCCTGATGATTGCCGGTGGCTTTGCGTTCAAGACCGCCTCGGTGCCGTTCCACTTCTGGGCACCAGAAGCTTACGAGGGCGCACCCGCACCAGTGAGTGCGTTCCTCTCGTCGGCCTCGAAGGCCGCTGGTTTCGTCGTGGCGTTCCGTGTGTTTGCCGAAGCGTTCATGCCGGCGCTCGATGTGGCGATTGACTGGGCGCTGTTGTTCGGTATTCTCGCAGTTGTTACGATGACACTCGGGAACTTCGCTGCGGCAACCCAAGAAAACGTCAAACGCATGCTTGCGTACTCTTCGATCGGACACGCGGGCTATGCGCTGATCGGCCTGGCGGCAATCTCTGCGGGCGCAACCGATTCGAACTCCGCAGTGATGGGCGCAGCAATGGCCCACTTGCTCGTCTACGGCTTTATGAACACGGGTGCGTTCCTGTTCATTGCTATGGTCGAATACTGGGGCGTCGGCCGTACGTTCGAAGACTACGCCGGTCTCGCAACGAAGGCGCCAATGGCGTGTGTCGCGATGACGGTGTTTATGTTCAGCCT
The DNA here is from genome assembly GCA_001563795.1 of Haloferacaceae archaeon B1-Br10_E2g22. Lineage (GTDB taxonomy): Archaea > Halobacteriota > Halobacteria > Halobacteriales > Haloferacaceae > Halohasta. Next base: position 8,153 of record LKML01000040.1, on the reverse strand, counting down.
GGCTGGCCTGCCAGTGTTCGGCGGATTCTTCTCGAAGTACTTCCTGTTCGCTGGTGCGGTCAACGCCGGCTTCTGGTGGCTTGCGGCGGTCGGTGCAGTCACTAGTGCGCTGTCGCTGTACTACTACAGCCGTGTCGTCAAGGCGCTGTGGATCGAAGAGCCAAACGGCAATCTCGATGCACTGGACAGCAAACCAGCCGGACTGTACGCTGCGGTAATTGCCGCTGGTCTGATCACTGTCTTGCTGTTGCCTGGCTTCGGGCCGGTCATCGCGACTGCTGAAGCGGCTGCTGCTGCAGTCTTTGCCTGAGCCGATAGCTGTTCGCTCGACGACGGCAGCGTTTTGCCGTTCGGTCTCGTTTTTATCGCTATGATTCGTCGGCTCGTTCTCGGAGACGGCACGCTGGGTCGACACCTTGTCACCCAACTTGATGACGTACCTGGTGAGTTGTATGTCGTCACTGCCGATACCGGCTGGGTGACGACACTTCGTGACGAATCGATCGCTGCGGTCGAAGGCGATCCAACCAACTCTCAGCACTATCCCTCTGTGGCCGATATTGTCGTTATCGCTGCTGAGACTGTCGATCAAACCGAATCGGTTGCCGAAACTGCCCGGGAGGTCTTTCCCGACGCCAGTCTGATCGCCGCTGTCGGCCTCGAGGCAAGCGACGACACCCGCCGCCGAGTCGCTGCGACCGTTGATCGACTGCTCGATCCACACGAAGAACTCGCAAATCGGCTACTTGATGCCACTGCTACCGACCCGGCTGGTGGGATGGGGCTGTTGCTTTCGACAATCCGGTCGCTGTCGAAACCGCTGGCAGTTGTCGCTCACGACAATCCTGATCCGGATGCGATTGCGAGTGCGTGCGGCCTTGTCGCAATCGCTGAGTTGGTCGGTGTGCCGGCGGATGCCTACTACTTCGGTGAGATTTCACACCAGGAAAACCGTGCGCTCGTCAACCTGCTTGATCTCTCGTTGTACCCCGTCGAGACAGAGAGCTTCGATCCCGACGAGTACGGGACGATTGCCCTGGTTGATCACGCACAAGCCGGGGTCAATGACAGTCTCCCACCGGAAACCGAAGTTGGGGTCGTCGTCGATCATCATCCGCCGCGGATGCCGATCGACAAAACCGACCGGTATGTCGATATCCGGCCGGCAGTCGGTTCGACCAGTACGATCATCACCGAGTATTTCCGACGGCTGGGGATGCGACCCGACCAACCGCTGGCGACTGCGCTGTTGTACGGCATTCAGACCGACACCAAAGGGTTTACCAGAGAGGTCTCGACAGCAGATTTCGAGGCTGCAAGCGAACTCTCAGAGCTCGCAAACAGTGATGATCTCAAACGGATCGAATCACCCAGCGTCTCGAGGTCAGTCGTCGACACCCTGGCGACGGCGATCAAGCGGCGAGATGTTCGTGGCTCAGCGCTTGCAAGCTGTGTTGGCCGGATTTCAGATCGGGATGCACTGGCACAGACGGCCGACGACCTGCTGAATATGGAGGGGATAACGACAGTCATCGTCTACGGCTATACTGACGAGATGATCTACGTCTCGGGACGCACTCGCGGGACGCCACTCGATTTGGGCGCAGTGTTTCGGGACGCACTCGACCAAATTGGGAGTGCAGGTGGACATGCTAACATGGCGGGCGCACAGCTTCCGTTGGGGATTATCCGCGATGTCGATAACACCGAAGATCTCACGACAGTTGTCCACGAACTCGTTGCCGAGCGCATCTTTTCGACACTCGATGTGGCCTCTGAGCCGGCAGTGTATATGATCAACCCACCACTGGATGGCTCGAGCAAGTAACACCCGACAGCAGCCTTTTGAGCGCGCTGGGTCTACACAGACGGTATGGAGCCAAAGCCACGGGTCAGCGAGTATATGACTCATGAGGTCTCGACAGTCTCGCCGGATGACTCGGTCAAAGCAGTCACAAACCGGATCCTCGAGAGCGATGGCCACAACGGTTATCCGGTCTGCCGAGGGCTCATTGTCGAGGGGTTTGTCACCGCCAGAGACCTCCTCGGTGCTGACGACCAACTGTCGATTTCGGCAGTCATGAGCGACGAGATTCTGGTTGCAGACCCCGAGATGGCCGTAACCGATGCGGCTCGAGTGATACTCCGCTATGGGATTCAGAAACTACCGGTCGTCGACGAACGCGGCCGCGTGGTCGGTATCCTCTCGAATACTGATGTCGTCCGAAGCCAAATCGAGCGTGTCACGCCCGAAAAAGTAGGCAAACTCCGACGCAGTCTCGGGTCGATCCACGACGGCGTCGAACTCACCGAACAGCGCCGAACCGTTCGGCTGGCCGACCTCACACCAACCCAAGAACGCGTGTATGCTGACGAACTGGCGGGTCGGCGCTACGAACTCGAGCGTGGGCTTGCCGAGCCGCTTGTTGTCATCGACAACACTGGCTCGGCCGACGACCCGGAGTTGTATCTGGCCGACGGCCATCACCGTGTGTTGGCTGCCGACAGTATGGATATCGAAGAGATGGAAGCCTACGTGATCGTCCTCAGCGAATCGGTCGAGCTTGGCATGGCCGAAACTGCCGCGGCCCACGAGCTGACTCGGATCGAAGACATCAGTGTTGTCGAGTATGCCCACCATCCGCTTGTCGAGACGACCGAAAAACTCCAGTGAGGTACCACTAAGTTGCTTGCAGACTGGATGAGCGTATGCAGCCACTCTTGACCCACAGTTGGTTCTTTGTCCACAGAGGTGCATGCCGGTGAACAATTCATCGGCGGCTCGCCCGGTCGTCGGCGTTGATGTCGGCGGCACGTTCACCGATATCGTGCTGCTGGCCGACGGCGAGATTACGACCGCGAAAGTACCCTCAACGGCCGACCAAAGCCGCGGCGTTATCGACGGCCTGCTCGAGGCTTGTGAGCGCGCCGAAATCGAGCCCACCGCTCTCGAGTCGTTCAGTCACGCGATGACGGTTTCGGTAAATGCCCTGCTGGAACAACAGGGTGCGACTACTGCAGTTGTGACAACCAAGGGGTTCGCGGATGTACTCGCCATTGGTCGGCAGGATCGCCCGTCACTCTATGATTTGAACGCCGAAAAGCCGACACCGCTGGTGCCGGCCGACCGCCGCTTTGAGATCGACGAACGTGCCACACCGGAGCGAATCGAACAGCCCATCGACACACAGCAAATAGAACGTCTCGCGACACAGATTGCCGACAGCGATGCCGAAAGCCTCGCGGTCTGTCTGCTCCATGCGTACGCCCATCCTGAGAACGAACGCCGACTCACTGCCGGCCTTCGAGAACGCCTCGAGATTCCCGTCTCGGCTTCTCATGAGGTTCTCGCGGAGTTCAGAGAGTACGAACGCACGGCGACGACAGTCGTCGATGCCTACGTCAGACCGCCGATCGACCGGTATCTCTCGCGCCTCGAAGAACGTGCGGCCGACGCCGGCATCCCAGTCCCGCGGATCATGCAGTCGAACGGTGGTATTGCCAAAGCCAAGACTGTGCGTGAACGGGCAGTCACCACCGTCCTGTCTGGCCCTGCGGCGGGCGTCATCAGTGCGGATGCCGTCGAGACAGCCCACGATGGGCTAATTACATTCGATATGGGTGGCACCTCGAGCGACGTGAGCCTTGTTACACAGGAGCCGGCGACTACGACAGACGCCACCATTGATGGCCGACCCATCGGAATTCCGATGGTCGATATTCACACAGTGGGCGCTGGCGGCGGTTCGATCGGCTGGGTTGATGCCGGCGGTGCGCTTCGAGTCGGCCCGGCATCCGCTGGGTCGAATCCCGGCCCGGCCTGTTATGGTCGAGGCGGCACCGACCCCACAGTCACCGATGCCGCAGTCGTACTGGGCTACATCGGCGACGCCGCGGAACTCGGTGGCGAACTCTCTGTTGTGCCAGAGGCTGCCTATGACGCACTCGCTGGAGTCGCCACGGAGGCCGGCCTCGAGGACGCACTGGCGGCTGCCCGTGGCGTCTACCGGGTTGCCAACGCCAACATGACGCGTGCGATTCGCGCGGTGACTGTTGATCGTGGCAAAGACCCACGACAGTTCGGCCTCTGTGCGTTCGGTGGAGCCGGGCCGATGTCTGCGGCAGCAATAGCCGACAAACTGGATATCGAAACGGTCGTCGTTCCGTATGCCAGCGGTGTCCGCTCGGCGTTCGGCCTGCTTTCGGCCGACGAGAAACACGATGCCTCGCGGACGATCCGAACCGAGTTGTCGGCTTTGTCGGCCGACACGCTCGACGACCACCTCTCGAGTCTTCGAGACGATGTTCTGTCTCGCGTTGGCGGCGGCCGCCGAATCGGCGAGCCAACAGTTGTGTATCGGGGTGATCTCCGCTATCGCGGCCAGAGTTTCGAACACACGGTTCGGATTCACCGGCCACTCGAGACGAGCGCACTCGCCGAGGCGTTCGGTTCGGCCCACGAGCAGGCGACGGGCTATCGGATGGACGACCCAGTCGAACTCGTGACACTTCGGGCGACCGCAGTGGCTCTTCGAGAGACGCCAGCGGTCACCTACGAACCCGACGGCCCAAGCCGAACCGGAACGCGTGAGGCGTTTTTCGACGGAGCCTTCTGTGAGACTGCAGTGTACAACCGCACCGGAATCGCAGTCGACACACCGCTTTCGGGCCCAGCGATCATCGAAGCCGACGAGTCGACGACGGTTGTTCCACCGGCCTGGACCGCACGAATCGACCACGACGGGACGCTTCGGCTCTTCCGGGAGGCACCCAGATGACCGAGATTGATCCCATCTCTTTGGAGATCATGCGCAACCAACTCGAGGCGGTTGCCGAAGAAATGGGCCAGGTGTTGATCCGCGGGGCCTACTCGCCGAACATCAAAGAACGGCGGGACTGTTCGACCGCCCTGTTCGATGCGGAGGGTCGGCTCATCGCACAGGCCGAACACATCCCGGTTCATCTGGGTGCGATGCCCGAGGCTGTCGCGGCAATCGGTGATCGTGACCCACAGTCGGGAGATGTCTGGTTGCTGAACGACCCATTTAGGGGCGGAACTCATCTGCCGGATCTGACGATGGTCTCGCCGATCACGATCAACGGAGACCGCTTTGGGTTTGCTGTCTCGCGGGCCCACCACGCCGATGTTGGCGGGATGACGCCGGGAAGCATGCCGGCCGGTGCGCGCGAAATCTACCAGGAAGGCCTACGGATTCCACCGCTCAGAATCGTTGCGGGCGGCGAACAGAACGAAGACATTCTCGAGTTGCTGTTAGCGAACGTCCGCAACCGCGCCGAGCGCGCCGCCGACCTACGGGCCCAGATCGCGGCCAACGAACGCGCCGAAACACGTCTAAGCGCTCTGCACGCCGACTACGGCACCGAACGTCTGCTGGCGGCGTTCGATGCTGTCGTCGAGTACTCGAAAAAACGCATGGAGAATGCTATCGACGAGCTTCCGACCGGCACGTTCGAAGCCCGCGATGTGCTCGAAGGCGATGGCATCTCCACCGAGGATATCCCGATTCAGGCGACTGTTACCATCGAAAACCGTTCTGTGACGGTATCGTTTGACGGCACCGCCTCACAGGTTGCTGGCAATCTCAATGCGCCGCGAGCGGTCACCAAGAGTGCGGTCTACTTCGTTATTCGTGCGGTGACAGATCCGGACATTCCGCCGAATCACGGCTGTTATCTGCCGGTCGACGTTTCGATTCCTGCCGGAAGTCTGCTCGATCCGAACCCGCCGGCGGCTGTTGTAGGCGGCAACGTCGAAACCAGCCAGCGAGTGACTGATACGGTGCTGTCGGCGTTCGCCAAAGCTGTCCCCGATCGGCTACCCGCCCAGAGTCAGGGAACGATGAACAACCTTACAATCGGCAGCCGCGACGGCGAGGCGTTCAGCTACTATGAGACCATCGGCGGTGGCTTCGGTGCGCGGCCGACCGCAGACGGGATGGACGGCGTCCAAGTCGGGATGACAAACACACTCAATACGCCAATTGAAGCTCTCGAGGCCGAGTATCCGCTTCGGGTTATGCGATATGCGCTGCGAGCCAAAAGCGGCGGTCGCGGTCAGTTCCGGGGCGGTGACGGCATCGAACGCCGACTCAAAATCGAGGTGCCGGCGACCGTCTCGCTGCTCACAGATCGCCGACGCCACCCCCCGGGTGGGGTTGCCGGCGGCGAAAACGGCGCGTGTGGAGAGAATCTGGTCGATGGTGAGCCAGTCGGAGCCAAAACAACCCTCGAGGTCGAAGTTGGGACGACAGTGACGGTTCGGACACCCGGTGGAGGTGGCCACGGCCCGCCGGCAGACGACCCAGACGCGGAGTCGAGTTAGTCGACCGGATCGTTCGTTTGCCAGTCGTCGACCACTTTTTCGGCGGCATCGCGTTCTGCGAGCACCTCGAAGGCATACCCACGCCCCTCGGCCGCCTGATGGAGTCGGTCGAACCGAACTGCAACCGAGCCGTCGGCGCGCTCACGCAGCCTGATGGTTGCGTGGCCGTCTTCGCGTGTCCACTCTGTGAGGTCGTCGTCTGCTGTCGTCTGTTCCCAGTCCATATGTGGGGGATGGCAAAGCGCCTGTTTGGCTCAATCGGTTTCGGCGTGGACTGCCCCGGTGCTGTCGGCGGGCGTCCGAATGAGCGTTCCGCAGTTCGGACAGATGGGATAGCCAAACTTGTCATACAGCGTTGCGTTGGGAATGGCACTACAGGAGGGACAGGGGGTTGTCGAAAGCCACTCGAAGACCATACCGAGCGTTTTGCTGTATTCCTACCTAAGTAATTACAGCCTACGGGCCTGTAGGATGCTTCTAGCTGGCGTTTGTGGATTCAATATCACGGCCGGTCGATGGCTATTTTGAGCAGCCGGCTGATATACCGGCATGTCACCGTATTCAGCGCGGCTCGAGGCGGCACAGCGGCGGCTCCAAGAGAGCAGCGCCGCGGCTGTCGTGTTGTTTCCAAGCCGAACCCTCGAGTATCTCACTGGCTTCGCCGAAGACCCAAGCGAGCGCGCACTGTTCGTCTTTCTGACCGCCGACCGCGAGCCGGTTTGTTTTGTGCCCGCGTTGGCTGCCGAGCAACTCCGAGAACAGACGCCACTCGAAGAGATACGAACGTGGACCGACACAGCGGGCCCAGCCGAGCCGCTTTCGGCGCTCCTCGATGAGCTACAACTTGATGGCCACCACCTGCTGGTAGATGAGACGATGTGGGCGCGGTTCACCCAACTGCTTGAGTCGCTGTTGCCGAACGCAACGTTCGGGCTGGCCACCAATCTCCTTTCGGCGCTTCGGATTCGGAAAGACGTCGTCGAACTCGAGGCGTTGGCTGCGGCTGCCGATGCGGCCGACCAGACAATGGATGCAATCGCCCGGCTTGGCAGCGATGCAGTCGGCATGACCGAAACAGCGCTTGCCGCCCGGATCGAGACCGAACTCGCTGCGGCCGGCGGCGAATCGCTGTCGTTTGAGCCAATCGTCGGCTCGGGGCCCAATGGCGCGATGCCCCACCACACCCACGGTGATCGCGAGATTGTAGCCGGCGAACCGGTCGTCCTCGATTTTGGCACCCGGATACAGGGGTATCCGTCGGATCAAACCCGGACGGTCGTTTTCGATGGCGAGCCAAGCGAGCGGTTCAAACAGGTTCACAACGTCGTCCGAAAAGCCCAACAGGCAGCTATCGAGACTGTTGAGCCAGGGGTCACCGCAGGCGAAATCGATGCAGCCGCCCGCCGGATTATCGAGCAGGCCGGCTACGGCGAAACGTTCATCCATCGCACCGGCCACGGTGTTGGCCTCGCTGTGCACGAAGCCCCTGATATTGTTGCGGGAAGCGACCGCCTGCTCGAGGCAAATATGGTGTTTTCGGTCGAACCCGGCGTCTATCTCCCCGGGGAGTTCGGCGTTAGAATAGAGGATCTCGTTGTCGTCACTGAGAACGGCTGTCGGCGGCTCAATACGACGCCGCTCGAGTGGCGAGTATAACATACTGCCTGCAGCGTTTGAACGCTACCGAAATTTTTGGAATCACTTCCAGCAGGGGGCTATGAAATAGTCACTTTTCGATTCTACGAATATAAAAACAATAATAGAATCAGTAGTAACTGACCGGTGCCAAGCTGTATATATTTAGTATCTG
>LKML01000130.1 GCA_001563795.1 Haloferacaceae archaeon B1-Br10_E2g22 | reverse complement strand
GGAACGATGGAAACGGTCTTTTGGGCCTCGGAAGTAGGGTCGACTGGCCGATGACGAACGTACCGTGCTGAGACGGGGTGGCACCTGTTGATGATGATCCCTATGAGTTCAGAGGTCGACTGCTTGTCACATACGTACCGGGACTACTGAAACGGGGCGGCTGTTCTTAATGATGCGTCTCGAAGAAATATCACTTATAAAAACAGTCTCGGCGATGGATATACATACGCTTGCAATCAAGTTAGTTGGTATGTACCCATCGCGCGTTTGCCTCTTGAATAGGTTACGAAGCCCCACTCGGCCCAGCATTAGAGGATGAACAATGGATAATCGAACACGGCTGGCGATGCTCGTCTTGATGATTGTCGGTGGGCTCTGTGTCGGAGCTGCGACAGCCACGGCAGCCGATGAGCCAAGCGTGCTCTCGCATGAAACCGCCGACCAGACCACTGTCGACCAACATCTCGAATCGGGTGGGCTCTTCTGGCAGGGTCAATCATTGTGGATCGAAGATCCACACGGTGAGGTCGAATCCGAACAACTCCTGTTGCGGGAGTACGATATGAGCGACAACGACGTAGGATCAGTCGTTCGGACTATCGAATTCGAGAATAACGAGACTATCTTAGAGACCGACGATCTCGATGGGACGTACGTGTTGGTACCGACTGATAGTCGAGAAAAAGCGGTCGTGATCAATGACGGGGTCATCGACGGCACCGTTGATGTGTCGAACGCCTCGGCGTTTGAGCTGCTTGAACAGACACTGGAAGTTCAGTGGGAGACTGGACAGGCCAGCACTACTGCCGCTGATCGCGGCATTGAGGTCGAATCGAACCGCGCCCGATACAATATCAACGTATCGAGTCCAGAACTCTCGTTCGAGGAGTTAGAGACGATTTTTATGGGCGACCGAAGCCTGCGAGATGATAACGAACCGTTCGGTGATCGCCAACCATACGAGCAACGTCATGGGATGTATGATTACTACGCGGACGAGGACGTGATCGTCCTTCGGGGCTTCAGCGATGGCTCGCTGTCGACTGATTTCAGCGATGTTGAAACCTTCCCAGAGGTGTTCTCTGTTGGGGTCACTGACACAGGTGTAGCCCAGACCGCGGCACTCCCATCTGAGGGTGGGGCTGGCCCGCTATCGATCACTGCGCGTAGCGTCGACGAGCAGGTCGAACCCGGCGAGCCTGTCGAGATGGCAGTGAGCGTCGAAAACGGCTGGTCGACAACCGAAACGAGTGAGGTCGTCTTTGAGTTGGGCGATGCGTCGACAACAGTTGAAGTGACGCTTGAGCCCGGCGAATCGACGACTGTCTCCAGTTCGCTCAGCGCGCCATCAACTACCGGCGAGATTGACTATATGATCAGCACTGACGGCGACGAGACCTCTGGCACCGTCGCGGTTGGCGATACGGGTGCGAACGACACTGAAACTACGGCTGGCGACGATGACAGTGGTATTCTGGGAACGATTCTCGGTATCCTGTTCCCGCAGGCGCTGATCGGACTCGTGATGTCGTTGCTGTCAGTCGTGGGATTCGTTGTCTGGCGTCGACGATAGTCGAATAACTGTGTGGGCCGACAGCGATTTATTTATAAGAGGAAAAATAACAGTGTTCCGAGAAGGACGAGTACACCCGCAAGGACAGCGATAGCTTCGAACTTCAGTGGTGAACCGAACACGCGTGCGGTCAGCAGCCGAATCGGTGGGAACAACAGGATACCACCAAGCAAGAAGAAGACGCCGGCAACACTCGGCAGCACCGAAAGCCCCGACAGCACGAACACGAAGCCCAGCGCGTAGCCGACCCGCGAGATGAGTTCGTCGCGTCCGCTCGCCGATCCCGAAGAGCCAGCCTGCTGTTTGGCCTTCGTTTTGATCATTTTGTCGAGCCGGTTTTGAGCCGCCTCAGTCTGTGGGTTCCCGCAGTTCGAACAGAAGTTGTCCGACTTCTCTACGGACGAGCCACACTTCATACACTCCGGCATGGTCGTTGGTTGCTCAATGGATGGTTCCCACATCAACCCTTCCATCTGTCGACTACTCAACTGATGCCACATTATGAGATCTGAGAATTACAGCCTGAGTATTAAATAGACGTAGTGAGCACCTTACAGCACTACTGAGGACACCCTCCGCAACCATGAGCACTCTATCTTTCGGCCGTTGTTACCGTATTGCTGGTTTTTCACTCCTGTTGGTATTGATTACAATCATGCTCGCAGGAGGAACTGTTGCTGCCGATGGACACGAGTTTGAAGTCGACATTGACCCTGATTCGGTCCCTGATGAGATCAACGAAGGAGAAAATCTCACCGTTGACATTGAAGTGGCGAATGTTGGCGATGAAGGCGGCTCCCAGACGATTCGGTTGGAAGACGGTGATGGGAACGAACAGAACAGTACGACAACATCCCGGCTCAGTGCAGGCAACTCGGATACAGTACGGCTCACTTGGGAAGAAGTCCCACAAGAACGGAGCATCACTGCGGTTGCTCGGAGCGATGACGACACTGACTCTGCGGGCGTGACTGTTCTGTGGTCGGAGTTCGAAGTTCGTGCGTTCACAGTCGATACTGACGAAGTCGCTGGCGGAACACCGGTGACATTCGAAGCGACAATTCGAAATGTGGGGACGGAACGAGACACGCAAAACATTATCCTTTCGAACAACACAGGTCAGGATACTGCTAGCGAGTCAGTCGAGCTTGGTGATACTGACGAGACTACAGTCCATTTTGAGAATATAGTTACACCCAGTGATCCGGGTGAATACACCTACGACATTTCGACAGATAATGAAAGTGAGGACCTTTCTATTAACATACTGGAGCCAGCTGAGTTCAGCGTCAGTATTGCTGAAACAACCGCCGAAGGAACTGGCTTCGAACTTGTCGCTACCATCGAAAACGAGGGAGAACTCGAACAGACACAACCTGTCGAGTTCAGCGTTGATGGCACAGAAGTAGAGAGCCGAGACGTACAGATCGCAGGTGGTGAAGAAGAGACAGTCACATTCAGCTACGATACGGGCGAAAACTCATTTGCGGTAGATGCCTCTGTGAAAACCCAACAGCCCGATATCGCAACAACGCGAATCACACAGGCAGCAATTGAAGACGGTCCGCGAATCGATGGCGTGACTCCGGACTCCATACAGGGGAACGAAGAAATCGAGGTTACATACACGGCTTCGGGGCCGAACGTTGACACGGCGACACTGATAATCACCGACCCGAACGGCGATACCTTCGAGTCACGCGATGTCGATCTCGGTGTAGATCAAGTTGAGCAGATCCTGCTACCGGATGGAACTGAACTCACCGATGGGACCTATAGTATGATACTCCGTGTGGAGGACGATTTCGAACGTACTGATCAGACAACTCGTTCGAACGCATTTAGAGTCTCTACTGTTGCTGACGCTGATGAAGTCGACTTCTCAGAAGACGAATACCGCTCGGTTGCCGGTGATTTCGTTGAGGTCGATATTTCGATTGGCGACCAAGACGAGGCCTACATCCTCATGGGTGGTGACCGGGATGTCAACAACCAGAACTTCGAGAACTACCTAGATGTGCTCCATGTCGACGGTGATGCGACGTTCATTATCAACACCCGACTCGTCGGAACAGATCGCCCATCCGAAGATGTGTTCATCCCGGTCGATGGTGATGTGACGAGCTATGCCCACGACCTTGGTGCGGACAGTGAACCAGAAGGTGATTTCGATGGTGTCACATTCGAACGCGACGGTGGTGGTGAAATCGCCTCAACACTTGCGGAGTTCCGCGAAGAGATGGGTGTTTCATCCCGGGGAAGCCCACTGCAAGCCAGCCGCTATCGGATGGTTGCAGGAGGGGACAGCAGAATCATACGTGGAGATGATGGCATCCCAGATGTGCAGCATCCAGTTGCCCGCTCTAATCTCGTGCTCACACAACCCGAAATCGGCGGCATCACAACGTACACACTGCCACCGGGACCAGCCGACAGAGTCGACCAGTTTGACGATGACGACCAAGCTGAAATCGGCGACATCGGGGGATTCCTCGGGGAAGCAACCGAAACTGACCTCGTAGCCAGCGGCGACCGCATCCTCATTGAGGTCCAGACAAGTGGGATGTTCGGTGCGTTGTTGGATCAAAACGCTGCCGACAGCCCAGCGGTCGACGACGGTGCTGATGGAACGGGAGAGATCCCCGCCGAGTGGATGCAGACACTGCTTGATACCCACGAAGGCGTCTCCATCGAGTTGGCCGACAGTGAGTTGGCCGGCCCCAACCGACCGGGAGCAGATCTCCGCTTTTCAAACGTCGACAGCAGCGATATGTACATCCTGCCGGACGACACTGCCGACCAGTGGGACGATGGTGATGCTCTCGGCGATGAGCCAGTGATCGGCGGCTTTTATATTGTGATAGACACTCGAGGCAGCGATCCGTTTGACGGCCGACCAACCGACGGCGACGAGTTGACGTTCGAAATCGCCTACGAATCGCCAGACGGCGAGCGATACCAGTATCAGGACTACTCGTTGGCTGCCGGCGAGAAACCCGATCCATTCAATCCAGCCGTCTCGACAGTTGATGGACTCGAACACTTCCCATACTTCGGATCGAGAGGAACAACAGTCAGTGCGAATAGCTCGTTCGTCTTCGAAGAGCCCTACATCGACTATGGTGAGACAACACTTGACGATGAGCTGCTCGTTGCGGCTGAAGACGGCGGCGTGATCAGTGGCGAGACGAACATCGCACCGGGATCACAGGCCGAAATTCAACTCGTTGCAAGCAACCGTCCCGAACCAGAGTTGATTAGTATCGAAGACGTCGAAATCACTGAAGACCGGACGTTCGAGGTGACCGAAGACTTCTCGCCGTTCGAGCCCGGCGAGCGAGTCGAGGTCGAATTCTATACGCAGGGTCGACTGACTGAGGACCGAATTATCGACAAACGTGGTGTGCGTGTCGTTGAGGACCTTGACAACCCCGCGACTTTCGAGATCACTGAACACACAGAATCAGCCGAGGTGATGCGCGGGACTCGACTTAGCGATATTGAGGCGACGATCACTAACACTGGCGACATCGCAGACCGCCAGCAGGTTCGCTTTGAGATCGACGGCGAGGGAGTCAAACAGGAGACCGTCACACTCGACAGTGGCGAAAGCCAAACACTGGATCTCTCCGAGAGCTTCGTCGTGCTTTCGCCGGGCGAATACACCTACACCATCACGACCGACGATGACGAACAAACCGGCGAACTCACGGTCACTGAAGCCGACGCTGAGACTGCCGAGCAACTCGAAAATATTGACATGGATGATCCAGCCGTCGAAGATAATCCTGAAGAAGCCCCCGACGAGGATGATGACGACGGTGGTGTCGGGTTGTTCGGCATCCAACGGCGAGACATTGCAGTTGCAGCCACCGTAACCGGTGCGATGCATGTTCTCGGCCAGTGGACCTAACCAGTTATCGAAGGCGTCGACGAAAGTCTGCGGCTACTCGCTTGCGGTATCGTTTTTCGGCGTGCCGTCGAGATGGAAATCCGCGGAGTTGTCCTGAGGGTCGTAGCCCAGAATCTCACGCGCAGGCTCAATATCGTAGTATTTCCGGTCGTTATCCGAGATGCCGTAAACAATCTCGTAGTCGTAGTCCGCAGTGACACAGCAGTCGAACAGATGTGCACAGTCAGTATACGAAAGCCACATCGCTTGGCCACGCTCGTAGTTCCGTGGCGGGTGTGACTCGGTCAGGTTGCCGATTCGGACGCAAACGACTGACAGGTCGTGTTCGTCGTGATAGTAGCGAGCAAGAGATTCGCCAGCAACTTTCGAGACACCATACAGGTTTGTCGGCCGTGGGAGTTCGGTGCCATCGAGTCGGTAATCGTCGTGATCCCGATAGATGTCGGGTTTGCGCTCGTGTTCATAGAAGCCGACTGTGTGGTTCGACGAGGCGAAGGCGACTTTGTCGACGCCCTCTTCGACGGCGACCTCAAGGACAGTTTGGGTGCCGTCGATGTTGTTCCGCAGGACGCTGTTCCACGGCGCGTTCGTTCGGGGGTCACCCGCGAGGTGGATAATGACCTCACAGCCGCGAACAGCCTCCCTGACTGCCTGTTTGTCAGTGATGTCAGCGACGTACACGTCGCTGTTGTCCATGCCGTCCGGCAACTTCCCTCGGG
>LKML01000129.1 GCA_001563795.1 Haloferacaceae archaeon B1-Br10_E2g22 | reverse complement strand
TACCTCGTTTGTGTGGCACTTAATCTCACGAAAGGTTTAGATACACGGTAGTTGTATGCAGTGTATGGCAACACACAGCCTGTCGACCGCGCTAACGTTGTATCGCTGTGGAACCCTCACATTCAGGCAGGCAGCAACCCGCGCCGGCCAAACCAACGACACCTTTGCACGCACGCTCGCCCAGTACGGAATTCCCGCCCACGACTAAGAGTCGATCGAGCCCCCCGATTATCAGAATCCGATACTTGTACAGAAACTATTAGAAACCCCTGTAGTGTAGACGCAACTGGAGGGGTGAGGAATGTCAACACACACCAACCAACCGTGTGGCTGCCTCGAGCTTCCACGTGCGGATGCGTGGACGGCACACGCAAGTGTTGAACAGTGGCTCCGATCGGCGTCTGCTCAGGCGGCCGACGGAGACCTCGAGCGATTGGCTGTCGGCTCGAGGCTCTTAAAGCGGCTCGAAACCGGCGACCGGATGACCCACGAGGAGCTGTCACTACTCGCTGAGTGTTGTCGGAGTCGACTGAACGACCGAAGCCTGCCGCCTCGTGAACGAGAGTCGCTTACAGCCGTTCTCAGCCGAATCGAACAGGCGCTTGTGGTGTGTTCGAACTAACTCTTCGCCCCCAGCCCGCACTGGATCGAGGCTTGTGGTGGGGCCTGCGATTCCTACGGGTTTTGCTGTGTTGCTTAGACGGAGCCGGACGGCTGGAACGACAACTCAGGTCGTCCGGAGATGCCCCTGACGTGGCTCGTAGACATCTCCCTTGCGACGGAGCTTTTCGATCTCGGCTTCGGCCTTTGAGGCATCCATGCCGATCTCGCCGGCCCGATCAAGCACTTCGTCCATCGGTGCTCCCTCTTCGAACTCGTTTTCAATTTCGGCGATGAGCTGCTTGATGTTCTTGATTCGATCCCGCTGGGTTTTCGACGTGCCGGTTTCGACGACATCCGCATCGAACTGGCCGGTCTCGGGATCGACGCCGATATCTTTCAGACAGGATCGGACAATCGATACCGAGCGTTCGGCATCCTCAGCTTCAACCGTATCCGACAGCCGAACCCGCGCGCTCGCCTCAGCCAGTCGGACGAGCGCCTCGAGTTTCCGAGCCGTAACTGGAATCGGCGCATCCTCGTCGGCTCCTTTCGAACGAAGTTCGACGTAGAACTCTCGGATCGTCGCTTTGGCCTCGTCGGTCATCGTCGGGAAACACGACCGCTTGGCGTGGGCGATATATTTGCGGAGCAGTTCGGCGTCAATATCAGGCGCGACTTGTTCGGTTACTTCGTCGAGGTGTTTTTGGGTAAACTCAGAGGTCGCAATTCGCTCCCGCTGGGTGTTCAGCTCACCGGCGTAGTTGGTTTTGAGAATGTGGTCGGCCAGCATGCTGTCGTGGTCTTCATCAGGTGTATCTGTGACCGTAAAGATGAGATCGAACCGCGAAATAAGCGCCGGCTCGAGGTCGATCTGTTCGCCAATCGGTTCGTACTGATCGAACCGGCCGTATTTTGGGTTGGCTGCCCCGAGCAGCGAACAGCGCGATTTGAGCGTGGCGTTAATGCCGGCCTTCGAGATACTGATTTTCTGCTGTTCGAGAGCTTCGTGCATTGCACTGCGGTCTTCCGGCCGCATTTTATCCAGCTCGTCAACGGCTGCAATTCCTTTGTCAGCCAACACCAGCGCGCCAGCCTCGAGCGTCCACTGCTGGCCGTCACCGAAGTCATCTCTCACAGCCGCCGCCGTAAGGCCGGCCGAGCTGGAGCCTTTGCCGGACGTATAGACGGATCTCGGCGCGATATTCTGGATGTACGAAAGCATCTGCGAGTTGTGCGAGATGATGGAATTGCTGAGGTAGTTGTGTGTCTGTTCGACCTCCAAATCGTACACCCACTCGTCTTCTGTGTCGACTAACTCGATTTGATCGATTTTTTCCCACCCAACGTTACCATCTGCTAGCTGCCGAAGTGCACGGATATCATGTATGAGGGTATCGGCCCCACCATCTGAAGCGATAGCTGACTGATTCGGGGCAGTATCTATTGCTGCATCTTCAAATGCTGACACGACGCGCGCGAGTGCATCACGACTTGGATTGCGCCGACCTCGCTCGTAGTGTTGATAGGTACTTCGTGGAAGGTTGCACGAAGCCTGCGGCAGTCCGAGTGCTTTTCGGATACGCTTGAGTTCTGATCCAATATTCGGCACTACATTCAGGTTTGTATTGCCTCTCGTGTCGTCATGTTCCAGTGCTGCCTGCGTTTTCCGTTGCGTGACAACTCCAACCTTGGCAAGATACTGTTCGAACTGGCCTCCACTGATTCGGAGTCGGTAGCTACCGTTTTGTCGTTCTGCCAACTGCGCGGTAATGCCAAGCGAAAGCAACAAACTTCGAACGTTTACCAACAGCTCACGGCTCATCGAAGCAACAGAAATTTCACGTTGCGTTGCTGAGACGTGTCCCTCACCCTCTATGTAGGCTTTCAGGAATGCGGCCTTGATTTCGGCCGACGTTCTCAGTATTGCGGGCGGCACTCGCTGTGTTTCCGAACCAGTGAGCAGTCGGCTATCCAATTCTGAAAGGAAACTAACAAACTCTCCAGACGAACAAATGATTTCTTTCGCATTTTTACCGTCATGTGATTCTCGGACTGTAGCGTTCAGCCCCAGTTCAGAGAGCGTCTGTGAAATGTCGGTGAGTATCGCTTCGTCATTATTTGTGATTGAAACGTACCCGGTATGATTCTCTCTTCGCTCAACGTATCCCTCTGCGACAATGTACCCGAGCAGCCGTCCAAGAGCCGGTGTCCATTCGTCTGGGAGTGACAGCTCAACAGCGTTGTATGCCTGCGATTTTCGGTACTCCGTTTCAAGTGCATTGAATCCGTCAGTCGGTACTGACTGTGGAACGCCAATGAACTCTCCCGGAGAGAGGTCTTTAGCACAGACAGGTGTGAACTGGCCATTTTGTTGAACGAACAATGGGTGTGAGGGTGTTACAGTTAGTGATGTCCCCGTCTGAGTTGTGATTCGATACATTTGATCGGGGGCCTCGCGCTTCCAGACCTTTGTCGCACGACCAGTCCCGAGCGTGCCGTCTTGCTGCAGTGTCGGCACTGGGATGTCGACATGGTCCCACACCCCATCGTCGACCGGTTTCGGATCATCGAGATTCGATTCGACGAGTTCCCGAATTTCGGGTTCAGAACCATCTGCAAGCGTTACTCGCGTGTCACCGCTGAGACACTTACCCGTACCAGGGTCACCAATAAGGAGCATATGCAGATCGCCGCGAATCCTCGAGCCGTCGGGGAGGTGTTTGGTGACTCCTGAGAACAACTGGAAGATCATTGCCAGTTTTTCTTCGTCGTAGCCGTATATCGACGGCGCAACGGAGGCAACCATCTTGTCGTAAATATCAGGATCCTCAGAGAGTTCGATGATCTCGGCAATATCGTCTTGGGTGATATCCATATCCTCGAACTCCTCGTCTTCGATCGTGATCGAGACACCGTCCATGTACAGATCGAACAGCGCGAGTTTCTCGTTGTTCGCAGTCATCTGCTCGATGTGGAGCACACCCGTGACGGTGACGTGGTCGCCGGCGGTGACTTTGCCCGTAATATCGTCTTCAATATTGATATCGATCGCCTGAGGCGTCTCGCCGCCACGGAGCCCTTCGGGACTCTCTTGGACGCGGATTTTTTGGGCATCGACGAACTCCGATTGATCGAAATTGATCTTGAACGGGCCTTCGCGTTCACACCCCTGGCAGTCGTGGGGCTCTTGGAAGTCGCCGTCTTCCTGTGGGATGTAGTTCATCGTTCCACAGCGTTGACACTCGAAGGCTGAATCAGTGATTTTGGGCCGGACGTCGGTGGCTTTGCGGATAATTCCTTGGACAGAGACGAGTTTGCCGATATGGTTGTCGTGGACGCGGATGCCGCGGATGTCGACTGACTCGGGGAGGTTCCGCAGACGAACATGGGCGTTGCCGAGTTTCACATCAGCCGGCAGGTCGTACAGCCGAAGGGCCTCTTCGGCGTACTCTTGAATCTGGTCGGGTTGGGCGAGATAGTCGTCGGCGAGATCACGGTCGAACTGATAGAGATCATCGTAATCGACATACAACGACCGCTGTTCGTTTGGATATTTTTGGGCGAGCGTGCCAATTTCGTCGCGATAGTAGTTCCGATAGAACTGAATAAACCGATCGGTGAGTTCTTGATTCCCTGCCTGAGCCATTGAGTATGGCGTAAGTCGTCATCACGTATGAACTCCCGGTTCGATGCGAGCGGTTCGATAAGCGAACCACGACCTTCTACACAGAGCCGTCCAAAGCAGCCGGTATGGCTACCGAAACAACAACCGACGAACCGACTGACGAACTCCCAGAAACATATGACCTGTTGGTTGTCGGTGGCGGCGTTGCCGGACTCACTGCAGCGACATTCACCGCGCGGGCAGGAATCGACACACTCGTACTCAACGACGGCGAGTCGGTTCTCAACCGCAATGCTCACCTCGAGAACGTGCCAGGTTTTCCCGCCGGCATCAACCCACGGCTGTTCGGCGAACTGCTCAAAACACAGGCAACAGAAAACGGTGCGACCTTCCAGTCGGCCCGTGTGATTGAACTCACCGGCAGCCTCGAGGACGGCTTTCTCGCCACTGCTGAAGCCGACGACGAAAGCCGGACGATCCATGCCGACCGGGTGATCGTTGCATCCTTTCCGAACGCCGGGTTCCTCGAGGCGTTCGACCTCGAGATCCGCCAGGCGGGCCAAAAACAGTACGTCGAGACAGACCACGGCCGTACCGGCGTCGAAGGGCTGTACGTTGCCGGACGCCTCGCCGAAGGCTACCATCAGGCAGTCATCTCGGCGGGCGACGGTGCAAAAACGGCGATTGGGCTGATTCATGACGCCGGGATTCCGTTTTATAACGACTGGGTTGTTCCCGAGGGGTACTTTACGGATCGTGGCCGCGAGGTACCGCCGGGCTGCGAAGAAATCGACGCCGCCGAGCAAAAAGCCAGACAGGCGGACTCACGAGCAGCTATGCGGGAGTATTTCGCCGAGCCACACGAGGCCCAACAGCGTACCCATCCGAGTCTGGTTGAGGACGAAGCCGGTCGGATCAACTGGTAACTGCCGACAGTCAGTGAAGCGTCCCCTCGCGATGCTCGACATCGTAGGCAAACAGCGCATAGCCAACGGCCTCCGGTGAGTACTCGCTAGCCGCTGCGATCTCGCGGATCGGTTCGATCATCCGAACATAGTCGGCAGCGTCGAACGATTCTTTCCGGCCCTCGAGGAATCCGAACCGCTCGAGAGTCGCCCACACGCGAGTGTCGACAATCGCATGCTGCTGGGGGTCGAGTGCGGTGAGCACACAGGAGGCTGTTGGAGCTTTGAACCCACTGAGTCCCGCCAGCAGCTGTATTTTCGAGAAATCACCCTCAACACGCCGGACGTTTGCGGTGACTTCCTCACAGCGGGGTTCGGGGTTGGACTCGACATGGTAGGCACTCCGGGTCGAAGACTCATAGGCAATCTCGTATAGCTGTTGGCGGGTCAGATACCCCTGGGTGCGGTACTGCTCGCCAAACTCGGTGATTTGATCCGGTAAGATACCCTGTGTGTCAGCATACACCTCGAGATATTCGGCGATGAGCGAGTTGTCTATCTCAGCCATACTGACAGCACCGACGATAGCACCGAAAACGTTCCTATCAGAGAAAACAGTTGACTGAGCCTATACTGATTGGGTTGGTGGCTCCCCGTGCGTCCTATCTACATAGTGGGTAGCGTTAGGCGCTGAGCAATCGACCGTTTGTATATGACAACAGGCATAGAATATAGAGTCAACCAATGGCTCGAGGAATAGTCAAATGGAGCCGGGCGAACCAGTCGAAAATACAGAGTGGAGTACTGTCGTGAGTCGAGAGGCGAACCGCGAGCGGCAAGAAGAACTGTTCAAGACAGCCCAACGGCTTGCCGCCGTCGGCGGTTGGGAGTACGACCTCAGCACCGAGCGGCTCTATTGGACCGACGAGGTGCGACGACTGTTCGAGGTGCCCCTGGACTACGAGCCAACACTCGAGGAGGCCATCGGGTTCTTTCATCCGGCCGACCAGCCGGCGGTTCGCAAAACGATCAACAAAGCCATCGACGACCGCAAGGCCTTCGAGGCCGAGTGGCGAGTAGAAACAGCCGAGAGCAACCGGCGATGGGTTCGAGTCCACGGCGAGCTACGACAGGCGG
>LKML01000128.1 GCA_001563795.1 Haloferacaceae archaeon B1-Br10_E2g22 | reverse complement strand
ATGCAGTAGTTGGTGCTTTGTATACTCTCGAACAAACACCTCCGCTATTGGCTGATTTGTTGGCTCATGTACCACTCGACAGTTTGTTCAATTCCGTCCTGAATCGACGTCGTTGGTTCATACTCGAGTTGTTCGGTCGACTTCGAGATATCTGCTTGTGAGTGTTTGATATCTGCCGAGCGGCCGTCTGTGTGTACAATGTCGGAATCGCTGTCGGTAACGGTTCGAATCAACTCGGCTAGTTCTCGGATCGTAATCGAGTCTCCGGTTCCGATATTAAATGGCTCTCCAACGGAGTCTGTGATACTCCCACGACGGTTTGCCTCGACGATATCGTCAATGAACACGAAATCACGGGTCTGTTCGCCGTCTCCGTGGACAGTTATGTCGTCTCCCGAAAGCGCCTGCTCGATGAAAACCGTGATCACACCCGCATACTCGCCGCCAGTCTGACCAGGCCCATAGACGTTGAAATAGCGGAGTGGAACCGTCTCGAGTCCGTACAGTTTGTTGTATATCTGGGCGTACTGATCGAGAGCTAGCTTATCGAGCCCGTATGGAGAGCCCGGTTGTTTGGGATGATCCTCTGTGATCGGAACCGTATTTGGCGGGCCGTAGATTGCCGCACTCGAGGCAAGCACAACCCGTGTGTCGTGCTGCCGAGCTGCCTCAAGAACGTTGATTGTCCCGTTGACATTGATCGCATGGCTCGTTTCCGGGTCATCAACCGAAGCAGTGACACTCACGAGGGCTGCCTCATGGAAAATTATATCTGCGTCTGTGGCGGCAGCCTCGAGTGCCTCTTTGTTTCTTACGTCCGCCTGGATAAATGTGGCCTCAGCAGGAATATTCTGAGCAGAGCCGCTAAAAAGCGTATCAACGACGACGACATCATTCTCCGGGATGAACGATTCGGCAATCTGTGATCCAATAAAGCCCGCGCCACCTGTGACCACAATCTTCTGCTCGGAGGGTGTTTCCATACGGTCTGTCGTTGTCGGATTCGCTCTAAGTAATACAGACAGTTCTCTGAGTTAAGAGACTCATAACGGCAGACACAAGCAGTACAGGCCGCTGGTACGATCTACAGCTGTTGGAGTTCAAACCCCTCGCCTTGCCATACAGCGGAGTCCAGACAGCCTCTCGTATCAACAATGACTGTGCCGGCCATTCGCTCGGAAAACCGCGTGGGATCGAGCGATTCGTACTCGTCGTGGTCTGTTGCCACGACAACTGCATCAGCGTTCTCGATTGCGTCCTCGAGTTCACAGAGGTCGAGCGTGGGGTCTGCAACATGTGGATCATGCATCGCGATCTCAATACCGTCGGTGGCCCCACCGTCTGTCGCAACAGGCATTGTTTTGTTGCGGCCAAGTTCGCGTGCTAGTTTCAAACCAGGGCTCATGCGTGTATCGTCTACGTTTGCTTTGTAGGCGACACCAAGTACGGCTACTTTGGTATCGTCGAGATCCCCAAGGGCGGTCTGGAGCAGATCAGCGACGAACTCGGGCATTCGGTCGTTGACAGCCCGTGCCCGTTCGATCAAATCAAGCTGATCAGAGTCCGCCCCGAGAAACCACGGATCGATCGGCAGACAGTGGCCGCCAACACCCAGACCGGGCTGGAGTAGCTCGACACGCGGGTGTTCGTTCGCAAAATCAATGACTTCTCGAGAGTTGATCTCATAATCGTGCGCAAGCCGTGCAACCTCATTTGAAAGCGCAATGTTCACATCCCGGTAGGTGTTCTGGATGAGTTTGGCGAACTCAGCGACAGTTGGGTCTGATGTCGTCCGAATGTCTCCGTTGACGAACGACTCGTACAGTCGAACCGCTGATTCAGTCGACACACCATTAACACCGCCAATAAGTCGGTTATTCTCTCGGAGTTCCGTGATAATATTCCCCGGAAGAACCGTCTCTGGACAGTGTACGAGTGCAAAATCGTCGCCCGCGACCAGCCCTGATTCTTCGAGAATCGGCTGGAGTTCTGTGACGGTTGTTCCTGGCGGAACAGTCGACTCTAAAATAACGGTATCGCCTTCTCGGAGTTGTGACAGGAGTGCTTGTGCAGCGTCTCTGATATAATCGAGCGTCGCCGTCTTTTCGCCCTCGTCAAACGGTGTTGGAACGCAGATAATCTGGTACTTCGCGGGGACGACCTCGTCTGTGATTTCGAGTTGTTCGGATTCAATCGCTTGAGTCACGAAGGCTCGCAGTCCAGGCTCGTCGAGATGAACCTCTCCGCGCCGGAGGCGCTCTCGAATTGATTCGTCTGTATCGTAGCCAAAGACGGTATGATCGTAGTTGGCCAACATCGCAGCAGTCGGCAGCCCGATGTAGCCCAACCCATGCACACAGACCGAACTCATGGTTCCACCTGCAGGGGCTGTGAGACAACAGTCTGGACGATCCGTTTGCTTGCCTGTCCGTCACCAAATGGATTTTCCCAGTCGCCTGATTTTGCAATCATCCGGTCGATACTCTCGGCGAGAGACTCCGGTTGCGGTTCGGCGAGTTCATTTGCGCCGACAGCGAGTGTCTCGGGTCGCTCGGTGCTGTTTCTCAGTGTCACACACGGTACGCCAAGAATACAGGCTTCTTCTTGGACGCCACCGGAGTCGGTTAGTATGAGCTTTGCTTCGGCCTCAAGTCGAAGGAAATCGAGATACTCACATGGCTTGATGAGGCGAATCCGATCAGGCACTGAAATTTCGAACTCGGAGATTTGTTGTTGTGTGTGCGGATGTACGGGGTAGACAACCGGCAGGTTGTAGTCGGCTGCCGTTGCAGCTACCCCCTCGAGAATCGAGCCGAGCCGCTTTGTATCCTCGACGTTTTCCTGTCGATGTGCAGTCATTAAAAAGTATCTGTTGGCTGTAAGATCCAGTTCCTCGAGGATAGTACTCTGTTGTTGTGCAACCGACCGATACTGTTCGAGAGCATCGACGATCGTGTTTCCGGTGACTGAAATCCGGTCGCTGTCGATGCCTTCCGCAAGGAGGTGGTCTTTGCTCTGTTGGCTTGGTGCAAACAGATACTCAGCGACGTGGTCTGCAAGGATTCTATTCGTTTCTTCGGGCATCTGTCGGTCGAAACTCCGGAGCCCAGCCTCAACGTGCCCGAGTTCGACCTCGAGTTTACTTGCTGCAAGTGCCCCGGCGAGAACGCTGTTGGTATCTCCCTGTACAAGTAGTACCTCTGGGTTTTCTTGCCGAAGAATCCGCTCAATTCCAATAAGCATCTTGCCGGTTTGTTCTCCGTGCGGCCCCGAACCGACTTCCAGATTGTACGCAGGCTCCGGCAGCTCGAGCTGTTCGAAAAACACCGCATCAAGCGTTTCAGAGTAGTGCTGTCCAGTGTGAATAATGGAACAAGGTATGCCTGTTTTTTCGCACGCGTGGACAACCGGTGCGAGTTTGATAATTTCGGGTCGTGTCCCGACAAGAACAGCGATCTCACCAGTCATATGGAACTCCTTGTAAAGAAGCCCGGTTGCCAACCGAGAATGTGGGTTGTTTTTGGACTCGTCGCAATTCGTCTAGCGCGGCGGTACTGATTCGTCTGTTGAACATAATTGGTACCCCCCATCCGTTCTACGCTGCACAGTATTGATGGACAGGGAACTACTAACACAATGGTTTGAAAATGACTTTGTTATGTATTACCTATCGTACAGTTAGTACATTGAACAGTTCCCAGATCAACTGACCGACACGAGAGCCAGTAGACATATAGAGCCCAGTACTGTTCGCGAATCTCTAGTTCGGTATCGGACCGCTCGAAGTACTGCGGAACCTCGTACGCAGATATCATCGCACTTTACATCACAGTTAGAGACATATTACTACAGTTTTGGAGCTAATTTAATTTTTGATATGAAATCCCATAACTGGTAGAGACAACATAATTATATGTCACTCTAATCATCAAACAGTTTGTCCGTGATCAATATATTCACTAAAATGTGCTACAGTCCCCAAAAATCGGTAAATAATATGTATGAAAAAAATTGTTACTGATAGTGGCGTTACGATTATTAAAAGGGTAAACGCTACTGAGGAGGCGACGATATTCAACTATGAAATCGACACGCACGGTTCGACAGCAGGCCATCTACAACTAACAGAACAACTTTCGGAGCCAGTTGAGTTCGCTGAAATCACTCTCAGTGAACATTCCTGTGGAAGTTGGGACGTTCACGGGGATGATCGTATTGCGTTTACCGCAGATTTTTCTCAATCCGAATCTGTCGAACCGACTGCTCGTATAGCATCCACATCAGTAGAGCCCCAGAGATGTATCTCAAATGTAACTGTTTCTACGGCTGTTTCTACTGAGGGTTATTCAGCGACCACCACGAATGGAAACCGTAGTGATAATTCTGTAACAGAAATGGCTAGCTATTTTGATAGTAAAGATGATTTTCAAACGAACGGTAACAAGACAATCACACGTGAGAACTCGAAGGCGACAGCCGCCGCACCTGTCGAACAGCACCACCCTTCGGGGAACGTCAGTATGCCAGTGGTTGGCCTCATTGCAACTGATGAAAACATTGGTGCGGTTGCACGCACCATCGTTCGTGCGGCCGAATACGGACTTGCAGTTGTTACGGTGGTCGAAAAAGACAGTACCACCGCCGCTAGCATCGTCAAACAACTCGACGCAGTCGCGATTCAGTCTGAGGTTAGTAGGTTGGATATCGAGCACCTCAAATCACATCTGACAGACATTATTCGAGACACCTCCTATACTGGAGTAATCTTTCAACAAGACTGTTCTAAACCGATTTCGTTTGAGCAGTCAGTACGGACATTCGAAGCAGCCGAAAAAACGGTTGTTGAGGCAGTATCAAGATCAAAAGAGGCTGGCGTTCTAGTGGGTATCCCGGCGTTCAACGAGGCAGAGACCGTCGGAACCGTTGTTGCCGAAGCAAGTAACTACGCAGATGAGGTGGTGGTCGTCGACGATGGCAGTTCCGACGACACAGCTGCTGTGTCACGCCAAGCGGGAGCCACAGTGCTAAGCCACGACCACAACAGAGGCTACGGCCGAGGACTCAAAACCCTCTTTAGATACGCAGCCGACCGAGACGTTGAGTCGCTGGTCATTCTCGATGCAGACGGACAACACGACCCCAGAGATATCCCGCAGTTAGTTGCCGCCCACGAAACCAGCGGTGCGGAGATTGTTATTGGGAACCGATTCGGCGAGACCGCAGCCACAGAGATGCCTCTCTATCGGCGATGTGGACTCTGGGTAATTACACAACTACTGAATCTAACTCTGGGTAATATACGACCGTCAACACAAATTCAGGATGCCCAAAGTGGGTTTCGGTCGTACAACTCGAGTGCAATTCGCTCGATTGCTGAACAGACGAACGTGATCGATGACCAAATGAGTGCAAGTACTGATATATTGTTCCACGCACATGCCAACGATTTTCGTATCGAAGAGATCCCAACAACGATTTCGTACGATGTTACCAATGCGAACTCACGTAATCCCATCACGCATGGGATATCGATTGTTAATAATATCCGAAAGAAACTCGAGCGGAACTATCCGCTCACGGTCGTCGGTATTCCAGGAGTGCTGTTGATGAGTCTCGGAATCGGTCTTGGGTACAGCACACTTTCGACATACGCCGCGAGCGGAGAGTTGGCGGTCGAATCAACAGTTGGCTCGTTGGTGTTTGTTCTTATTGGCGCTTTCGTTCTGATCACCTCACTGGTTCGATATGTACTCAACACATCGTTTGATGGCCACAACATTAGACAAATTTGAACGCTATTTGAGTGGTGATAAAAGAGGCGTCCTTTTCGAATGGTCTGTGGGATCGAGGTCCCACGCTACCCTCAAGGATCGAGGTGTGTCACCTCGAGTGAGTAGGGTGGGGTAGTTTACAGCAGATCCAAGTGCCAACGCGGTTGTCGCGATGGGGCTAGTCGGGCTCATGGGAATTGTTTGGATCATTGATGGTGTCCCCGGACTCCGGGAAACGGCAATAATCATCCGATGGCCGTTCGCAAAACTCTGCAGGGCAGTTACGACCACATAGTGCAGCTACGCAACCGACCGAACCGTTGCGGCCACAGTTGCTGCATCCGGGCCAAGAATATACGAAATCGGTTCGATCCCAAAGCCGCCAGTCTGATACAGCACAAACGTTTCGGTCACCTCGAGGCCAGCAAGCGCCTCGCCGATGGCCGCCTCGAGTTCATCGCGGGCTTCGGTATCGAACTCGACGGTTGTGTATCCCGCCTCTTCGAAGGCTTCGATAAGCGCTGCGTCGTACGAAATGTTTAATCCGGCCTGAACATCGACAGCCT
>LKML01000127.1 GCA_001563795.1 Haloferacaceae archaeon B1-Br10_E2g22 | reverse complement strand
TTGATTGGTTCCGGTCGTACTTCGCCTGGAAATCCGAGAACCCAGACGAGCGAATTCCGCTCCAGACGTTCATGGCCCTGATTACGATGGTGATGTGGTATATCGCCTCAATCGGGATCACCATCGCTGTCGTCGGCTTCCTGCTGCCGTGGTCGCTGGGGCTGTTTAACGATATCAACGCCCTGCTTACCCGGACGCTGTTTTGGTTCTGGGGCCACCCAGTTGTGTACTTCTGGTTGATGCCCGCCTACATGCTGTGGTACACCGTCCTACCGACGATTTCGGGCGGTCGCCTGTTCAGCGATCCGCTTGGGCGTGTGGTGTTTATTCTCTTTTTGATGCTGTCGACACCAGTCGGTATCCACCACCAGTATCTCGATCCCGGCATCTCTGAAGGGTTCAAAGCGATCGCAATGACAAACACGATGTTCCTGTTGTTGCCCAGCCTGCTTACCGCCTTTACGGTGGTCGCCAGCATGGAACACGGTGCTCGCCAGCGCGGCGGCACCGGCCTGTTTGGCTGGCTACGCGCACTACCATGGCGAGATCCAGCGTTCACGGGTATGACGCTTGCTGGCCTAATGTTCGCTGCGGGCGGCTTCAGCGGGATGGTCAACGCCGGACTCAACATCAACTACCTCGTCCACAACACACTGTGGGTGCCCGGTCACTTCCATCTCACCGTCGGTACAGCAGTCGCACTGACGTTTATGGCCGGCACCTACTGGCTGTGGCCACAGCTTACCAACCGCGAACTGTACAGCCGGCCTATCGCGCTCGCACAGGTGATCCTGTGGTTCGTCGGAATGGCGCTGATGTCGAATGCAATGCACGTCGCCGGTCTGTTCGGAATGCCACGACGGACGGCCGAACCGCAGTACGAAGGCTTTGATTTCACCGCCACCTTTGGCTCGATTGCGGAGTTCGACCTGCAGTTGGCGATCGGTGGGACGCTGTTGACGATTTCAACGATCCTGTTCGTTGTCAACATTGCGCTCACCAGTGGCGGTCCGAAAGTAAGCGGGCTCGGCAAGCCGCTTTCCGAGCCGCTTTCGGGCCCAGAAGACTCACCAGAGATTCTCGATAACCTCAAACTCTGGATCGTCATCGCGCTCGTGTTGGTCGTATTGGCCTACACGCTGCCGCTGGCGAGCATTATCGAGCGCGGTGGCCTCTTCGGGCCGGGTGTCGATCCGGTTCCAATGGTCGTCGAACCGCTCGTTATGTACGCTGAAACTGCAGTCGGTCAGCTCACGAACATGGTAGGAGGAATCCTCAAATGAACGAAACAACGCAAGGTGGCATCCTGCTTGGCAGCGCAGTACTGTTCGTCATCATCTGGGAACTTCGGAGCGCCCTCGGGGTGATGGCTGGCATCGACACCCATCCTGTGATCTACGGGTCGGCAACGCTGATCTTCGTGATTCTCGTTGCCATCGGCCTGAATCTCGGGTGGATCCGGTTCGGAGATTCCACAGAAGAATCCACCTGATGGCTATTCACCGCCGACTGTCGCCGACTGAACTCGCTGTCGGCAGTGGTATCATCGTCGTCAGCGTGCTGGCAGCAGCCACCGCCAGCTATCTGTCGGTTCAACAGCCAACGCTGACCGACGGTCGAGTGTTGGTGTATCCGGTTGTGTGGTCGACCGTCTCCATTGTGGCGGCCGTCTGGGTGAGCCGAACCGTGCGAGTTCGTCCGCGCCGGTGGCTCGGGGCGGCCGTCGGTGTTGGCTATACGGTCGCGTTACTCTGGCTGAGTGGCACGCTGGGAACCTCTGGTGGAATGCCGACCAGTCAACTCATACTGAGTATGCCCGGTTGGGGGCCGATTTGGCTGTACGACAACGGCTTTGTGAGCTTCTCGGTTGTCCCGTTTAAGCTGGTCGCCTACCTGAGTTTGGGCTACATCGTTGCTGTGCTAATTTCGGCCGCAGGCTCTGCACGGACAGCTGCACTCGGGATGGCCTCCTGTGTGAGCTGTGCTGCACCGCTGTTGCTTGCGGTCGCCGGGCTGTTCGGTGGCACGCAAGCGACGACCATGGTCGCTTCGGCAGGCTATGATCTCGCGACGGTCGTGTTGCTCGCCACGTTCGGGCTGCTCGTTCGGGCGGCTCGAAAGACGACCGAGCCCTGTGAAATTTCGGCACGAGAGGGAGACTCACAGTGAACCGCCGTCGGCTGCTTGCCGGGCTCGCCGGAGTTGGCGTCGTCGGAGCCGGCTGGGGCGTCTCAACGGGTGCGTTGCCCACAGATACACTGGCGGCCAACCACGACTCCCAAGACACTATCGAAGAGCACGTCGAGACGATCGACGCACCCGGCAGCACCGCAGGCGAGCAGTCGATTCCGGCCGACAGACCACTGCTCGTCGAAATAATGTCGGTGACGTGTTCAGTCTGCGAAGAGTCGATGCCGGCGTTAGTCGAAAGCTACGAGACCTACGGCGAGTCGGTTTCGTTTCTGTCGGTTTCGACCGACCCGGTTGGCTTTTCGGTCGAAGAAGCAACGCTTGTCGAGTGGTGGGACGACCATGACGGCCAGTGGACACTAGGTGTCGATCCACAACTATCAGTGACAGAGCAACTCGAGGTGAGTGCAGTCCCAACGACAGTGCTAGTTGACGAACACGGACAAATCGTTGACCGACTGCGTGGCGAAAAAACGGTCACAGAACTCACAGCGATGATCGAACCGATTGTCGAAGACAACTAACAGTATTGGTTGTTTCTACAGAGAAGCAAGGCGAGTGCCTCGGGGCTTGTCCCCGAGGTACTTCACTTGCGGCTGAGACAGAGCAGTGTAAAACGCGAACGCGACCGACAATCAGTTTTCTGGGTGATCCGCAGCGTCCTCGAGAAGTGAATCAACCGTTCGCATGAACCGATCGACGAGGCGATCTGGAAGCGACGGTGAGACGGTCTCGAAGAGTTCGGCCGTCCGCTCAGGATGAGCAAGCCTAACGTCTATCGGGCGACCGTCTGATTTGACGAGCACGTCTGCCTCAGTAAGATTCGAGACGTGCCAGGCAACCGTGCTGCGTGCGAGATCAAGCTCTTCGGTAAGCGTTGCCGGCTGAATCGATTCTTCGGCGTGAACGCGGAAAATGATTTCTCGAGCCATCTCTCGGCGAAGAAACGCGAGTGTTCGACGCTCCCAGGCATCAAACTCGGGCTCGAAGTAGTGAGTCCGACCGCAGACCCGTTCGACGGCGAGTTCTTCGTCGTCGACTAGTCGTTTGAGGTGGTACTGAACCTGGCCAGTTGCGAGATCGAGATCGCGTTTGAGTTGGTTGAAATGGACACCCGGCGTCTCACTGACATGGCGTCGAACCCGAGATCTGGTTGTCGGCATGGGTATGTACTGATGGCTATCAGTGTATCAGTCAAAAAGAACGCGGCAGTTCTCACAAATTGGGAGTGGCCGAACGGTATTTGTACCACAACAATATAAAAACCCTATCGCGTATGTGTTGGCAGTGCTGCCTGCATCATCAGCCCACTGGGGCGTCACGGGATCGCCACTCCTCCTTGCAGTAATTCTGGTCGCGGGGATCGGAACGGGGATGCTATTTGCGGTGAGTCTCGTTGCGTACAACCGCCGAGGAGGCCGTCAGTTCTTTCTTATCAGCATCGCGGTTGGCGCACTCCTCGCACGGACGATTGTTGGAGCAGGAACCGTTCTTGGGTATGTACCGATGGTGGTCCACCACTTTGTTGAACACAGCCTGGATTTTTTCATCGCTGCAGTTGTGCTGTATGCGGTATACGCCCACGCACCAGGCACACTGTCTGAGGACACCTGAAATACAGTACCAGCGAACGCCGACAAGGTGGTATTTACCCGGCCAACCGAAAGTAGTTCCAACGACGCCATGACCCCACCTGAGACGTTTCACTGTGAGGCCTGCGACCGAACAGTCAACTACGAAGACGCTATCCGCCGGGAGACGATGGGAAATCTCGATCCGAGCAAGTGGCAGTTGTTTTGCTGTGACAGCTGTGGCAACCGACTGGAGATTGTGTTTGTCGGCAACGAATGATCAGCCAAGCCGACTACCGCTGTCGACGTCCGAGGAGGCCAACTGCCAGCATCAACGAGCCAACAAGCCAGCCGACCAGTCCCAGCGCACTCCAGCGAGCAGCCGCATACCCGGTTTCGACCCCTGAGGCGACACCGACGACTGTCTCGAAGACCAGTCCTCGATAGGCGCTGTTGGGAACGGTCGCCAGCGAGCCGAACAGTGACTCAGCCGACAGCCACTCTTCGGTCAGTCCGAGAATAACGAGCGCATCGCCACCGGCAACGACCAGTACAACGCCACCGGCAGCCAATGCGAGGGCGGTTCGAGTCGAGCGTGCGACCACCGAAACCAACACGACGAGCCCCAGCATCGTCAGCCCGTAAAGAACCGTCAACGCGATAAATCGGCCGAACAGCACCGGTGAGTCTACCCCTGTGTGGGTCGCATAAATCCCGGTATCGGGACTAGCAGACACAGCGATTAGGACAGCCGTAATGAGCAAGCCGCCAACCAATATCGCCGACAGCGCGATCGCTCGGCCAGCGTAGATGGCTGCAACATATACCCAGGCGGGCACATCGTAGCTTTCGAGTACCGCCAGTTCGCCGCGCTCGAGATCAGCAACGACGCTCCGGTAGCCAACGGCGATGGCAACAGCCGGCACGAGCAACTCCAGCGGTAACAGCAAATCGACGACTGCAGGTAGATAGCCGCTTTCGCCGCCGCCACCGGTGGCGACGAGCGCGACAACCAGAGCCCAGACACCGAGGGCGACCAACAGATACACCCGTGTTCGGACGACTGTCTGGAGTTCACGGACGAACAACGCCCGAAACTGCGTGCGAGCTGAACTCATGTGTCACCCCGATGGCCGTGAACCACCGCATCATAAACGTCCCACAGCGACGCAGTTTCGGTTTCGGCCATCAGTTCACGTGGGCTGCCACGGCCAGCAATTGTGCCGTCGTGGACGACCAACACGCGATCCGCAAACCGCTCGACGAGTCCCAGATCGTGGGAACTGACAACGATAGCCGTCCCCTCTGCGGCCTGGTCGGCCAGAATCTCGAAGGCTCGTGTCGACATACTCGGATCAAGCCCGCTTGCGGGTTCGTCGAAGACGACGACCGGCGGCTCGCCGACAAGCGACTGGGCGATTCCGAGCAACCGACGCATGCCACCCGAAAGTGCTTCGACGGGCCGGTCTGCGGCATCGGCGAGTCCCACACGCTCGAGGGCAGTGTGTGTATCGACAGAAAGACCCAGCAGCGCGCCGTAAAACGCGAGCGTTTCGGCAGCCGTAAACTGCGGCCGAAACGACGGCTGCTGTGGCAGATAGCCGATTGGCCGGTCTGCGGCAGGACCAGTGTATTCGACGGTTCCCTCGGTTGGAGTGAGTTGTCCCAGCAAAATCCGCAACAGCGTGGTTTTGCCCGTCCCGTTTGGCCCGATAACGGCGGTGACCGCACCGGGTGTAATCTCGAGGTCAATCGCCTCGAGGACAGATAACTCGCCGTAGCGGTGTGTAATCGACGTTGCAGTAAGCCTCGAGTCGCCGGCTGGCGTCGTCTCGGTTGGTTGGTGTGATTCCGATGGCGATGCAGTCTCAGTCATGGTCTTCGAGTGTGGTGTTCATTCCAGAAGGTGCTGTGTCGATGCCGTCTTCAACAACGCGTTCGGCCAGAGCATACCGGTCGGGGTTTTGTGGATCGGACTGTGGATGCGGATCCATGATACTGCCCGAACGCAGTCCTGGCGTTGATCCCTGAAGAGCCCGTATCCCCTGGTTAACGGGCGATTCGGCAACCGTATAGTAGACTGTCGAGCGATGCAGTTGGCCGTCGACAACGTCGGTTGGCAGATACGGCCGTGGTGAGTCAGCGTCCGTTCGATAGGCACCCTGCCAGTAGTTGCCCTGGGTGCCGTCGGCCCACACTCGCAGTGGGCCCGCACTGGCTGCGGCGTGGTTGTCGTTGTCGGCGAAATCGTTGCTGTGGACGGTGCTGGTGGCCAACACCGAGCCAGTTCGCATGCCGTTGGTGTTGTTGCGGACAACGTTGTGTTCGTACAGCGACGACACCGCCGTCGTTGTAATGCCGACCTCGTTTTCGACTGCGACGTTGTTGGCGATATACGAGTACGAACCGGCGGTCGAAATCCCGTTCGAACTGTTGGTGACGACGTTGTCGACAATGGCGTTGCGAGCCGGCGACGTCATGATCGTAATGCCGCTGAACTCGTGATCAGCAAACGTGTTGTCAGCGATGAGCGTATCGGAGGTGTGCATCAGATGGATGCCGTAGCGGCCTTCACGGTAGTCGTTGTTCCGGATGACGGTCTCGCCGGACCGATGCAGATAGATGCCATCGCGGCCGTCACTGAACGTCGAGTTCTCGACGAC
>LKML01000126.1 GCA_001563795.1 Haloferacaceae archaeon B1-Br10_E2g22 | reverse complement strand
CGGGGAGTTTGAACCACCACGACGAGAGAACCGTGTCCTCGTCGTGTTCGATGGTGATGCAGTCGTTGCGGAGGACGACTGGTTGTTCGGTGTCAGCTCGCGGATTCTTGTTCGACTGGACTTTCCCCGCCTGTTGCTTGGTGGCGGAGTAGAGGTTCGCGTCATCGTCACCGTGAACGGCATTTTGGAACGCGCTGTGCTCGCGTTCGATGAGTCGGGTTTTCCGCTCGGTGAGCGAATGGAGTTTGACCCGTACCGTGGTGGTGACTTCTCGATGCATCGTTATCGTCCGGTTTGTGCTTCGATGTACTCCTCGATGGTCTGACTCGACACCTCTCCTGCCGAGGAGACGAAGTATGATCGCGTCCACAGCGAGGGGAGGCCGAAGTCGAACTCGTCGCGGAGGTTCCGCGAGGTGTAGCCCTTGACCTGTTGGATGATTTTGTTCGGGGCGAGCTTCGGGTTGCCCGTGATGAACAGGTGTACGTGGTCGGGCTGGATTGCCAGTCGGAGAATGTCGAGGTCGAGTTCATCGGCTTTCTCCTCGATGAGTTGTTCGAGGCGGTCGGCAACCTCGTCCGTGAGTACCGGCTTGCGGTACTTCGGGCACCACACGAAGTGGTAGTGGAGGTTGTGAACCGACGTTCGCTCTCGACTGTACCCGCGTGGCATACAATTAGATAGAGCTCAGTCTATATTATATGTTACGACTCCACCAACCCTCGGTCGGCTATCAGGGGTGGCTTGTGTTGCGTATGGTCGGATTCATCCCACGACTGAAGTCGTGGGCTTTCTCCTCGATTTCGTCTAACTCGAGGACAGTACCGTCTTGCCGATCTCGTCGACGGGGTACACCGAGTAATCGACCTCGAGTTGCTCGCCAGTGGCCTCGATATCACGGACAAACGTCGAAAGCGCCTCGAGGTCGCATTCGAGAACAAACGTTTCGATACAGCCCTGGTCGCCGCCCAAACAGTTGTGGGTGTTCGAAGCGATCAGGTCGGTGTGGTCGTGGCGGATGTCGTGAAGCCCAGATTCGATATCGCCGCTGTTGTACGGATAGAGCACGGTGACGACGCAGGCCAGTTGCCGACCCTCGAGGTCTCGGTGTCGAAACTCCGCGAGGAGTTTGCGGCCAGCGTTGCGGACGACTTCACTGCGACCGGAGTAGTCGTGTTCCTCGACGAGGTCGTCGATCTCGGCAAGGAGTTCGCTCGGCATCGAGACGGTGATCGTGCTCATATAACAAATACACAGTTGTGCATAATAAGAATTAGTTATCGAGGCTGGTTCGATAGTATACCGGCGGTGTGCGTATTATTTTGAACCGCTGGATTGCTAATATACGGCAACAGCAGGGTTGGATTTGTAACAACCTCCTTATACTGTGTCTGCGTGTGTACGTAATGCAATGGCATACGCCTGTACAACCTGTGATGCGGAGTTCAGTTCAGCAGCTAGTGTGAGCCAACACGTTGCGCTCCATCATAACACCTGTGCGGTCTGCGATGAGTCGTTTGACAAAACCGACTCACTGCGCGAGCACATCCACTCGACACACTGACCGTCCAGCGATTTTTGACTCGAGCAACGACATCGACCAGCCATAGCAGTAACTCGAGCGGGCCGACGATCAGAGCCACCCATTAGGTCACTCCGAAAGCAAGGGCCGATGTCAACTGCCTCGGGGTCAAGTGGTTCGAGACGCTTCGCGTCTCGTCATTGCCAGACGCAGTCTGGCAGGCAGCCAGAAATCTCTGATTTCTGGCCACATCACGGAATTCGAAGATTTCCGTACGACCCCGAGGCTTGTCAGTGGCCTCCCGCTCTAACTGCGAAGCGCAGTAGGTCGAAACCGACCATTCGCGTTCACTGTCCCTGAGGATGCCAAAACGCTCACAGCAGACAGCTCGTGGAACCAAGATCCCGTGTTGTACCTACTCGTAGCGGCAGGTTCGGTTTTGTTGACGGCCTTTAGCCTGAGTTTCATCCTCGTACTGTACTATATCGCCGCAGTCAGGCGGTCGGTGTTCTCTGAGCGGGATATCGAGTACCAGACAGGAAGCCAGCCGGTTCGGAACGAATATGAACCAGCCAACTAACGGGCAACCATGAAGGTATTCGGCTCCAGTGGCACTCGAGGGGTCGCCATTACGGATCTGACTCCCGAGTTCGTCCTCCGGGTCGCCAAAGCCGCCGGCACCGTCTGGGCAACAGACCGGGCGGCAGTCGCCACCGACACCCGAGAGACCGGACAGCTGTTTGCTGATGCCACTGCGGCTGGACTCGCCAGCGTCGGCCTCGATGTCGATCGGCTCGGTCCAACCCCAACACCAGCAGTCAGCCACTACTGCGAGACAGCCGGCATTCCAGGAATTGTGCTGACTGCCTCACACAACCCACCGGAGTACAACGGCGTCAAACTCATCGGCAGCGACGGCGTCGAACTCTCTGTCGGTAGCTTAGAACGCATCGAAGAACACGTCCTCACCGAGGAGTTCAACGACGCAACCTGGCAGACAGTCGGTAAAACAACCACCGTCGAAACCGCCACCAGCGAGTACGTTTCGGCGCTGCTCGAGACACTCGACCGCGAGCGTATTGCGGCCGCCGGTCTCACTGTCGCGCTCGATCCGGCCCACGGCGCGGGCACGTTCGCCAGCCCCGAGTTCTACCGCCGGCTTGGCTGTCGGGTGATCACGGTCAACGCCCAGCCGGATGGGCACTTCCCCGGCCGACTGCCCGAGCCAGTCGAGAAGAATGTGGGTGATCTGGCAGCCTTGGTCGCCGCAAGTGACGCAGATATTGGTATCGCCCACGACGGTGATGCCGACCGTTCGGTGTTCGTCGACGAAACAGGGCGGTGTATCAACGGCGATGCCTCGCTGGCTGCACTCGCCGAGACCGAACTGTCCGCAGGCGAAACGACAGTCGCAGCAGTCAACGTCTCTCAGCGACTGGTCGATGTCTGCGAGCGAGTTGGCGCAGACCTCGAGTTGACACCGATTGGAGCAACCCACATCATCACCCGAATCAAAGAGCTGTGGGCCGAAGGCCGCTCAGTGCCGATTGCCGGTGAGGGCAACGGCGGGATCTTCTTTCCGAACCACCGGCTGGTTCGAGACGGCCCGTACATCGGCGCGAAGTTTCTCGAGTTGCT
The DNA here is from genome assembly GCA_001563795.1 of Haloferacaceae archaeon B1-Br10_E2g22. GTDB lineage: Archaea > Halobacteriota > Halobacteria > Halobacteriales > Haloferacaceae > Halohasta. Next base: position 3,339 of record LKML01000126.1, on the reverse strand, counting down.
GGCCGAAGCGCCCGCAAGCCAGATCGTCGAACCCTACCAGCACTACCACAACAAGCGAATCAACCTCACCTACGACTCAGAAGCCGAACTCCAATCAATGCTTACCGCAGCCACCGAGTTCGCCGAAACCGCCAGTGATGCCGAGGTGAGCACTACCGACGGCCACCGGCTCGATTACGGTGACGCCTGGGTGTTAGTCCGACCAAGTGGCACCGAACCAAAAGTCCGAATCAGCTCGGAAGCAACCACTGCATCCCGTGCAGCCGACCTCGCCGACGAACTGCAAGCGGTTCTTGAGGCCGCTCGATAACAACGATTACTCAATGCGATACGTCTCGAGTGCGGCTTCGACGGCCTCGAGTGCGGACTCGACGGCCTCGAGTTCCGAGTCGATTGTCCCGCTCGAGACAAGCTCGAACTCGTGGTCGTCCAACTCGGCGCGCGCAACCGCAACATCACGGAGCCGGTCGTACTCCTCGCGGCGAGTGAATCGTGCAAGCTGTCGGCGGTAGAACTCAACAGAGGAGTCACTTTCGTCCGTGCTGTCTGCGTTATCGTCTGTTTCGTCTGCGTCAGTGTCTGAGTCGGCTGCAACTGCACGATCCAGTCGGCGAACAATCGGTGCAAGCTCCTCGAGTCGCGCCCGAAGCACGCCAGCTTCGGCGGGTGGCCACTCGATAGTCAGCGGCTCGGAACCTAGTCGGTCGAGATACGTCTGGTGAACCGCAACGTTCGTTCGGAGCGCACCAGGATCCTCGACGTAGTGTTGGAGTTTCGAGGGCGAATACTCGGCGTATGTTCGAAGCGTCGAGAGTGGCTCTTGGCCTGCGGGCGCAGTGGCAATATACTCCGCAAGCTCCCGCGGCGGGCGGCTGATGCCGACAAGTGGGCGGTCAGCAGCCGCCGCCAGCAGCTCGAACAGCTCGCGGGCCGGCTGGGTTTTCCGGAACGTCTCGAAGGCCTCGGCGATCGCGTCGTTGTAGGCCTCGATTGGCTCACGAAGTGGTTTGAGCGAAACACTGACCTCGAGATCACCCAGCGTCTGTAACTCCTCGAGCCGCTTGCGGTCTGCCTCGAGGTCTTTCAGTGTGGTTTTTGCCTCGTGACGCGCCGACCGGTAGGCGTCGGCAGCCTCCTCACGACGTGTTAACAGCGCAGTGGCCTCGCTTGCGGGTTCGATGGCCTCGCGCGCAAAGTCGAAATCCGACGTTTTGAGTCGGCGTTTGTCCATTCGGTCGCTGGCACGCTGAAACCCCTCGGCGGCCATCGCCGAGTCGGGAAGCTGCTCGATAAGCGATAAAAACTGACTCTGGAACTCGAGATACGAACTGAAATCTCCGGACCCAACCGCAGTTTCTTCGTAGCTATCTAGCAGACGCGTTGCATTACGATAGCCGTCGGCTGCAGCCTTGAGGTTCCGTTCGCCGATTTCGTTGATTTCGCTGTCGATAATCTGATGATGCTCGAAGGCCGCCTCGAGTTCGGCGACCACCTCTTGGGCTGGCGTGCCGGCCGCAGCAGTAGCTGGATCAGTCATCTCAGTAGACGTCATCAGGATCAAACAGCAGTTCGCCGACGTTCTCGCCGTCTATCGTCCGGTAAAAACAGCTGTCGTGGCCGGTATGGCACGGCGCGACGTTCTGTTCGACAATATACAACAGCGTATCAGCATCACAGTCGACGCGTATCTCTTTGATTTCTTGAGTGTGGCCGCTCGAACCCCCCTTTTTCCAGAGTTCATCGCGGCTCCGCGAGTAGTAGTGAGCATAGCCGGTCTCGCGGGTAGCCTCGAGTGCCTCCGGCGAGACGTACGCAAGCATGAGCACGTCCTTGCTTTCGGCGTCTTGGGCAACTGCTGGGACGAGCCCGTTGTCACCGAAATCAACGTCGATCTGGTCGGTCATTGGCCCACCCAACGAGTGGACGGCCAATAGGACTTTCCCGTTTGGGACGGCTCAGAACAGCCCGAACCAGCCGAACAGTCCGAACAGTAGATCGCCGTAAGTAAATGCGACCACAAGGCCGACGAACATGGGGACAATAAACGGCAAGCCGGGCGAAACCCACACACGCTGACGGTCAGTCGTCGAGAGCAACTCGAGTGCATCACGGAGTTGCTCGGGCGACGAGCCGTAGGCAGTGCCGTCGATTGCCTCGAAAAACGCTTCGGCAGCCCACGGATCATCGAACACGGCCGCCGTCTCTGTGTCCGAATCACTCGAAGACGTCTCAACTGAAGACCCACCATCAGTTCGTGGCCCAACGTGGGTACCGCCGTCGGTTGGCTCGTAGGTGTCGGTGATGCTGGCTGGGTCGCGATGTCCCGTAGCGTCGGCCCGCAGATCGGCCAGCGTTGTGCCGCGCCAGCGGAGATACATCCGGAGCGCATCGAGATCAAGCCCGCCTCGAGTAATCCCCTCAGGCGACTCGAAGAGTTTTCCGTGCCGATCAGGAATCGAATCAATCGCAACACGGCGGGCAAACAGCATCGCCGTTGGTTCGAGATCGCCCCTCGAGAGGTTCTGTACGGCAAGCACAAGCGGGACAGCCGCCGCAACTAACACCGTGTTTGTCAACACGGTCAACGAAAAGACACCGACAGGCGTCTCAACCAGCGGGAACTGGAGCGTCCCGATAACGTAGCTTGGAAACGTCGGCAACAGGATTGCGAGCGTGATCAGTGCCTTGGCGTCCGCGCCGCCGAAGCCACCGATCCACCAGAACACATAGCCGAGTGGGGCGATAAACAGCAGACTCACCGCGATCTGGACGAGAAACAGTCTGCCCTCGAGAGTGGCAAACGGAGCCAGTTGAAACGTCTCCCAAGCCAACAGTACGAGCCCGAGACCGACAAGCGGTGGCCACAGGCGGTTGGGAAGCCGTCGAGTGTTGATATCCCGCCAGGCGGCCCACGCAAAGACGGGCAACACGACCAGCCGGAGGAGATCCGGAGCCGAATCGATCATTGTTCCATCTCGGAACGTCAGGGTAGATAGTCTTTTAGGTGTCTACACAACAGCACTCGAGAAAGCTACCCGCGGTGACATCCTCCTCGCCGTAAACGGGACGAGACCTTTGGTCTCGCTTGCAGTCGGGCTACGCCCGACGACGGCGAGGCTTCCCACCGCACAAGGCGGCTGGGTTGGGAACCTCGGGTTTCCACACCGACGAGTGATGGGAGTGTCGTTCGAAAATCAAAGATTTTCGCGATGTGGCCAGAACGCTCGCGTTCTGGTGACGTCCTAAAGGACGGGATTCTCTCTTTGAACTAGATAGCAGCGGCTCAGAGAGGGTTCAAAAATGGAAAAGCTGTGTGCTGCGTTTAGATGACGCGGTTCT
>LKML01000125.1 GCA_001563795.1 Haloferacaceae archaeon B1-Br10_E2g22 | reverse complement strand
TGTTTTGTGTCGGTATCCATCTCCTCTCACGTAGGGGATACCTACGAGAGTCAGAGATGGAATCCCAATATTGTCCGATTGCCCTCACGGGGCGGATATACCGCCTTGGTCGGTGTATTTTACGCTCACATTACATATAAATACCCGGATTGTCGGATTCACGCCCGCCCTGAAGTGCGGGATTCTCTCCTTGAACAAGATAGAAACGAAACGCTGGGCGCAAGTGGGTGCGGTTATTCGACCAGTCGGCTTACATCAGACAGTACTGCAGTTGCCGTTTCAGGCCCACCCGCACCACGGCCACTGATGTTTAGCCGGCCGGCGTGTGTGGTCTCCAGTTGGACGATATTCAGCGTTCCAGTCACCGACAGCGGACCGTCATCAGGGACAAGCCGTGGGGCGACGCCCACGCCCTCTGGTGTGGATTCTCCGATCAGTCGGATCGTCCGTCCGTCTTCGGCCGCGAGTTCGAGTGCAGTTCCCGGAATCTCAGTGATTCCCTCGACGGTAGCATCCTCGAGGGTGAACTCTTGGTCGCCATCGGCAAGCACATTCGAGAGGATCACGAACTTGAGTGCGGCGTCGATTCCTTCGACGTCGAAAGTTGGATCGGCCTCGGCAACGCCTAGATCCTGTGCTTCTGCGAGGACGTGTTCGTAATCGAGGCCTTCGGCGGCCATCCGTGAGAGAATGAAGTTCGCCGTCCCATTGAGTACACCCCGGGCGGCAGTAATGTGGCTTGCACCGAAATCCTCGATTGTCGAGAGAATCGGGATCGCCCCGCCGACGGTGGCCTCAAAGCGAACTTTGCCCTCGCTTTCGGCCTCCAACTCGCGGAGTTCGCCGTACCGTTCTGCGACCGGGCCTTTGTTTGCGAGCACAACGTGTTTGTCTCGCTGTAGCCCCTCTTTGACGTGTGAAAATCCGGGCTCGGCGTCTCCGAGCGTTGTCGGGGTGACTTCGACTAACACATCGTAAGCGCCGGCTAACGCCTCTTCAGGTTCGGCATCCCCCACAACGCCCTCGTCGGCTTTCCGCTGTAGGACTGCGGCGGCGTCGATGCCGTCTTGGTCGATGACTGCCGTAGTAGAATCAGCAATCGCGGTAACTGTGTGGCCATACTCTTCGGCGAGTTCGACCACAGACCGACCGACCGCACCCGCACCGAGCACACAGAGTCGAGCGCCGCTCATTGGCTTGCCTCCGTGAGCGGTTCGATAACCTGTAAGTCTTTTTCGGCGGCGATTTCTCGGAGCTTCGAAAGCGCATTGCCGTTGGTTCCGGATCGGGTTTTAAGCCTGATGCGGGCACTCGAGGTCTCATCGCGGCCTTTCGGTGCTGAAAGAGACAGATCAGTTAACGAGGCGTCCGCACAGGATTCGATCTGCCGGAGCGTATCCGAGAGATCTGTATCCACGAGATGACCGACCAGTATCACGACGAGTTCCTCGTCGTATCGCTCGGAGCCGGCTTGGATGATGTTGACGCCTGCGTTGCGCAGTGCCTCGACAATCGTCTCGAAGCGCGTGGGCGCACACGAGATGTCGACTTCAACCGGAATGTGGCCACGCGGAGTGAGGTTACCGCGTTCGTGATAAATCGACAACAGATTACCGCCGGCCTCAGAGATTGGCTCGAGCGCGCGCAGCAACTCGCCTGGTTCGTCGACGAGTTCCAGCCGAACCGTATGGGTCTGAACCTCGCCGCCCGTATCGCTCATAGAGCCACCTCCTGAGCCAGCGTGCGTGTTGTCTCCGACAGACAGCAGAGTCGTTGTCGGGCGATGCTGACCTGTCGGATTGCGGCTAACGTTCCCATCCGCATATACATCAACCGTGTTTTTTCAGCAAGTATAAGACTTCATCGAAGCCCGGTCTCGAGGGTATGTTGACGACACTCACGGAAGGAAACTACAATACTCGCCTGAATTGAAAATCGGAACTCTCAAAAAACGTTGACACAGCACCCCGCGCGGAGTTAGATGTAGTCGATACTTGGTGGTAGTTCTTGCTTCATGCCTTTGCGCTCGCGGATCTCGCCGATCTTCTCTGTCTGGAGGTTATCGACCAGCACGCGGAAGCCGGCGTTTTCGGTGTTCCACGACGCACGACCTTCGGTTGCCGACCGAACGTCTGAGGAAAAGCCGATCATCTCTTCGACAGGTGCGAGGCCTTCGATTACCATGAGGTCGCCTTCCTGGTACATGTCGTCGACAGTGCCACGGCGGCCCTGAATCTCGCCCGAAGCGCTGCCCATGTACTCGGATGGAACGTCGATCCGGACGTTCTGGACTGGCTCGAGGAGTTTGATCTGCGCATCGATCAGCGAGCGGTGGACTGCATCACGGCTTGCCGGGATAACCTGTGCTGGACCGCGGTGGATCGTATCCTCGTGGAGTTTGGCATCGTGGAGTCGAAGCAGCGCACCCTGGACGGGTTCGGCCGCAAGTGGGCCGTCTTCGAGGGCGTCTTCGAGTCCCTCGATAACCAGTTCCATCGTCTCGTTGAGGTGCTGGATACCTTTCGTCTGGTCGAGCAGAATGTTGGTTTTGTAGATGTGTTCGACGATTTGGGAGTCGTCTTTGTCCATGCCGGCTTCCTGCAGGGCTTCACGGCGTTCCAGTTCGGGCATATCCATCGAGGCCTCGCCGAGTTTGATCGCATCAACGATCTCCTGGCTGAGCGGTTCGGCGGTGATGTAGAACTTGTTGTGGTTGTTCGGCGAGACACCCTCGACTTCGCGAGATTCGCCCTGTGGCTGTTCGCGGTAGACAACAATCGGCTCACCGGTGTGGACACCGATGCCCTGGTTGTCGCGGATTCGCTGTGTGATGACCTCGAGGTGAAGCTCACCTTGGCCGCTGATCAGGTGTTCACCAGTGTCTTCGTTAATTTCGACACGGATCGTTGGATCTTCTTTGGCAACCTGCTGGAGCGTCTTGATGAGTTTCGGCAGGTCATCCATGCTCTTTGCCTCGACGGATTTCGTGATGACAGGCTCGGAGATGTGTTCGATGGACTCGAACGGCGTCATCTCGACGGACGAGACAGTAGAGCCAGCGATGGCATCTTTCAGCCCAGTAACGGCTGCGATGTTACCCGCAGGTACCTTCTCGACTTCCTCACGCTCGCCACCCATGAAGATCCCGACCGACTGGACACGGTTGGTGCCTGCCGTACCCGACACATAGAGGTTCTGGCCCTTTTCGATGGTACCCGAAAAGAGTCGACCGGTCGCGATCTCGCCGGCGTGTGGATCCATTGAGATATCGGTCGACATGAAGACGACTTCGCCGTCTTCGTCGACCAGACGCATGCTTTCTGCGAGTTCCGATTGGTCGTCACCACGCCAGACAGTCGGGATGCGACGGGGCTGGGCCTCGATTGGGTTCGGGAAGTGCTCGGCAACCATATCGAGAATGACGTCCGAAAGTGGGGTTCGCTCTTGGAGTTCGAGTCGACCCTCTTCGCCTTTCCGTTCGAGATCCATGATGTCGCCGAAGTCGATGCCGGTTCGCTGCATCGACGGCATCGAGACACCCCATTTGTACAGTGCAGATCCGAAGCCGACCGTACCGCCTTCGACACTGACCGTCCAGTCGTAGTCCTTTTCTTCGGTCATGCCACGAATCAGTTCGTTGACGTCGTGGATTACCGCAAGCAGGCGTTCCTGCATTTCTTCTGGACCTTCCTGAAGTTCATTGATAAGCCGGTCGACCTTGTTGATGAACAGTGCTGGTTTGACACCCTCACGGAGTGCCTGTCGGAGGACGGTTTCGGTCTGTGGCATTGCACCCTCGACCGCATCGACAACCACGAGCGCGCCATCGACCGCACGCATCGCACGGGTCACATCGCCACCGAAGTCGACGTGGCCGGGCGTATCGATGAGGTTGATCAGGTGATTAGTTCCCTCGTACTCGTGGGTCATCGAAACGTTTGCCGCATCGATGGTGATCCCACGTTCCTGTTCGTCCTCTTTGGTGTCCATTGCGAGCTGCTGGCCAGCAGTGTCTTGGGAGATCATGCCAGCACCAGCAAGGAGGTTGTCAGAAAGCGTTGTTTTACCGTGATCAACGTGAGCAGCGATGGCGATGTTCCGGATGTGCTCCGGGTTATCCATCAGCCGTTCACATTCTTGAACGATCTTTTTTCGTCGGCCCATTATACAGGGTGCTACCAGCAGGAGGGTCAAAAGGGTAGTGTTTCGGCCCCATCGATTCGACCGACTCCGACCGCAGACGGCCCGAATACCGACCGCTGGGTGTGAAATAATCTACCACACCAATACAGCCGACGACGTTTGCGGGCAACTCAGCATCTTTCGAGGCGCGAAGCGAGTAGGCCGGAGAGGAAACCGACATACTGGAACACAGACCATACGGTTTCTGCCATCTGATCCGCTATCTGGTGGGATTTTTCCGGAGAAAAACACACCGATATTTAGTTGCAGTACTGTTGTCACCGATTCTCAGCAAGCCACTCAACGGCAGCATCGATCTCTGTTTCAGGCGGTGAGCATGAAAAGCCCTGGCAGGCATACACCGTCGGCTCGCCGCCGCTGGCCGACCGGTCGGCCCACACTGGCGGTGTTGTTTCGAATCCGAGGTGCTCGAGCCACGTCTGTAGTCCCTCCTCGGTTGGCGGTCTGCGTGCGACCACAACGCCCGGCAGGAACCGGGAAGCGATCTCGTCTGTCCATGCGTCGGGTATCTTTTCGGCTGCAATCGTCAGTTCTGCGCTGCCGTGGGCATAGCGGTCGGCCGCCAGCGTCAACGAGACGTGCTGGAGAGGATTGCCACGAATCCGGTTGCCATGGGTCTCGAGTACGCTCACCGCGATTTCACGGTACTCGGTATCAGGAACGAACCCATCAAGTACAACCAGTAGATCCGTTATCACTCCGAGACTCGAGGGCGTCGAGCGGTCATCAAGCTCCTGGGGACGGGCAACCAACTGCTCGCCGTCCTGTGGGGTAAAGTAAATCGTCCCATCGTCGGCATCCCAGAAGGCCTTGACAACGGTGTCGACAAGCTCGAGAGCAAACGCAAGATGCTCGAGTTCGCCACTGGCTTGATATGTGTCGAATGCCCCGCGTGCCAGGAAGGCATAGTCCTCGAGATACCCTGTTCCCTGAGTGTCGCCGTCGATGTATCGGCGAGTGAGCCGTCCCGTCTCTGCGTCCCACAACTGTTCGCGTATAAACGCGAGTGCCTCGGTCGCCTGCTCGAGGTACGTCGCATCGAGCACCTGAGCGGCCTGTGCGTACGCCGAGATCATCAGTCCGTTCCAGCCAGCCAGGATCTTTTCATCACGCGGTGGACGGGTTCGGTTCTCGCGGGCCGCACACAACGTGGCTTTGGCCTCAGCAAGCCGGCTTTCGACCTCGTCGGTCGAGAGCCCGTGTGTTTCGGCAAGCGTCTCGACCGAGGTTGCAATCGTCAACACAGTTGTTTTGGCTTCGAAGTTTCCTGAATCGGTAACGCCGTACCGATCACAAAACAGGGCTGCGTCGGTCTCCTCGAGGTGTTCGTGTACCTGCGAGGGCGTCCAGACATAGAACGTTCCTTCCTTGTCGCCACTGCGAGCATCCAACGTACTGTAAAAACCGCCCTCGGGATGAGTAAGCTCTCGGTCGACAAAGCCGAGTGTTTCGCTAACGAGGTCTGCATACTGCTGGCGGCCGGTAAGCTGAAAGGCAGCCAGATACAACGGTGGCAGGCTGGCGTTGTCGTACAGCATTTTCTCGAAGTGTGGGACAGTCCACTCACGATCGACGGCGTACCGATGAAAGCCGCCGCCGAGTTGGTCGTAGACGCCACCGGTTGCCATTCCCTCGAGCGTCGTGGTTGCGACATCCAGTGCGTCGGTCATGCCACTGCGTGCATACACCCGGAGGAGAAGATCGATCCGTCCCGGCTGAGGGAATTTGGGGCCATCGGAACCGAACCCACCGTATTCGCGGTCAGCAGAACGAAGGGCTGCCCGAACGGCATCGTCGAGAGTGTCGCTGTCCGGTTCGGTGGCTGTATCGGGCGTCGACTCGAGTTGGTCGCGCGCGCCGTCAGTCCACTGGTCGGCGCGGGATTCCATCTCAGCACGCTGTTCGGGGTCAGCCCACGAGTTGCTAATCTGATCCAAGAGGCTCCCAAACCCGGGCATCTGTCCGCGTGGTTCCGGCGGAAAGTAGGTTCCAACGTAGAACGGTTTGCCCTCTGGGGTAAGCCACGCCGAAAGCGGCCAGCCGCCCCGGCCAGTCACCAACTGACAGACGGTCATATAGATACTATCGAGGTCGGGTCGCTCCTCGCGGTCGACTTTGATCGGAACGAACTGCTCGTTGAGCTGCTGGGCGATTGTGTCGTCAGCGAAGCTCTCTTCTTCCATGACGTGACACCAGTGACACGCCGAGTAGCCAATTGACAGAAAGATCGGTTTGTTCTGTTCGCGGGCTGCCTCGAGGGCGGTATCGTCCCACGGCTGCCAGTTGACCGGATTATCAG
>LKML01000124.1 GCA_001563795.1 Haloferacaceae archaeon B1-Br10_E2g22 | reverse complement strand
TTTGAGTGAAAGCATGTCCAGACAGCAGGCTCGCTGGCACACAGACTAATACCTGTAGAGTCCAACACAGGCAGTTCGGTGACCCTACAGAAGTGAACAACGTTATGCAGGTCGCCATGTTAGAGCCGTCCATGTTTGCCTACGACACGGTACTCACATACAGTCGACTCACTGACCGTTCGATGTGCCGGAGGGATCTCTAATGCGCGTTGTCGCCAAGTTTGGCGGAACGAGTTTGGGCAGCGGCGACCGAATCAACCGTGCGGCCGACTCGATTGCGGCGGCCGTCGATGCGGGCCACCAGATTGCGGTTGTCGCCAGTGCAATGGGCTCGACAACGGATGATTTACTCGAGGAAATCAACTTCGAGGCATCGGATGCCGATCGTGCCGAAATCGTCTCGATGGGCGAACGAACCAGTGTTCGGATGCTAAAAGCCGCACTTTCTGCCCGTGGTGTTGAGGCACTATTTTTGGAACCAGGATCTGAACAGTGGCCGATTATCACCAACGATCTGGGCGAAGTAGACGTCGAGGCAACCAAACAACGGGCAGCCGATCTTGCAGCGGAACTCGACGGTGTTGTGCCAGTTATTACGGGCTTTCTGGCACAGAACGCTGAGGGCGAAATCACGACACTCGGCCGTGGTGGTAGCGATACGACCGCGGTCATGCTGGGCAACTACATGGATGCCGACGAGGTCGTCATCGTCACTGACGTCGAAGGCGTCATGACCGGCGATCCACGCGTTGTCGAAGGCGCGCGCAACGTCGGCCGTATCTCGGTCGATGAACTCCGGAATCTCTCGTTCCGTGGGGCCGAAGTCGTCGCTCCTAGTGCGTTGTCGTACAAACACGAACATCTCGGAGTCCGGGTTGTTCATTACCAACACGGTGATTTGCTGACTGGCGGGACTCAAATCGAGGGGAAATTCAAGAATCTCATCGATATGCAAGAACAGCAGTTGGCTTGTCTAACGGTTGCGGGTCGAGCGATTCGCAACAGCCCCGGAATTCTAGCTGATCTCTCACAGGGACTGCGTGCGGCCGATATCAACATTGATGCGGTCGCAAGCGGGATGGACTCGATTACGTTCTACGTTGATGAGGCCCGCTCAGAAAAAGCCGAGGCCGTCCTTCACGAAGAGGTTGTCAGTGGAACCACACTTTCGAGTGTAACTGTCGAAGACGGTATCGCCGTCATCCGCGTTACCGGTGGTGAACTCCCGAACCGACCAGGGATTATCCAGTCTATTCTCACCCCGATTTCGGATGCCGGAATCAACCTCCAGGATGTGATTACGAGTGCGACCTCTGTTGCGCTGTTCGTTGACTGGGACGACCGCGAAGCGACACTCGAGATCGTCCAAGACCACGTTTAACTGTCTTTGCTCAGGTTCGTTGGCCTTGAGCTACCCACAACGGGTAGTTGCTGGATAGTACTGCCAATTGGGATACTGGATGACACTCCTTACGACCGTGTCAGATAAAAACATCACAGACTACAGGCGACTCGAGGACGCCTAGTCGTCGGCCAGAGCGTCTGCGCTCTCGGGGATGCCTTCGAGTTTGATACCACCGGTGAGTTCGGTGTGTGGGTACGGCATGTCGACACCTTCGGCATCAAAGCGGTTTTTGACGGCTTCGACCCATTTGGTTTTGACCGGTCCGGCACCCGTCTCGCGTGGGTTGACCCAGACGCGACCGTTGAGGACGACAGCCGAGTCGGCCAGTCCTGTGACGGGCGCGCTCGGTGCTGGATCCTCGAGGATCCCCTCGATCTTGTGGGCTTCGTCGATGATGATCTCGCGTGCCAGTTCGATGTCTGCTTCGTAGTCGATACCGAAATCAAACGGCACACGGCGTGTTTCGTTGGCGACCGGGTTCATGACGACCGCACTCGCCAGATCGCTGTTCGGAACGGTGAGCTGTTCGTTGTTGAACGTATCGAGCTTCGAGACTCGTAGATCGATCTCACGGACGACCCCGCTGTTGCCGTCCCACTCGATGTAGTCACCGACCACAAACGGTTTGTCCTTGAGAATAAAGACGCCAGCGACGAAGTTCTCGATGATGTCGCCGGCCGCAAAGGCCAATCCCAATGCGAGTGCGCCGGTAATCGTCGCAAACGCCGTCAGGATCGCTGGAAAGCCCGCAACAGTCGCTGCAATTGCGACCGCAGCGAACACTGCCACTGCGGCGGCAATACTCGAGCCCAGACTAACCACTGCTGAGGAGAAATTCCGTGCGTCAAGTGCTCGTTTGGTGACTCTGACAAGCACCGATTTCCCCACCGTGTACAAAATGATGAATGTGAGTATGAACGAGACAACCGTGATACCGAACGAGACCAGTACATCTCCGTACAGATCCATGAACTCCCCGCCGCTGGTCGGGAATCCTTGTAGCAATAATGGTTCAACCATACCACAAACACCAACTATTGAAACATAAAGGTGTGTCTGTCTGTTCGGTGTGCTGATTGTTTTTGCTCGCTACTTGACGCTGCGATTGTTATGAGCCGGATCGGAGCCGTGTTCCAGATTGTTATGAGCCGGATCGGAGCCGTGTTCCAATTGGTGCGGGGAGGCCGGCGGTTTCGACGGCCTCAATCACCTGATCAATATCGTACTCGACACGGCGAGTCGTTACGTTCAGACCGGACGCATCGAGTTCGACCACCGCAAACGCTGCGGTCGGCTCGCCGTCTCGAGGCTGGCCGACACTGCCTGGATTCAGGACTACACCCGCCTCAAATTCTTTTACTGCCTGAATATGGGTGTGTCCGACAATCAACAACTCGACGCCCTCGGCCAGCATCGACGGCGAAAACGACTGCGGGTACGTATAGCGGTCAGGGTCGTCCGGATGGCCATGGACGATATGCACTCGGCCATCGGTAAGAAACCGTTCGGTTGGCAGTGACTCGAGCCACTCGAGTTGGTCGTCGGTTAGCTCTTGGTGGGCGTACTCGAGGCCAGCTTTCGCCATCGAGTTGAAATACGTTCCACCGTCGGCGGCGACTTCTCGGTCGTGGTTGCCCTGCACCGTTGGGATCGCTTGTGTTCGAATGTACTCGAGACACTCTGCAGGCCAGGGGTTGTAGCCGACGACATCGCCCGCACAGACGACCGCATCAACCGGTGGCAGTGCCTTCCTAACAGCCTCCAAAGCCGGCAGGTTACCGTGAATATCCGAGATCACTCCCAGACGCATACCTTTGATATCTCTCGTGAGCCGGAAATTTGTTTGGGAGGTTCACCACACGGAGCCATCGGTTCGCCGCTTTTCGGCTTGGGTACGCCCTGGTTTCGCCTCGAGCCAGTTGCGGCCGTCTCTGGAGACGAAATACTGGTGTTCGGCGATATCGTGTCGGTCGCCAGGGGCCACCTCGAGTGGTGCTGTCAGTACGATCAACACCTGCCAGCCATCGATGGTAGCGACCTCGCCGTGGCGGTTCCGCAGCGACCAGCTGTCCCAGATATGCAACCCAGGTGCCGGATCGACCTGCTGGCTGTTCGGTGCCCGTTTGGTTGTTATCAACCGATTCAGCGTGCATCTCATGGCTAATTTATCATGATTGATTATTATTCTAAAGGATATACAACGAATATTGTAAATAATTTAGTCGGGCGACTCAGTTGGTTCGGCCAAGATCGATGGGGCTGTCGGCGTCCTCGAGAATAACCCGAGTGGCTTCGATGTCTTCGATAATCGCACCCCAACCGCCGACGCTGAGTTCGGCATTGTCTGTCTCGACGTACAGCGTCGCCTGGCCAGCAACCAACGAAGGGTTTGTGCCATCGGCACCGCTGGTGGCACGTTCGGTTTTAGTGACGGTGCCAGTATAAGACACTGGTTGGCCTGTTTCGGTTTCGTAGCCTTCGATACTAACTGCCAGCGAGACGCCGTCTTCGATCAGCGGGCCGATATCGGCGACTAACTGTCTGATATCGACGTATTCGGCGGGCAGATCGTCGCTGAGCTCCGAGTAAATCGTCTCACAGTGTTCCCACAGCGCGGCCAGAACGTACCAGTGAAATACGTAGCTATGTGTGCGATCATCGACCAACACGCCGTACTGATCGACCGCATCAGGGTGGTGGAAAAAACACGTCTTCTCGCGGTCGACGAGTGCGACAAACGGCGCAGGGAGACGTCGGTACCGTGCTTCCCGGCAGATCCCCTTGAAGTTGTCTGCACCTGGTGGTTCGCCGCCGTGTTCAGTGTGTACCGAGAGGTGCACTGCCACACCGCGTTCGTGGGCTGATTTGAGTGTGTCGCTGAGTTCGTCGATCTCCTCGAGGCTGGCCGACAGATACACCTGGTCTGTTGCGTTTTCGATGAACTGTCGAGTCCGATCTATCACTGTCTCGAGTCGTTTGACGATGCTGACGTTGTTGTGTTTCAACTCGGGTTGTTCCCACCGTGTTTCGATCTCTTCGGCGGCGGCCTCAAACTGGCTGGCACGCTCTCGAAGGTCACTCAACACGCCGCTTGGATCATGAGCCCGTGCCTGCAAGGTGTCTTGTTCGTAGGTTTCGACGTAGCCACGGTCGGCCAGCGAGCGCAACACGTCGTAGATCCGAGGACCTGGAACTCCGCTTTCGTCGGCGACCTCGGTTGCCGATGCGGTACCGACCTCTAAGAGCGTCGCATACACTTTAGATTCATACGGAGAGAGTCCAGCTTCCTCCAAGACGCTGCTGAACGTTTCGGTATCCATTATTGATCGAATAGTAATTCAGCCTTCTAAAGCGTTCGTCACGTCGCTACAGCCGCATCGCTGTTTGTACTGTTCTCACTGCGTTGGGTTCGGGATAGCCTCCATTCTCTCTTGATTAGGGTTTACTCATCGTTCCTCACTGGGTCGACGGGCTCTTTTGAGTTCGGCTTCCAGCGTCGGTATGTCACTTTCGCCCGACGTATTGGTACTGCCGGCGTTCACCGCTGCCGAGTACACCGGTGACGCCTCGGAAGTCGCCCCCTGGGTTGCCAACTACGAGTTCGACCGGACGGTCGATCTCGAGGGACTCATCTACCCGCTTCGGTTCGACACCGAAACCAATCTCGCGCTCACATCAACTGGTATCGGCAAAAGCGCAGCCGCCACCACGGTCAGCGCGCTGGCAGCCGGCGACTGTGATCTCTCGGAGACGACGATCCTCTCGGTTGGCATTGCGGGTGGCCGACCGGCGTCCGGCACGCTCGGGTCTGTATTTCTCGCCGACTACGTGGTCGATTGGGATATCAAACTCCTGATCGGCGAGACTATCGGGCCAATGCAGTGGCTCGTTGATGAGTACGTCTGGCAACTCGACGAGACGCTCCTCAACAGGGCTGTGGCAGCTACCCACGATCTCGAGTTGGCCGACAGCGAGGCCGCCCGAACGATCCGCGAACGCTACGACGACAGCCGTCAGCCCACAGTCACTGTCGGCCCGACAGTCTGTGGTGATGAAGTGTATCATGGCACCGAAACCGCAGTGCAAGTCGAGAGGCTGTCTCAGTCCTACGGGATTGGGTCGTTCGCCACTACAGAGATGGAAGACGCTGGGACGGTGACTGCCCTCGAGCGGTTCGGCCTGCTCGATCAGTATCTCTCGATCCGAGCGGTGGCGAACTTCGACCGCGAGCCGCCAGGCGGCGATCCAACCACCAGTATCGACTCCGATGTGTTCGATCTCGGTATCGAAAATGCCGCACGCGTCGGCCAAGCCGTCGCCGAAGCGTTCACGAGCCCACAGTAGACTGTTAGTCGCCGTTTTCGATTGCGTACGTTACATCCTCGCCATCGAGGCTCACACCGGCCGCACAGACAGCGTGTTCATACGCTGCATCGTACAACTCGGCTGCGACTCCACTTGCGTCTTGTGCCTCGAGATCGTAGGCCGTCGGGCGGTTTTCTTCGTAGGTTGCGACGAACGTTGGCTCGCTGACTGCAGTGACAATCAACGCATCGTCGCGCACAGTGCCAATGTAGGCCTCTTCGGCAGTGACAACGCCGGCAATACGGGGGGTGTTGTAGTCGTCTTTTTCGTAATCAAGGGCGAGCAGACTCACAGCGAGCGCATCACGACTAGGATAGCCCAACTCGAGTTTTTCGGCTATTGGATCGACATGTGAGCCGTTGCCAACGACCGCCAGCCCGCTGTCGGTCGCCGGGTTCTCGACCGTCCGGACACAGTTGTACGAGACGTAGGGGTTGTCTGTCTCAGGAGCGTCGGCGGTCGGCCCGACGGTCAACACGCCGTCGCGGTCGGTGATCTGGCGGTTCGGAAACGATCTCGAGGAGACGCGATACGCACCAATACCTGGGCCAACAACGATGAAGCGTCCAACGTACATACTGCTGTGTGCTGTCGTGGCGGACTAATAGATGCTGATTTGGCTACTCCCTGTGGGTTCGACCCGTGGGGTGGCGACACAGTCGGCTGTCGAACCGATACGGTTTTGTGAGCCGACCTACTTCCTTCGAGTGCACAGTTCCATGGGGTAGTGGCCAATCCTGTTGCCTTCTGGGGGCAACGACCCAGGTTCGAATCCTGGTGGAACTACTTTCCTCACCGTTTTCGATACATCTCCAGGCGAAACACGGGGGTTTAGACTGAGC
>LKML01000039.1 GCA_001563795.1 Haloferacaceae archaeon B1-Br10_E2g22 | reverse complement strand
CGCCGAAGTCGACATACATTGATATTCCCGACCGCCTGTATGAACCTTCGGCTGGCATCACCTATGCGAATCACAGAAACACTACTGCTATCGCAAAATCGCTCGTAGGAAAGTGGGGACGGAGGGATTTGAACCCCCGATCGACTGATATCTCCGGTGTGCGCCTCGGAACTCCAGAGGGTCGTCAACGCAGTCGATGATCAGTCGACTGCTCGGAATATCAGTCTGGAGTGTCGTCCCGGGCGCGTGGCCTCTGGAGTCAGTCGCCATGCCTGGCTTGGCCACGTCCCCTCGTCTCCTACTTGCGGTATCGATACTAAAGAGGTTTCGATACCACCTGCCGGCTGCGGGCTACTCTTGTTTGTCGCTCCACTCACAGTCCTGGCATTTGTAGCCCGTCACGAACGCTGTCACACTCGGCATGTAGCCTACGCTGATGACGTTGCCATCACACTCTGGACACTCACGGTCGGCATCTTCGATCTCGGTTGCCTCCATTGGTCGTTCTCCCTCGATCAACTCAGCAAGCGTCTCAGAAGTCACCATTCGGCCTTCGACAACACGGTTGGTCATATGGAATCTTTGACGACCATCACCTAAGAAGTTCCGTCCTTCCGTTCCGACACTCTTGTGTCGACGCCGGATCTGATGTCGACTCGCATCATAACTCTATTGGCGGAGAAAACCGGATTACGTTGGGAGCGAATCTACCGATGTTCCAATATACTACTGTCGAATTCGACTACAGCCATGGGGCTCTCGAGTCGTCCTCGCTTGGATAGCCGTAGCCGACGTCTCCACGGTCTATCGAGACCTCATCACTATCTGCAGTCGCAGCGGGATCGACCGGCTGTGAGTTGCGACTCTTGCCGATTGGGCTCGTGGCAGCACCACTCGAGGAGTCATACTCAGCGCTCGAGCTACTGCTTGCAGCCCTGTCGTCCCCAGGCGAAGGGGTCTCGGCCACACGGCCGGCGTCGATTGGGCCGGCATCAGGATCGTAGGCCAACAGTGCGGCAACGACCAACACAGCCAGTGCGATTGGAGCGTCAGTCTCTAAGACGCCCAAGATCGGCAGCGCAAGCACGCCCAGTGCGACCGAACTCCCGAAGCGGAAGCGATCGATATCGACGTTACCCCGCAGTTGTGGGGCCGTTAGTGCGACCACCAGTGCGAAGGCGACACCAATACCGGCGGTTACGCTCGCCCGTGCGATGAGTTCGGGATTAACTAGGAGCTCGAAGACGAAGCCGTTTGGCTGGAGGCTAGCGATCAACCCGAGTGCAATGATCATTCCTGGTGAGGGAAGCAGCTCGCCAATCTTCGAACTGGCCGTTTTGGCGGCAATTGCGAGGATCACCAGACCTGCAAAGCGCTCGAAGACGACCATATTGAGCACGCTCTCGATGGTCAACGCAAACACTGCCTGGAGGGCTGCCAGCGGAACGATCACTGCGCCGATGAGCAGGATCGACCCTACCATCGTCCGGGGACTGTCGTCCATTTCGGCGAGGATCACTGCAAGCGTGGCTGATCCGCCGAAGATGAGCAGGCCGGTCTCGAGCATCCCGACGGTTGTATTCAGCGTCCCGGCCAACAGTAGGGCGACGAAGATTCCATCGATTAACGGGAGTGCCATCACGGTTGCCAAAAGGCGGGTCGCTCCACCGACGCGTCGCTCTAAGGTAAGTGCGACCGGGTGTTCAGAGACACTCATACCGGCTTAATGGCCGTCACCATCGGCCAAACGGCGATATGGTGGTAACTCTGGGTCACGGTTGCCCAGACGGGTATTGAACCCACCAAACAGGGCTCCCAGTGTGGATACAGCTGTCCCCATCGATGTAAAGCGAATGCCGGAGCACTGCTGGGCGATGCCGGCCGTACGCGATGCGGAAGTGTACTGGGAGTACATGAATATACATAAGCGGTTGACTCGGTTAAATATTGTGTGAGAATGCAGGACACAATCGGAGTTCACACACCTGTTGATATGGCCTCGAGCCCATGGAATGTCTGCGATTGGTGAGGAATGAGACGGCTGTAACTAGTGACAGATGACACATCTACGACTGATAGTGGACTAATGTATGCACCTCAGCATTAGATGCGGTGGTATGCATACCGATGCACAACTGGATCGACTGCGTGTGGGACATCCACAGCGGCATGGGGACTCGCAACGTTTTTGACCGATCCACGTTGACGGTTTATATGGCGAACCAGAGTTCAGAGGGTTCTTTCTCTCAAAAGCTGCAAGTACCGGAGGCGTTGACGTTCGACGATGTGTTACTTCGTCCGATGGAGAGCCGCGTCGAACCCGACGACGCAGATCTCTCGACGCGTGTCTCTCGAAACGTCGAACTCACCATTCCGATTCTTTCGGCAGCAATGGACACCGTAACAGAAAGCGACACGGCGATCGGGATGGCTCGTGAGGGTGGAATGGGTGTACTCCACCGAAACATGGATCTCGACGAAACCGTCGAAGAGATCAAACGCGTCAAGCGTGCCGACGAGCTAATGATCCGCCGAGATAACGTTGTCACTGCTAGCCCACAACAGACGATCAGCGACGTCGACGACATGATGAACCGCGAGGGTGTCTCAGGTGCGCCGGTCGTTGACGATGACGATACCGTTCTCGGTATCATTTCCGGCACCGACATTCGTCCGTTCCTCGAGGTCGGCGAGACAGACACTGTCGAAGAGGCGATGACTGACGAAGTCATCACCGCTTCTGAAGGCGTCGAAGCGCGTGAAGCTCTCGAGTTGATGTATGAGTACAAAATCGAGCGCGTCCCAATCGTCGACGAAGCCAACCAACTCGTTGGCCTCATTACCATGCAAGGAGTGCTTCAGCGACGCGAGCATCAAGAGGCTGCCCGCGACGACGAGGGGAGACTTGTTTGCGGTGTTGCTGTCGGCCCATTCGAGAAAGACCGCGCGACTGCAGCCGATGAGGCTGGCGCGGACGTGCTGTTTATCGACTGTGCACACGCACACAACCTCAACGTTATCGAATCTGCCCGCGAAATCAAAACACTCGTTGAGGCAGATGTCGTCGTCGGCAATGTCGGCACTCGCGAGGCGGCCACAGAAGTCATTGATTTTGCCGACGGAATCAAAGTCGGGATTGGCCCGGGTTCGATCTGTACGACCCGTGTCGTCACCGGTGCGGGGATGCCACAGATTACTGCAATCGCCGAAGTCGCTGATGTCGCTGCCTCTGAAGGCATACCTGTCATTGCTGACGGCGGAATTCGGTACTCTGGGGACGCAATCAAAGCCGTCGCCGCCGGTGCCGACGCCATCATGCTCGGATCATACTTTGCTGGCACCGAGGAGGCACCCGGCCGCATCATTACGATGAACGGCAAAAAGTACAAACAGTATCGCGGAATGGGCAGTGTCGGTGCGATGAAATCCGGCGGCGGCGACCGCTATCTCAAAGACGCTGATGACGACGAGGAATTCGTTCCTGAGGGTGTCGAGGCTGCAACGCCATATAAGGGAACGCTTGCTTCCGAACTCCACCAGCTCGTCGGCGGTATGCAGTCTGGGATGGGGTATGTCGGTGCTGAAACGCTCAGCGGGTTCAAACAGCGTTCGGAGTTCGTCAGGGTTTCGGCTGCAGGCCAGACTGAAGGCCATCCACATGATGTGATGATTACTGACGAAGCACCAAACTACAGCCCAGAATAACCACTATCTACTGTCAGTTTGTTATCCAGTATGTTCCCCAATCAGAATACTTATAATCGATAATTGGGTGGTAATACATAGCACAGCAGCATCTCCAATATATGTTACTTATAAATTACTTGTCCTCCAAATTGTTCAGACTGAGAACCAAAGGGGTATTTTCATATGTCCCCGCATACCACAAGCATACTGTGACCGCTGAGGGATCTAGGGAGCCATGAACGACGACCGCCCACTCATACTCGTCGTCGAGGACGAGCCAGACTTAGCAGACCTGTATGCCACGTGGCTGAAAGCCGACTACCGGGTACGGACAGCCTACGGTGGCGAAGAAGCACTGGAACAACTCGATGATGAAATCTCTGTCATGTTGTTGGATCGCCGAATGCCAGGTCTTTCTGGTGACGAAGTGCTTGATGCGGCCCGCGAGAAAGGCATTGATTGTCCGGTTTCGATGGTAACTGCAGTTGAGCCTGATTTCGATATTATCGAGATGGGCTTCGATACGTATCTCGTCAAACCGGTGACTCGAGATACACTCAAAGAGACCGTCGAAGACCTACTGTCCAGAAGTTCGTACGACAAGGGTGTCCAAGAGCTCTACTCGCTGGCCTCGAAAAAAGCACTGTTGGAGTCTGAAAAGGGCCGCTCGTCACTCGAGGACAACGACGAGTATCAGGAACTCACCGACCGCCTCGAGGAACTCCGCGAAGAACTAGACGAAACACTCGGATCGTTCGATGACCACGAGGAGTTCGTCGGCTTCTATGAGGCATTCGACACACCGGATTCCGACCAAGAGTTCAATCTCGAGTCTGACGACGACACCGACTCATTCGAGTTTTAATCAGGCTTCGGCGTCGAAGATGGCTGTTCCCTCTGTTTTCGGGTTTGTTCTGTGGTATCGCCGTTAGAAGACCGAACTCCACCGAACAACATCGCTCTATTGGCCGTCGTAGAAGGCTTCGATCCGGTTCATCGCTGTTTTAAGTTCGCGCATGCCCGTCGCATAGGACACACGGAGATGTCCCTCGCCACACTCACCGAACACACGGCCAGGGACAACAGCGACACCCTCTTGTTTGAGCAGTTGTTCGGCAAACGCTTCGTCGTCGCCACCACACTCGGGAAACGCATAGAACGCACCACGTGCAGTAAAGCAGTCCATGCCCATTTCTTCGAATCTCGAGAGGACGAATCGTCGCCGACGGTTGTAGGCAGTTGTCATTTCTTGGACAGCGTCCCCACAGCTCCGCAGGGCCTCGATTGCTGCATACTGTGCGGTTGTCGGAGCCGACAACATCGTATACTGGTGGACGCGGTTCAATGAGTCGACAGCGTTGGTAGGCCCTAGCGCATATCCGAGTCGCAAGCCAGTCATCGCATATGCTTTTGAAAAGCCGTTGATGACGATTGTTCGTTCGCGCATGCCGGGCATCGTTGCAATTGAGGTGTGTTCGCCCTCATAGGTGAGTGCCGCATAGATTTCGTCGGCGATCACATCGATGTCGTGGTCGACACAGAACTCTGCGACAGCCTGGATTTCTGGTTCTGTCATCACTGCGCCGGTCGGGTTGTTAGGATAACACAACACCAGCACCTCGGCCTCGTCGGCACCCGCCGCAGCGAGGGCTTCGGGCGTCAATACGAAATCGTTTTTCGCGCTTGTCGGTACGCTGAGTGGCTCGCCGCCAGCAAACCGAATGCCTGGTTCATAAGAGATGTAGCTCGGCTCGTGGAGTGCGACGCTGTCGCCCGGTGAGACGAACGTTCGGAGCGCGAGATCGACGGCTTCGCTTGCGCCGGTAGTGACCAGAATTTCGGTTTCGGGATCGTAGCTGTGGCCCCACTGGCTGCTGTAGCTTGCAATTAGCCTTCTGAGTTCGGCCATCCCACGGTTCGATGTGTAGGAGGTTTTGCCTGCTTCCAGCGAGTGGATCGCTGCGGTTCGAGCGGCCCACGGAGCCGAAAAGTCTGGCTCGCCAACTCCCAGCGAGATCACATCGTCGCGTTCTTCGGCCAACTCGAAGAACTTACGGATACCCGATTCTGGGACGCCAGCCATTCGATCGTTTGGTTGCAACGTCATGGTGAAACCGAGAGCCTGTCGTCACCGTCCCGGTCGCCGAAATCAATTCCCGCTTCCTTGTAGGTCTCCATAATAAAGTGGGTCACTGTCTGTGTGATCTCTGGAATCGGTGCAATCTGATTCGAGATGAATCGAGAGACATCTTGCATTGACTCGCCGGTCACTTCGATGGCGAAATCGTAATCACCCGAGACCAACCGGAGCGACTCGACTTCAGAAAAGCGGGCGATCCGGTCGGCGATCTCTTCGTAGCCCGTCTCGCGGTCGAGTTCGACGTTGAGTTCAACAAACGCCGCCACGCGCTGGTCGTCGATGTTATCCCAGTCGACGACTGCCTGATACCCCTTGAGTGTGCCTTCGGTCTCGAGTTCGTCAAGTAACTTCTCGACGTGGTCGGCGTCGATCCCGAGTTGACGGGCGATATCTTCGGTTGACTCTCGGGCGTCGGTCGAAAGCAGCGCGAGTAGTTCGCGTTTGGCGTCCATACTCTCTGTGTCTGTTCCGACTGCATATGATTTGCGACACTCATAGGCTGTCAGCACATTATACAGATAGAAGATAGACACCAATTGTAGTAGTAGGGCAGTTGGTGGCGAGACGCACACTAGTACGTCTCCGTGAGTCGGTGTCGAACAGACACTCCCAACCAGAGGCGGTTGGGATCAACCTCCTACTGCACACGCACGTCAGAACCGACGAGTGTTGTGCAACCTGCTTTTAGATCGTAAGCTGATAGAGCTGTTTTCTGGCGTCAGTAAATGAGACGCGAGAATCAACCACACCTACCGCCTCGAGTCGTTCGACGGCTCCCCGAACCGTTCGCGTCGACAACAGCGTTTCCTCGGCGAGTTCGCTTTGGGTCAGCGTCTCGTGGTCATCGAGGACCTTCGCAACAAGTTTCGAACTCGGGGGCAACTCGCGGACGGGCTCCCAGCGGTCAGCGTGGTCGTTCGTCGACGGTTCGGTTCGTCTCGGCTCTTCGTGTACACTCATCGTACTTCCAGTAACGGATACTCTTTAATAATACTTTTCTATTCAAATATTACTAAAAGGTATATTTGCAACCGCCAGAACGTGACACTGCACTCGACGTATAGCCAAACCGGGACGGTCAAACGCCTCGTCGACCCAGCAGGTGTATGGAGGTTCTTGGTCGGCTTCTCGGGCTGCTCGTGTTGTTGCTCGTCGGCACCGCGCTCAGACAGAGCGGAGTTCTCAACCGCAGCCGGACCTCGAGGCTCAACACGGTCGCCTACTACGGCGCGTTGCCCGCGCTTGTGTTCACTGCGACTTACGACCAGGACATTGCCGCGCTGTTGACGCCTGCATTGTTTGTCGGTGTGGTAGGAGTGCTCGCTGTGACTGCCGGTCTCGCGTGGGTTGTCAACGTCCACCAAGACGTTCCGGCTCGCCGGAGCGTTGCAACTGTTCAGTCGTACCACTCGAATTTGGGGTATCTCGGGCTCCCGCTTGTCGCCGCGACGTTTGATGCCGAAGTAACGGCTATCGCCAGTGTCGTCCTTGGTATCGGCTCGCTCACGCAGGTGCCAATCACCGTGTTGTTGTTGGTAACGATCACTGGGGCCGATACCCGGCTCCGGGCGCAACTGCTCGAGCTCGCACGGAACCCGGTGTTACTCGCGTTGTTGGGCGGTATCGCTGTTGGTTCGTTGGGTGTACGTCTCAACCCGGCAGTCGTCGTTGGTCTCGATGTGCTGGCAGCACTCGCTTTGCCCTTAGCATTGCTCTGTGTGGGCGCGACCCTCCAAGTCGACGGGCCGTCAATTGATTTGGGTGCAACTGGCGCTGTCGTTGGGCTCAAACTGATCGTGATGCCAGCGATTGCGTGGCTCGCGTTTTCGGTACTCGCTGTCGACGCCTCGACGTTCCAGGCTGCGGTTGTCATGCTCGGGACACCGACAGCCGTCTCAACGTATGTGTTTGCCTACGAGTTGGGTGGCGACAGCGAGTTCGCCTCGCTCAACGTTTTTGTTACGACCTTGGGCTCTGTCGGCTCGCTTTTTGTGTTGATCTCGCTTGTTACCTGAAAGTAGCCTGCGGCAAAGCGACACTGACTGCAACGAGGAACCTCCACTCAGCGTCCTCGAGTCCTACACCATCGACCATCGGTCACCACGATGGCCTCCCAGGAGGGTCTATTCGAGTGGGTATGACTCGACGGCCAGTCAATCCCAAATGAATTTCCACCCGGGGCTCTAGTGGTGTATATGGTACTGAAAGAATCCGACTCCGAACTCGAACGCGGCGATAACGCCCCGGCGTTCGAACTCGCCGGCGTCGACGGCGAGACGTACTCCCTCGAGTCGTTCGCCGACAACGACGCTCTGCTGGTCGTCTTTACGTGCAACCACTGTCCGTACGCCAAGGCCAAATTCGACGTTCTGAACGAACTGGCCGCAGAGTTCGACGAGGCTGCGGTCGTCGGCATCAATCCCAACGCCAACCCGGAGTATCCCGACGATGACTTCGAGAGCATGGTCGAACTCGTCGAAGAAGACACCATAGATTACGATGCGTATCTGTACGACGAAACCCAAGATGTCGCCCGTGCTTACGGTGCAGTTTGTACGCCAGATCCCTTCCTGTTTCGACGCGACGGCGATGAGTGGATCTTGGCGTACCATGGACGATTGGATGATGCGCTCGACCCAGAAAGCGAGCCGACGGCGTTCTATGCTCGCGAGGCAATCCAGTCGGTGTTGGCCGGCGAGCCTGTCGAATGCGACGATCTGCCCGCTCGAGGCTGTTCGATCAAGTGGGTCGACGACGAGTAAGCGGGCTCACGAACAGGACTGTTCTAAGGCCTCACGCGCGTTTTCGACTGCTGTCTCGTGTTTGGCCGGATAGGCTTCGACTTTCGCTCGGAGTGTGATTCCGGCTCCGAGTTCAACCTCGTTTTTAAATGCAGCCTGTTTGTTCAGTCGAAGGAAAAACGAGCAGTTGTCATCGACACGCTCGTTGAGTTCCTCGAGAATCCGGTCGATTTCCTCGAGTTCGGCCAGCCGATCCAGAATGTATCGCATCTCGTCGGCGGTCTCAACGCGTGCCGAAAGTACTACGATCCGATCACCGTGGTGGCCGGTGTTTTCCATCCGGTCGAGTTCGAACTCTTCGGGCAGAAACGCACGCAGTGCGTCTTCGACCCGTTTTTCGTCTTCAGTCGCATAACAGAATGTCCGAAGATCAATATAGTGAAAGGGTACTCTCGGCATTGGTCGCATCTTAGTGACTGAAGGGAAAAAGCACTCGCCTCGCGGTTATTCTTCGTCGCTGTCGGCCTCGTCGTCGACTGCCTCGAGATCGTCTTCAGGTACGCCAGCCTCTTGGCCCTCCTCGAAGCTGATCGTATACGTTGCATCGCCGAACATGTTTTCGACGACCTGTGTGATCGTCCCCGTCTCGCCGTCGTATTCGCTGTGTTTGTCGTGCAACACGGCCTGGTCGTCTTTTTCGAAGCTCATGAATGAGGATTCTGTCACCACGAATAAAAACGCGTGGATCTTCTGGTGGTCACGACCACAGTGTTATACGGAGCAGATCTGCGATGCTGGGCGAATCCACGCCTGCGGAGGCTGCCTCGAGGCGCTCAGTCGGCGTTTGTGACAACGCGATGGTATGGCTGGTGGGCGATGGCCTCTCGGAGTTCGCTCAGGGAGTCTTTTCGGCCGGTTCGCATCGCATTCATCACTGCAAAGACTTCTTGTCGTGAGACTTTGATGCCACGTTCGGTGAGCGCATCCTCTGGCCGAGACATAAGCTCTCTGAGCGTCCCTACTGCGAGCAAGAACGGAACGCCCCAGGCAGCCATTGTGTTGCCGTGCCGCAGCGGCATCGCTTTGAGATACCTCTCGGCGTCACCGAGAAACGACTGGGCGTGGGTTGCGGTTCGACTGACGACTTTGGCGGTCTCTTGGCGATTTTCGGGATCAACGACCGCTTCCTGGTCGATTCCCTCGTCGGCCAACCACTCAGCGGGCAGATAGACGTTGTTTTCTGCTGTATAATCATCATAGACGTCTTTCGAGATGTTGACCAACTGCAACAGGAGGCCGAATTCGACGGCCGTATTGTACAGCCGCTGGCGTTTGTCTTTGGCGAGATCGCCGCGGGTCAGCAGGTTCGTAATGAGGTTCCCGACCGTGCCTGCCGCATAATAACAGTACTCTTCGAGTTCATCACGCGTGTCGATCCGAAGCCCGCCGGCGTTGGCATACCGATTGATGAACATTGCCATCCCGTCGACCAACTCGCGGACGGGCGGGATAATCGCTTTTTGAACGTCCTCGGGCAACTCATCGAACGTGGCAACCACGCGTGGGGCCTCGGCGACAACTATCCAGTCGGGTGTTCGTTCGTCTGGAATCCACTCGTCGGCTTCGGCTCTGAACTGTACGATATCTGTCTCCGAGTCGGGATTGATCGCCTCATCGTAGGTTCGAAGCAACTCGGCTTGGGGCTCGGGTGGGATGTGGCCGGCATCTTCGATGGTGTCGGCGATGCGGCAAAGCAGATAGCCCAAACAGATGTGTGTCGACATCGGTTCCTCCAGGACGTCGATAGTCAGCGCAAACGTCCGAGAGACGCCCTGAACGGTCTCGTGGCACCACTCGAGGTCAGCTTCGTGGTCCACACCAGGAGGTCGAGATACAGGTTCTGTCATTCAATTGTACAGCTATAGGGTATGGGGAATCAAAAGTCCCTTGGGCTAAACCAACGTACTGTCGACCGGATCTGTCGGTTCCGGCCAGTCAGACAGTATTGTTCTGGAGGAATTCACCACTCCGGGCGGCCAACGCTGACCGAAAGGCGGCTCGCTCGATTTCGCCCGCGGGTGCGAACACGCGTGGATGAAGCTCACGAACTGCCGACTCGAAGGCACGCTCGAACAGTTGGTTCGGCTCTATAGCCTGTGTCGTCTCTGAGTACCCACTTAGGAGACGACTGAGCCGACTGTCGGAACCGTACATCGCAGCGAGTTCGTCGGCATTCGTTGCGGACGTTTGCGGTGTGTTGTCGATTTCGACCGCCGGATTCGGCCGGCTGGCGCGATGGCCCTGTTTATCACGGATCACGATACCGGCTACAGGCCCTTCGTACCAGGCTGACTGTGGATATCCATACCTCTCGGGGTCGAAATCACGGACCGGAAGCTCTTTTTCGAGTGGATTGATTGGCTCGAGGCCAAGTCGCTCGAAAATGCCCTCTGTTGCATCCGGTGGCCGAAACTGTTCGTCTGTGGCCGACCAGATTTCTTGGCCGACAAACGACGGTGCCTGCTCCCAATCGTACTCGAGGCCTCGATACTGCAAGGCGGTGCCGAAAAAGACGATTTCTGTTGGCTGTTTGATTGCTTTCCGGAGTCTCTCGCGGTCGAATGCACTCTGGATATGGTTGAGTGCATGCTGGTACTGTTCGGGCATTGCTTCGGGTTCTGCATACACACGATCCGCATCGCCGAAGGCCAACTGCCCCGACTCACGAAGCCGAAATCGTAGTGGTGCGCCGACGACTGCCTCGAGTATCCAGAGATGACCCGAAGAGAAACACTCCGGCAGTCTCGAGTTGACTGTTGGTATTTCGGGCCACTGTCTCATTGTGTTAGTAGTGTGCAACTGACTGTTTCGGAGGCCATTGTCTGGTATGCACACTCGAGACGAATCAATGTAAGTGTCTTGAAATACTGGGTGTGTTGCAATCAGCCGGCCAGCCAGTCGGCTGTGGCCTCACAGGATACGGAGAAATCGACTACAAATACAATACAATACAATCGACAGCAGACCTAGTCGCTTTGGGCGTATGGCAGTTCGTCTACTGTTGCTTCGACTTTGCTTTTGTTGGAGTACATCAGCGCCGTCGTATCCCAGATCCCCTCGACAAGGGCCTCTTTCATGGCGTGGTCAATATCGACGTCAATGGTCGTCTCACCGTAGCTGACTGTTTCGGTTTCGACATCGATGTCGATTTCCTCGTCGGGGTTGGCTTCGATCCACTCTTGGAGTTCGACGACCGTCTCGTGGTCTGTCGTCACAGCCGGAATGCCCAGCGACTTACAGTTGTCGCGGAAAATCTCGGCGTAGGATTCGCCGACGATGCCGTCGACGCCCCAGCGCATCATCGCCTGGGGTGCGTGCTCACGGGAGGAGCCACAGCCGAAATTCGAGTTGATCACTGCAATCGAGGCACCCTCAAAACGGTTGAGCGGGTGGTCGTTGAACTCGCCGTCACTGTCTCGGCGGGCGTCATAAAAGAGGTAATCTGCCATGTTGTCGAAGGTGACCTCTTTCATGAAGCGTGCGGGCAGGATCTGGTCGGTGTCAATGTCGTCGCCGGGAATCGGCACGCCCGTGCCCGACACATCAGTGATGTGGTTTTCGGGCGTCATTAGTCTGCAGCCTCCTCGACACCGCTGGCACTACCAGATGGTTCCTCACCCAGGAAATCACGTGCGTCGGTGACTTCGCCTTCAATGGCTGCGGCAGCGACCATTGCAGGGCTCATCAGGACGGTTCGACCCTCGTTCGAGCCCTGTCGACCAATGAAGTTGCGGTTCGACGATGAGGCACACACCTCATTGGCCTCGAGATAGTCGTCATTCATCGCCAGACACATCGAACAGCCGGCCCGTCGCCACTGGAAGCCAGCGTTAATAAAGACCTCATCGAGGCCACGGGCTTCACACTCCGCACGAACGGTCTCGGAGCCCGGCACTGCAAGTGCGCGGACGCCGTCGGCGATCTGATTGCCCTCGAGGATCTTGGCTGCCTCCTCGAAGTCTGAGACGCGACCGTTGGTACAGGTTCCAAGGAAGGCGACATCGATGTCGTAGCCGACCATTGACTGGCCGGGTTCGATCTCCATGTGGTCGAGTGCCTTCTGTGCGGCCTCTTGGTCGGTTCGTGTCTCGAAGTTCTCGGGTTCCGGCACCGTATCGGTAATCTCAATCACCTGGCCGGGGTTGATCCCCCAAGTAACGAGTGGGTCAATACCGTCGGCATCAACCGTCACGACATCATCGTACTCGGCGTCTTCGGCCGATCTGATCGACTCCCAGTATGCTTTGCGTTCTTCGAACTCCTCGCCTTCGGGGACGTATTCGCGGCCTTCGAGGTACTCGTAGGTCGTCTCGTCGGGGTTGATATACCCCGCACGCGCACCGCCCTCGATGGACATATTACAGACCGCGAGCCGACCTTCCATATCCAGTGCCTCGATGGCTTCGCCGCCATACTCATAAACGTGGCCAACGCCGCCGTCGACGCCCAGATCCTGGATGATTTTCAGAATGATGTCTTTGGCGTAGACACCCTCACCGAGGCTTCCCTCGACATTAATCCGGCGGACTTTCTGTTTGTCAGCCGCAATACAACCGGTCGCCAGCACGTCCCGGATCTGGGAGGTTCCAATGCCAACCCCAATCGAGCCAAACGCACCGTGGGTCGCGGTGTGGCTGTCACCACAGGCGACGGTCATTCCTGGCTGCGAAAGGCCGAGTTCGGGTGCGACAACGTGGGTGATCCCCTGTTTGCCCGACTCGAAGCCAAAGAAGGTGATGCCGTTTTCGGCCGTGTTGGTCTCGAGTGCGCTCAGCATTTCTTCGGCCTGGTCGTCCTGAAGCGGTCGTTTTCGCTTTTCGGCTTCAGTCGGTGCGATGTGATCTGTCGTCGCGAACGTCTGGTTCGGATACGCAACGTTCAAATCCCGCTCTCGAAGCATTCCGAACGCCTGTGGACTCGTGACCTCATGGACGAGGTGCAGCCCGATGAACAGTTGATCCTGTCCGTTGGGCAGCTCGGTTACTTTGTGTTTCTCCCATACTTTGTCGTACAGCGTTCCGTTGCTCATCTGTTACCTCGATAGTGTTGTGTGGTCATGTATCTACTTTTCTTCGTCAGCCCACGAGAACAGCCCGCGCAGTTCCTCGCCGACTGCTTCGATTTCGTGGCTCTCTTCGGCGCTGCGTAGCTGGTCGTAGTTCGGCCGCCCGGCTTGGTTTTCGAGGATCCACTGTCGGGCAAAGCTGCCGTCTTGGACTTCCTCGAGGACTTGTTCCATCTGTTCGCGGGCGTGTTCGTCGACGACTCTGTCGCCTCGAGTCAGCCCACCGTACTCTGCGGTGTAGGAAACTGATTCCCACATCTCGCTGAGACCGCCTTCGTACATCAGATCAACGATCAGTTTGAGTTCGTTGAGACACTCGAAGTACGCCATTTCGGGGCTGTATCCCGCCTCTACGAGCGTTTCGTAGCCCTGTTTGACGAGGCTGGTGACACCGCCACAGAGGACGGCCTGCTCGCCGAACAGATCGGTCTCGGTTTCTTCTTTAAATGAGGTCTCGATGGTGCCCGCACGAGTACAGCCGATCGCTTTCGCGTAGGCAAGCGCGCGTTCTTTGGCCTCGCCGGTTTCGTCCTGATAGATTGCGACCAAGCCGGGCGTTCCCTCGTCGGCCTCGTAGTTCCGTCGTACCAGGTGGCCTGGCGATTTAGGCGCAACAAGCGTGACGTCGATATCCTCGCTGGGATTGATCTGGTTGTAGTGGATGTTGAACCCGTGGGCAAACTGCAGGGTGTCGCCCGCCTCGAGTTCGTCTTTGATCTGCTCGTAGACGGCCGGCTGGATCGTATCAGGCACCAGAACCGAGACAACCTGGGCCTGAGCGGCTGCTTCGACCGGTGTCGCCACCCGCAGGCCGTCTGCTTCGGCTGCTGCACGCGAAGAGGAGTCCTCACGAAGGCCAACAACCACATCAACCCCGCTGTCGGCGAGGTTCTGGGCATGGGCGTGGCCCTGGCTGCCGTAGCCGAGGACGGCTACTGTCGTGTCGTCAAGATAGCTTTGGTCTGCGTCGTCGTCGTAGTAGATTGTTGCGTTGAGTTTGTCTGCCATTGTATTGGTAAGATTTAGCCGGGGTTAGTTGGTGGTTTCGGCTTGGCTCCGTGCCTCGCCGTTAGTGCTATCGGCGTTACTCGCAGTGTCTGTCCCGCCGTCAGTCGACGGCACACCCAGTGTCGCCTCTGCGGCTGGCTTTTCGCCGGGTGTCGTCGGCTGGTCGCCCCGCGAGAGCGCAGTCGGGCCAGTTCGTGCGATTTCGATAATGCCGAACTGCCGGTAGGCATCAAGGGCGTCTTCAATTTTGTGGTATTCGCCGGTCAGTTGGACGGTGATCGTCCGCGGGCCGGCATCTAGGGTCTCACCGTTGTACATTTGAGTGATCGCCTGGACTTTATCAGGCTCGTCGCCGTTGACTTTCAGCAAGACAAGCTCGGAGCGAATCGCGCGATCCTCGAGTTCGCCAACCGACAACACGGGTTTGAGTTTGGCGAGCTGTTTTTTCACCTGATCGATTCCGGGTTCAGTCTCTTCGACGACCAGCGTGATTCGGGCGTTGCCCTCGACGGTCGTCGGCCCCACAGTAAGGCTCTCGATGTTGAACTGTCGGCGGCTGAACAGCCCCGAGACGCGCGCGAGCACGCCGGGTTCATGTTTGACGAGCGCCGAGACTAACGCGGTGCGGGTGTCGGGTTCGGCCTCGACTTCGGGGTCGATCCGAATTCCCTGGGTATTTCGTCGTCCTTCTGGGTGTGGTCGTTCTTCCGGTGGTGGCCCTTGTAGGCCCTGTTCGTTCTGACTCATAGTTGATCCTCCGAGAGTGCGAACTTGCCGTTTGGTGCGCCGCTGGCGACCATGGGGTAGACGTTGGCCTCGGGATCGATATGGAAATCGATCACGGACGGCCCGTCATACGCGAGTGCTTCTTCGATAGCGTCGGCGACCTCGTCGTAGTTGTCGACGCGCCAGCCTTGTGCACCGAATGCTTCGGCGAGTTTGTCGAACTCAGGCATCCAGTTGTATTCGGATGCCATGTGTCGGCCTTCGAAGAAGGCATCCTGCCACTGGCGAACCATGCCAACGTACTCGTTGTTGAGCACTGCGATGGTGATATCGAGGTTCTCTCGGACCGCGACCGAGATTTCCTGGAGCGTCATGAGGAACGACCCGTCGCCGTCGAAACAGACAACGTCTTGATTATCGTCTGCGGCAAACCGCGCGCCAATGGCGGCGGGTAGGCCGTAGCCCATCGTCCCGAGCCCGTGTGAAGAAACCCACGTCCGGGGTTCGGTGTATATCCAATACTGGGCGGCCCACATCTGGTGTTGGCCGACACCGGTCGTGACAATCGTATCATCCGCGGTCGCCTCATCAAATGCTTCAACGATGAACTCTGGGCGGAGTGGTGCGTTTTCATCGACTGGGTAATCCATCGGGTACTCGGATTTCCAGGTCTGACACTGCTCGCGCCACTCTCGAGCGTCCGGCTCGTGGTCGATTTCGTCGGTTAACTGATCGAGAACTGTGCCCGCATCACCGATACACGGGTAGTCGGCATGGATGTTTTTGCTGACCTCCGCAGGGTCGATGTCAATATGGACGACCTCTGCCTCCGGGGCAAACGTGTCAATTCCGCCTGTCAACCGGTCGTCGAAGCGGGTGCCAACACCGATCAGACAGTCTGTGTGGGTGATCGCCATGTTGGCATAGCCGGTGCCATGCATGCCAGCCCACGACAGACAGAGTTCGTCGTCTTCCGGGAACGTGCCGATTCCGGGCATTGTCGTGACAACCGGAATACCATGATCACGCGCGAACGCGCGAGCAGTCTCGCAGGCGTTGGCCTTGATAACGCCGCCGCCGAACAACAACAGGGGCTTTTCGGCGCGCTCGATTGCGCGAGCGGCCGCGGCGACGTTCTCGGGGTCGGCGGTCGTCGTCGGCTGGCTGGTTTCGGGCAGCGTCGGCTCGCCGGGTTCGACGTCAGTCTCTTCGAAGCTCACATCTTTTGGCAGATCAACCAGCGTCGGGCCAGGGCGGCCGGATTCGGCCAGCGCGAACGCCTCTCCGACGGTGTCGCCGATCGTATCGGCGGAGTTCGCAAAGTAGTTGTGTTTGGTGATCGGCATCGTAACGCCGGTCGTGTCGGTCTCCTGAAACGCATCCGAACCGACCATGTCACTAGGAACCTGGCCCGTCAGTGCGAGCATGGCGTCCGAATCCATATTGGCGTCCGCAATGCCAGTCACCAGGTTGGTCGCCCCTGGCCCGGAGGTCGCCAGCGCGATGCCGGGCGAGCCGGCGACAACGCCGTAGGCGTCCGCAGCATGAGAGGCTCCCTGCTCGTGGGCCATCGTAATATGTTCAATCTCCGAATCCCACAGCGCATCGTAAACGGGCATAATTGCACCGCCCTGAACGCCGAAGGCGTGTTCGACGCCCGCGTTCTCGAGCGCGCGGACGATCGAACTCGAGCCGTCGGTAACGGGGGTCGCTCCCGCCTTGTCGTCGGCCGAGTCTTCTGTCGACTCTGCGGTGTCGATATTGGCTGTGGTTTGGTGTGCGTCGCTCATTGATCCATACCTCGTCGATTGACTCTCAGGTTGGCTGTGCAGTTTCGGTGTGGTGTTGTTGTAGATTGCATGTGTACTGTCGACTCAGATTGTGGTCTGTCCACTGTGCTCCGGTTGCAGTGGAAAAACGGTTCGTCTCGGTGGGAAAAGGTAGTATGCGGGGCTAGGCCCCTACGATACCGATGACGTCGACAGCAGCCACTCGACGGGAACGCAGACCGCGAGTTTGGACGCGCTGTCGCATTGTATCTGAGTGAATACGGTCTGTCATTATAATACTTACGCGTTCGATGAGCCCACCGCTGTGGCTGGGGCTGTCGCTCACCGTCACAAGCAACCGGCCGGGAGGCCATCAGGTTCGAACCTCCTCGGGTTGCCGCTGAACGCCGACTTCCTTGGCAAAGCGTTCGATCACCGAATCGGTGATCCGCTGTTTTTCGGCCCCGAACTCTTTGACTCGCTTCGTGACTGTCCGAACCTGACTTTCGGTCGGATCAAAGCCGATATCGACGAGTCGTTTCCGAACGGAGTGGGTGCCGGTGTGTTTACCGAGGACGAACTCTCGAGAGGCACCGACCATCTCGGGAGTCATCACGCCGGGTTCGAAGGTGTCGGTGTTTTCCATCACGCCAGCGGCGTGAATCCCACTTTCGTGGGCAAACGCGTTGCGGCCGACAACCGCCTTGTTCACGGGAATCGGAATATCTGATTTCTCTTCGACCAGCCGAGCCAATTCGGTGATCTTCGTGGTGTCGATGCCAGTATCTACGTTGTAGAGGCTCTCGGCTGACATGACGACCTCTTCGTAGGCGGCGTTACCAGCGCGCTCGCCGATGCCGTTGACCGAAACCTGTGCCTGGTGAGCACCGGCCTCGAAGCCTGACATCGCGTTCGCACTTGCCAGCCCGAAGTCATCGTGAGTATGGACATCGATCCGTGCGTCGGTGTGTTCGCCGACCAACCCGATGAGATCCGCAAACCTCGAGGGAGTTGCGACTCCACAGGTGTCGGGAATGTTGATCCAATCGACGCCAGCCTCGCTGACCGCCTCAACGACTTCGATGAGAAACGACGTGTTTGTTCGGGTAGCGTCCATAGGCGAAAACATCACCTCGAGACCCGCATTCCGAACCATCTCGACGCTCTTGACAGCGCGATCGACCGCCTCTTGGCGACTCGCGTGCATGGAGTCCTGCAGCTGGACATCGCTGGTGCTCACGAAGACGTGAACCATATCCACGCCCGCCTCGATTGCCGCCTCGATATCCTTGTCGACGACCCGGGCCAATCCACAGGTCGTCGCCGAGGTTGCGGCTGCAATATCCGAGACTGCCTCGAACTCCGGTTCGGAGTTGACGGGGAACCCAGCTTCGATAACGTGGGTGCCCATATCGTCGAGCAACTCGGCGATGGCGCGCTTGTCGTTGTAGTCGAACGAGGTACGTGGCGACTGCTCGCCGTCACGCAGCGTTGTATCGAAAATTCGTACTGACTCTATTTCGTCAGTGCTGTCTAATGTGCCCTCGAAGAACTCGATCCGCCGGGGAATCCGACAGGTCCTCCGTGTCT
>LKML01000123.1 GCA_001563795.1 Haloferacaceae archaeon B1-Br10_E2g22 | reverse complement strand
TGCGTCGGCGACGGCCGCAAGCAGTGTGTCGCCTTCGGCTTCGTAGTTCGTTTCGACCTCGTAGCCTGCTTCACGCAACCGATCGAGGCCCGCATCGTCGATCGGATCCGTGACGAGTACCTTCATGTCTGTAGGATTCCGCGGCGGTCGATTAAGCGTTTCCACATCGCTCTACTATCCATGAATATGTATTGTCGCAGCTGTATGGGGCTGAAAAACGCCCAAAAGTATCCATACCAACGGATGTATTTGATAGTTGGTATATTTTGTCGAGAATCCTTATCTGTCCGTCCCGAACGCCGAGAGTGACGACTGGGAAGTCGACTTCTCGTCGGTGGGGCTATCATCGTTGGCTCCCATGCTGCGGCCACGGCGAGACAGGGAGGCCCGGCGGGCGACCTCTGGAATGTGGAGTGCCTGTTCGGCGTCGGGCTGGACCGCTTCGAGTCGGTCGAGACACCGTCGGCGGGCGGCCTCGTACTCGACGACCGGGTAAGGGTACGTCTCACCAACCACGACGCCGCAGTCATCCTGGACGTGGAGGGGTGTTTTTTCGGGACGAGCGAGATGGTCGGCGGGTAGTGCGGCGAGTTCGGGGACCCACTCCCGGATGAACTCGCCGTCGGGGTCGTTGTCTCGGACCTGTTTGCGTGGGTTGTAGACGCGCATGGTGTTGACGCCGACCATCCCCGCCTGAGTCTGGAACTGGGTGTAGTTGATCGCCGGGTCGGCGCCGATCAGGTGGTAGTAGAACCAGTCCGCGCCAGGTTTCCAGGGTTGGGCAAGGAGGTCGCACAAAAAGGAGGCGCACATGGCTCGCATGCGAAAGTTGAGCCAGCCCGTTTTGGCCAGGCAGCGCATCGAGGCGTCGACCATCGGATACCCTGTTTGGCCCTCTTTCCATGCGTCGACCAACTCGGGGTCGTGACTGTCGGCGTAGAACTTTTCCATCGCGGGGTTGACCGCCCGGTCCATCCAGCCGGCCCAGTCTTCGAGTTTCTGATTGTAGTGGCGGTTCCAGTACAGTCGCGAGATGAACATTTGTTTGCCGCGTCCCGACGCGTTGTCCTGGACGTACTGGTAGACCTCGCGGATCGACAGGCAGCCAAAGCGGAGGTGGGGAGAAAGGCGGCTGGTGCCGGATTTGGCGTCGACCGGCGCGGAGATGTTGCCCGGATAGCTCCCGATGGCGTCCGAGAAGAGTCGAAGGCGGTCGCGTGCGGCGTCGGTGCCGCCGGATGGCACGTCGGTTTTGGTTGGCTCGATTCCGTACGTCGACTCGATGCGGTCGGGGCTGAGGTGGGTCTCGACTGAGGCGAGCGAGACGCTCTCGGGGTCCCACGTGTACTGGTCGTTGGTGAGCCACTGTTCGACGGCGTCGCTCCAGCCATCCCGTGGGTCCTCGCAGTTGCGGCTGAGGCCGTCGCCGTCGACGAAGGTCACATCGCAGTCGGCTGCGGCGGCGTTGTCGCGCTGGAGGCCGTATCGGCCCGTCGGGTCGGCGGTGGCGACGACCGCCCAGCCCGCGGCGCTGAATCGTGAGAGAATCTCGATGGGGTCGCCGTGGGCGTAGTTGAGTCGACCGCCGTGGGTGGCGTACTGGTCGTCGAGGTCGACCAGCGACTCGTGGCAAAAGCGGATGCGGGCGTCGCAGGCCAAGCTGTCGTCGCCGTAAAAGTGGGGGTCAAAGATGAACAGCGGCAGGATGCTGTCGTAGTCGCGGGCCGCGTACGCCAGGGCGGGATGGTCCCGCGTGCGGAGCTGGCGGCGGTGCCAGACCACACAGCCGTCGGTGGCGTCGGGGATCGCTTCGGCTGGGGGTGTGGTGTCGACTGACCCTTCGCCAACTGTACTCATCAGTTCGTATGAGTAAACGTGGTCGACTGTGTTAACAATGTGGTCGACTGGTTGATCAACCAATTCCTGGCGGACTGAATGGGCGAGGCGGTCCCGACGAACCCCGGCGACGTAAGCACCGCAACGAAGTGAGGAGCGCAACGAGCCGCGGGAGCCGAGACCGCCGAGGGCTTTCTAAACCTACGCTTCTGGTTAGCTGTTTGCCCCAACACGACTCAAGAACCAACAAGCGAAACAGGGTGTTTTTCATTCACCCACGAACAAGCACCGGCAATGAGCCTCATTGCGTTCGATTTCGACGGCACGCTGTCGAACTCGGAGATGACCGTGCTGCTCGGCGAGAAACTCGGCGTCGACGACGAGATGGCCGAGATAACAGAAAAGGCGATGAACAACGAGATCAGCTACGCCGAGAGCCTCCGCAGCCGCGCGGAACTCCTCGACGGTCTTTCGGAGGCAGACGCCGAGGACGCCTACAGCAACGTGGAACTCCGGCCCGACGCCGCAACCCTGATCGACCGCCTGCGCGAGGCGGGCCACACGGTCGCCATCTTTACCGGTGGCTTCGAGCGCGGCGTTCAGCGCGCTCTGGAGGCCGACGACACCGAAGTCGACCGCATCGTTGCGAATCGCCTGCCCATCGAAGACGGCGAACTCACTGGCGAGGTCGAGGGGCCGCTGATCGAGGGGACGAAAGACGACCAGCTGGAGGAACTGGCGGGCGAGCTTGGCGTCGACATGAGCGAGACGGTCGCGGTCGGCGACGGCGCGAACGATCTGCCGATGCTTGAAGTCGCGGGCCTCGCCGTCGGCTTCGAGCCGAAGCCAGCCGTCGAGCCGTCGTGTGACGAAGTGGTGTCGACGATGCTCGAACTCGACGAGCTGCTTGTGGGCCGGGGCGTTCTGGCGGCGCGGGCTGACGACTAATCGAACCCCTCTGTTTCGTCTGCGCGATCCATTCGGTTTAGTTGATATCTTCTGAGAGCCGGGTGTAACGGGGTTTGGGGTAGTCTGTGGGAACTGTGAACGTGGGGTGGGTAGGTTGGGTGGTGGGTTGGTTGCAGTCGAAGTCGACCGCTGTGTGGGAATAGTGTGCTCATCCAGAGCGTATCAGAGATAGCTAGCCGCGCGCTACGCAGAGCCAAATAAATTAGTACATTCAATACATACTGATACACATGCCAATCAGTGCGGATCAGTTCGAAGCGATCACCGACGACAGCGGGCCGACGCCGGGAACGAACGCCCACGAGATACTCTCATTTCTCGAATCGAATCCCGACCAGGCGTTCACCCAAAGCGAGATCGCAGACGCAACAAGCGTCACAAAAGGGTCGGTCGGCCCGACACTCGTGCGGCTCCGCGAGGCCGGGCGCGTCGACCACAAAGGCAGCTACTGGCGCGTGAGCGACCACGTCCGGAGCGTCGACGTGGCAACGGGTCATGCAGGTGATGTCGCGGCGAGTCACGAAGATG
Organism: Haloferacaceae archaeon B1-Br10_E2g22; assembly: GCA_001563795.1. Lineage (GTDB taxonomy): Archaea > Halobacteriota > Halobacteria > Halobacteriales > Haloferacaceae > Halohasta. Next base: position 3,321 of record LKML01000123.1, on the reverse strand, counting down.
AGCCACTGGCATACGACGATTGGCAGGAGTACGCGGTCGACTCCCGCAAAGACCGTAACTGAAACAATGGCGTTGATCGCCCGAACGCTTATTCGGTGTTCGTCCGTAGTGGCAACTGATAATGGCAAGTGCGACACGCGACAACCGATCCGAAGGTGTCGAGTTCATCCACGAGGATGACGGCCGGATCACGGCGCGGGACATCGAAACCGGCGTCGCCTCCTACGGCGAGACGAAAGCCGAGGCTCTTGCGATGCTTGCCGAAGCGCTCGAACTCCATGCTGGCGGCGGTGAGCCAGTGACCGACGACAATCTCCGAGAATTCGGACTCGACCCTGATGACGTTGACGACAAGCCACTCCCAGATTTCATGCAGTAGATGGTTCGGACGAGCTTTTCTGGCCGTGAAATCGCCAAAGTCCTCGGCAACCACGGCTATCGTAGACAGGGCCAACGCGGGAGTCACCTGAAACTCCGCTACGAGAACCCCGATACTGGCGAGGTTCGAGTCGTCACCGTCCCGATGAAGTCCGAAGACAAAATCCCGACTGGCACGCTCCAGTCAATTGCCGACCAGTGCGGCGCGGATGATTTTCATGCATGGTGTGAGTGGATCGCTGAAAACTGCTAATACCCACCATTCACGTCCGGCAACTCTTAAAGCCCACAGCGGCCAACTATCGGCAAATGGCCGACTCCGACGCGTACGTCGACCACCCGATGCTCGCTCCCGACTTTATCGAGCGTCGGCTCTACCAGCTCCAACTCGCAGCCACCGCCCGAAACGGCCACACGCTCGTCTGTCTGCCCACCGGCCTGGGAAAAACCTCCGTCAGCCTGCTTGTGACTGCCGAACGCCTCCACGAACAGGGCGGCAAAGCCTTGCTGCTCGCGCCGACCAAACCCCTGGTCGACCAGCACGCCGACTTCTATCGCGACGCCCTCCAGATCCCCGACGACGAGATCGTCGTTTTTACCGGCGAGATCAGCCCCGACGACCGGGCGGCGGTTTGGGACGACGCCCGCATCGTGATCGCCACTCCCCAAGTAATCGAAAACGATCTGGTCGGCAACCGGATCTCGCTGGCCGACGTGACCCATCTCACCTTCGACGAATGCCACCGCGGCACCGGCGACTACGCCTACGTCTACATCGCCGAGCGCTACCACGCCGACGCCGACCAGCCGCTCGTGACGGCGATGAGCGCCTCGCCCGGCGGCACCAAAGAGGAGATCCAGACCATCTGTGAGAACCTCGGCGTCGACACCGTCGAGGTGATGACCGAAGACGACGCCGACGTCGACGACTACACCTACGAGACCGACATCGAGTGGAAACGCATCGACCTCCCACAGGAGCTGCTCGACATCCGCGACGGACTCAACGAAGTCGTCAGCGACCGCCTCGAAAAACTCCGCGAGCTGGGCGTCACCCGCGCGACGAGTCCCGACATCTCCCAAAAACAGCTCAACAAAATCGGCGCAGAACTCCGCAAGCTGATGGACAACGACCAGTCGGAGGGCTACCAGGGAATGTCGATGCACGCCGAGATCATGAAGCTCCGCCGGGCGGTCACCCTCGTCGAAACCCAGAGCGTCGAGTCCGTCCGCCGTTACTTTGAACGCCAGAAAAACGCCGCCCGAAGCTCCGGCGCCTCGAAAGCCAGCCAGCGACTGATTGCCGAGCCAAAGGTCCAAGAGGCCATGCGCAAGGCCGAGGCCTACGACGATCTGCACCCCAAGTTCTCCCAGACCCGCATCCTGCTGGCCGAAACGCTGGGAATCAACAACGGCGAGCGCGTCATCGTTTTTACCGAATCCCGAGACACCGCAGAAGCACTCACCGATTTTCTGAGCCAGAACTTCCGCGTCGAGCGATTCGTCGGCCAGGGTGACAAGGAGGGCTCCGACGGGATGACCCAGACCGAACAAAAAGACACCCTCACGGCGTTCCGCAACGGCGAGTTCGAGGTGCTGGTCTCGACCTCGGTCGCCGAGGAGGGCCTCGACGTGCCGGAAGTCGACCTCGTCCTCTTTTATGAACCCGTCCCGACCGCGATCCGATCCATCCAGCGAAAGGGCCGGACCGGCCGTCAGGACAAGGGCCGCGTCGTCGTCCTGCTGGCAAATGACACCCGCGACGAGGCATACTTCTGGATTTCTCGACGCAAAGAAAAACAGATGGCCTCCGAACTGCAGAAACTGAAAGGCGTCGCCGAAGAGGTCGAACAGGAACTGGAGGCCCCCCAGTCCGCACTCGACCAGTTCGACGGCGAAACAGCCGACCAGTCGACCGGCCAGCCAGCCGAGCAGACAGCCGAGCAGGCAGCGACTAACGGTGGAACCACCGCAAGCAACGGCGAAAGCGCGGCAGACACCGACAGCAGTAGTCCTGGACTAACCGACTTCGGAACAGCCGAAGATAGCGACGACACCGACTCAGACGCCACCGATGCGGACTCGGAGTCCGACGCCGACAACGCAGACGACGCCATTGTTGCGAGTGCCAGCAGCACCGACGACGAGATTGTCGAGATCGTCGTCGACCAGCGCGAACTCGACTCGTCGATTGCCAAAGACCTCTCAATGCGCGGGGCCGTCGAAACACGGCTCGAAACGCTTGCGGTGGGCGACTACGTGCTCTCGGATCGGGTCGCGGTCGAACGCAAATCGGTCGCCGACTTCCTGGATACGCTCACCGGCGGGGATCGCTCGATGTTCGAGCAGGTCGGTGATCTCACCCGCAACTACAGCCGCCCCATCGTTATCATTGAGGGTGAGAACCTGTACGGCGAGCGGAACGTCCACCCGAATGCGATCCGGGGAGCGGTGGCAAGCCTGGCCGTCGACTTCAACGCGAGCGTGCTGCGAACCGACGACGAAGCGGCGACCGCCGACCTGCTCGAAACCATCGCCGCGCGAGAACAGCAGACTCGCGAGCGGGCCGTGTCGGTCCACGGCGAAAAACAGGCCAAAACCCGCGCCGAACAACAGGAGTACGTCGTCAGCTCGATCGCTGATATCGGCCCCGTCACCGCCCGCGCGCTGCTCGACGCGTTCGGGACGGTCGAGGCGGTCATGACAGCCCGAAAAGACGATTTACGTGAGGTATCCGGGGTTGGCGAAGTAACAGCGGATACGATCCGAAAGATAGTCGGAAGCGAGTATTCTTCACGTAACTCTGACGAATGATGGCTATTTTTTAGCCCGTATTAGTTGGAAAGAAATTTGGTATAAGTTCGCTGACGCCACTCGGACAGACGTACAGCACGGTCGACGGCACGGGCCGTCCCGTGTGAATCAATTATGCGAACACAAACC